>JAFGDP010000046.1 GCA_016932075.1 Chitinispirillaceae bacterium | reverse complement strand
TGCGTCACGGCCATATCGGGTTCGGGCCGGGATACGGGCAGCTCTTCCGAAACTGGCGGGGCGGACTCGGGCGACGAAACGGGCGGCTCCTCCGGAACCGGGGCGGCGGGCATGTGCTGCTGCACGGGTTCAACGGTCACACCCAGAATCTCGAACAGATCGTGGGCGCCCGTCCCTTTCATCTGTGAAGCGCTGCGGACCAGCATCTCATTGTACGGATCCATTCTGGCCAGAAGCGTGTAAAGGTCTCCGGCTTTTTCCTGCAATCCCTGCCGCAGGAAAATGTCGGCAAGCATCTTGATCGCCACGATGTTGCGACGGTCGATCCTGCAGACAGTGGTAAAGGCATCCACCGCCTTGTCGAGGTCCTCCTGCTCCAGGTAACAGCGACCGAGGATAATACGACCGGTGACATAGGCAGGGTGCTGCTCCACCCCCTTGGTGCACAGCGCAATGGCCCGGGATATGTTTCCCGCCTTGCGGTGAATATCGGCAAGCCGGGAAAAGGCAAGTGAATCCGGATTCTGCTGCAAACGTTCTTCCAGCATTTTTTCGGTCGTCATGGTGGCCATGGTGCACATCCTGAAAAAAAATTACCGCTGTTTTGTATTAAAGGCCGGGGAGCCTGCGGAGCGCGACTGTTGCGTACCGCCGCCATGCTACATGGTATTGCCGGCCGTGGTCTTTTTCGATTGTATTTTCCTGACGATAGAACTCGTGGAGAAACCTTCATTGTATGAAACGATCGCAACCGTCCCGCCGTTGCGTTCGACCGCCTCACGCTCAATGATGTCCCGTGAATAGTCTCCCCCCTTCACATGCACGTCGGGTTTGAGCGTTTCAATAAAGTCGCGGGGGTCTTCCTCATTAAAAATAAAAGTTGCATCGACCATGGCAAGCGCCGCGATGGTAAAAGCGCGGTCGGCCTGGTCCCGAAGCGGCCTCCCCTCCCCCTTGAGTTTTCGCACGGTCGCATCCGCATTCACGCCCACGACCAGCAGGTCCCCTTTCCCGGCGGCTTCGTACAGGTACCGCACATGACCGGAATGAATGATGTCAAAACATCCGTTGGTGGTCACGAGCGTTTTTCCGGCCTTCCGCTGCGGGGCCAGCCATGCGGCCGCTTCCCGTGCATTTGTGAAAATGGCTGTTCCTGGCGGCGTTCCGGATCTCACCTTTCCCCTCTCACTTTAGGACCTCAAACAAAATAGTATTTGATGGCATGAAAAATGCAGATACCCGTATCGAGGTTCACCTCGTTCTCTGATACGTGCCTATCAGCTCGCCCTGCGCCAGGACATGTCCCTTCATGGCCTGTTCAATCTCCTTTTTGGTTTTGCCCGCCGGCAGATTGAGCATTGTATCAAGGGCATAGATCTTGAAGAAATAACGGTGGGTACCGCTTGGAGGACAGGGACCTCCATACCCGATGCGCCGGAAATCGTTTCTCCCCTGCTTTCCCTTGCCCGCAAGAATGGTATCGGTGGCCATTATATGTTCCGGAAGCGTGTCAACCTCGGGCGACAGATCGTACACGACCCAATGCACCCAGTCGCCTGCCGGAGCATCAGGATCGTCACTGATGAGCACGATGCTTTTTGCTTCCGGAGGCACGTTTTTCCACGCAAGCGGCGGAGATACATCTTCTCCGTCGCACGTATAACGCTGCGGGATCGACTGTTTATGCCCGAATGCCGGGCTTTCCAGCAAAATCGATGGCATGGCTGCTCCTTTCTTTTTCACGGCGCCCTGCGCCGGGGTGCAACAAAGTGCCGCCGCGATCGCGAACAGAACAATAGCTTCTTTTTTTTGCGCATTGATCAAGCCGGTGGTCATGGTACCTCCCGGTGGTGAGCGGATGCTTTCCCCTGCATCATTTCGGATCATGCTGCGGGAATACCCCATCGCTTCCCATTTTCCCGTGCCGGTACGGAAGCGAAAGGAGTTGCGACCTGCGAAGTCCGCGGGAGAATGCCCGCCGGAATAGTTGCGGTCTTCCGGTGCGTCCGGGAAAACGAGCGACGGGCCCCGCTATCGTTTTCGTGCTTTTTTGCTTTTTGTTAAATTGATAATCCGGTATGCCTGCGAAATGGAAAGCCTGAACTTTTTCGCCAGTTTGGTGCCTGACGTGCCATGCTGATACTGCCGCATGATGTCCTGATTTCGTTCGGCGTGTTTGTCCTTTACGGCTTTAATGCCGTATTTGGATCGAAGCTGATGGACCGCCTGGCGAGAGATACCGAACAGGTCTCCAATGGCTTCATCGGTCTTGTACTTTTTCTGGAGTTTTTCCAACTGTCCTTTGCTGATCCTGGCCATACGCGCTCCTTTCCGATTGTATGATGATGGTTTGGAATCGACATTTAAAGGAATATATCTCCGGTCGGATGACAAAGCAAGGGATTCATTCCTTTTGTCCATCCGCCGACATTCCAGTCTTTCCTCGCGTCGCTTTTGACAGAGAGGAAACAGTACGGAGCGTCCGCCATATCTCTTTTCCGGCCCGGCAAAACGTAATTTTAAGACGCCGTGAGGAGCACCGCACCGTGACATTACGAGCCGACCGTTGTAGCGTGTTTATTCCGTTGGTACTGCTGTTATTTTCAACGTCGCCATCCGCACATGCTGCCGTGCGAACTGATGATTCATTGGCCGTGCGCTGTATTCTCGACACCAACGGACAGGACCAGCTATCTATACATGCCGTTGCCGACACGTCAGGCAATCGTATCGTGGCGCTTCACCTTTCATCGCGTGCATTGACTGTTCTCCCCGAAGCGATAGGAAAGCTTTCAAAGCTCAAGGTCCTCTCGCTTAACCATAACCGGCTTGAATCCCTTCCCGCCGCGCTCGGTTCCCTTAAAGAGCTCACCGACCTCAGAATGTCGTCAAACAGGCTGCGCTCCATTCCCGGCGAACTTGCAGGCCTTCGGTCGCTCACCTCATGCATGCTGGACAGCAATTCGTTTTCACGTTTTCCAGACTCACTTGTCGTTCTCGCGGCTCTTGAGCTGCTTTCGCTCAAAGGCAATGCAATCCGCTCGCTCCCGGACCACATCGCAGACATGCGTTCCCTGAAATATCTCTATCTTGACAACAACAAGCTTGAAAAACTGCCTCCTCTATTTGACAGCCTTTCGAACCTCGAGGTGCTTTCGCTTGCGAACAACGATATTCCGCTCTTTGCCCCGAGTGCGGGGAGCCTGACTTCACTGCGTGTCCTCGATCTTTCCGGAAACCGCCTGACCGAACTTCCGGCCACGCTCTTCTGTCTGCGCGCCCTTACCGACCTGTATGCCGCGCACAACAGGATTGCCCGTCTGTCCGAGGCGATCGCCTCGGCAAAAAACCTCCGCTGGCTGGTGCTCGATACCAACCGTATCGCCGTACTGCCGGATGAAATAACCGGGCTTTTGGGGCTCACGCGGCTTTCGATTTCCCATAACCGGCTTGTATCGCTTCCCGACAGTATCGGCAATCTGGCCGCACTCAGGATTCTTGATTGCTCATCGAACAGCATCGCCAGGTTGCCGGTATCGCTTTCCCGCTGCACCGCTCTTACCGTGCTCAATCTTGGATACAACAAGCTGACCGAGTTACCGCCAGGCATGAACCGTATCCGCGGTCTGACCATACAACCCCACGATAAAAAGGTTCCCATGCTGGACCTTTCAGGAAACAACCTTTGTGATGTTGGTCCCGAAATACAATCGTGGGCCGATGCGTTCGATCCGGCGTGGCGATCGCGCCAGCACTGTTCACAGCAATAGCGAGGAGCCCTGTTTGAAAAAGACCTTGTTGTACGAGACCCATGTCGCCCTTGGCGCCAGAATGGCGCCTTTCGGCGGGTACCTTATGCCGATCCAGTACAGCGGAATCATCAATGAACACAAGGCCGCGCGTGAAAAAGCGGCTATTTTTGACACCTGCCATATGGGAGAGTTCCGCATCAGCGGCGGGCGTGCCGTTGCCGATCTCGAAGCCGTGCTTTCATGTCCGGTCGCCGGCGTGAAGGTCGGCTCCTGCCGGTATGGATTCATCTGCAACGAAACCGGCGGCGTTATTGACGACCAGATATTCTACAGGATGGATGACACTGAGTTTTTCATGGTGGTGAATGCGGCCACCACCGAGACCGATTTCGAGTGGATCGGCGCACACCTCTCTTCAGGCACGCAACTGGCAAACCTTTCCGGCGAAACCGCCAAGATCGACCTGCAGGGTCCCGAATCGGCTCGAATAATGCAGCGGCTCATGGAGCACCCCATCGGCAACATGAAATATTACTCGTGGGCCAAAAACCGCTATAAAGGAGACGAGGTACTCATCAGCCGGACCGGCTATACCGGCGAAATCGGATTCGAGATCTATACGTCGCACGATCGCGCAAAAGCGTTCTGGAATGAGTGCATCGAACTGGGAGCATTGCCCGCCGGGCTCGGTGCGCGCGACACGCTGCGGCTTGAGATGGGATATCCGCTTTACGGCCATGAACTCGACGAACATACCAATGCCGCAGCATCAGGTCTTTCCCGCGCCATCGACGGCCATAAAAAATTCATCGGATCAGACGTCGTTCTCGACGCATCACAAAAAAAGCGACTTCTGTGCGGCATTCAACTGTCCGGCCGCAGGGCGGCACGGCATGGCGACACCGTAACCGATACCGCCGGAAACGCCATAGGCAAAGTGACGAGCGGCAGCTTCTCGCCTACCCTCTCGCGAGCCTTGGCGCTTGGTTATATCGCCCTTGATTTCTCAGAGGCCGGAACACCCGTGGCAATAAAAACACAACGTGATGAACTCCCCGGCGAGATAACGGCTCTGCCGTTTTACAAAAACGCAACGGGCCGGGCTGATTTGTCGGATTTCCTCGGATAGAACAGCAGCACCCCTGCGAACATGCGAGCGTTTGCGCACGGGTCGGGTACCGCGGATCCATGCCCGTTTTCGCCTCTTGCCCTCAGCTCATTCGAGCGGCAGCACGTTTCACCTGCTCTTCGATCCATGGATAGGTGCGGGCGATTCCCTCTCTGAGCGGGAAACGGGACTGCCAGCCTATGGAATATATCCGTTCATTGCTAAAGTTGCGTGATTGGACGCCCACCGGCCCCTCGACATGTTTGAGAGTGATTTTTTTTCCGGCCACGTCGGCGATAACGGCGGCGAGTTCCGTGACCGTGACGTACTCCGGGCAACCGATATTGACCGCTCCCTCCAGATCCGACTGCATGAGCATATAGATACCTTCCACCATATCGTCAATGTACGTGTACGATCTCACGGCGCTGCCGTCCCCCCACACCTCTATGGACCCGCCGTCCCCGGCTTCAGCCACCTTGCGGCAAAGGGCTGCGGGGGCCTTTTCGCGTCCGCCTTGCCACGTGCCTTCGGGTCCGTAACAGTTCTGGAACCGGGCAATGCGCACTTTCATTCCCTTGTTGCGCCCGTAGGCCTGCGCCATGCGCTCCGCATAGAGTTTTTCCCAGCCGTATTCATTGTCGGGATGCGCGGGAATAACCTCCTTTTCGGTCATTTCAGGTTCACCGGGCTTCATGTCCCGGTAAACGCATACCGACGAAGAAAAAAAGTATCGAGGCACCCCCAGTTTCTGGGCGGTATGGGTCATATGAATGTTGATCAACGCGCTGTTGCGCATGATCTCGCATTCCGCGCTGTGGATAAAACCCATTCCTCCCATGTCGGCGGCGAGCTGGTACACTTCGTCAAATGTCCCGCTTCCAAGCGTAAGCGCTTTCTGGCAATCCGCCTCCTCGCGCAGATCGAGGATGGAAAATTCGTCTGCCGGTGAAGGGGCGAATTCATGTCTCTTGATGTCCACGCCTCTGACCCAGTACCCCTCCCGTTTCAGCTTTTTCACAAGATGACCCGCGATAAAACCGCCGGCCCCGCACACAAGCGCTTTTTTCACGCAAGACCCCTTTCAGATCGGTTATCGAATTTGATCGCCACCATACAGCATGGAATTCCCTTGATAGGGATGTATCTGGTATCCCAATTATAATTTCCTGGTCCGTTCTTATCAAGAAAACCGGGTTTTTGGATGACGTGATATGCTTTTTCACCTTCATCATCTGCAACCGTCTTTCCATTCCGCGCCTTCGTGTTTTCAGCTCTGCACTTAATTATTTTCACTTTTCACTGTCACTGCCTGAAGGAGGATTTTCACCTATGACCACACCCACTGATCGCAAGTATTCCAAAACGCACGAATGGGTCATTGTCGAGGGAAGTACCGCAACGGTCGGCATCACTGCCCATGCTCAGGAAGCGCTGGGAGACATCACTTTTGTGGAACAGCCCAGGATAGGAGCCCAGGTCAAGGCCGGCGCGCCATGCGGGGTGATCGAGTCGGTGAAAGCCGCCAGCGACCTCTATTCCCCGCTCTCGGGCCGCATTGAAAGCGTTAACAGCGATCTGGAGTCAGCACCTGAGAAAATCAACAGTGACCCCTACGGCGAAGGATGGATCTTCAAGGTGTCGGGCGTCATGGACACCGAAACCTCGGATCTCCTGGATGCAGGCGCCTATGACGCCTTTGTCTCGAGCGAAGCATGAGCTATATCGCGACGACACCGGAACAACGGCTGGCGATGCTGCACGCGTGCGGCGTCAATACGATTGACGGGCTTTTCTCCGATATCCCGTCATCCCTGCGCCCGAAATCCTTTTCTTTAGGGACACCGAAATCCGAATTCGATGCCTATACCCATTTTGAACACCTTGCCCGTCAGAACTATTCGCATCTCACCTGTTTCGTCGGCGGCGGATTTTACGATCACTTTATTCCTGCGGCAGTCGATGCGCTCGCCTCCCGGAGCGAATTCTATACCGCCTATACCCCGTACCAGCCGGAGGTGTCGCAGGGAACGCTGCAGGCCATGTACGAATACCAGACCGACATCTGCCGTCTGACCGGTATGGACGTCTCCAATGCCTCTCTCTACGACGGAGGCACGGCACTGTACGAGGCGTGCCAAATGGCGGTGAGCGTGACCGGCAGGCGCACGGTGGTCCTTGACGGAGGGGTCAATCCTATTTACCGGAAGATGATCTACTCCTATACGGCCAATCTTTCGATTGAATTCGTTGAAATACCCGTGTCCCACGGACAAAGCGATCGCACGGCGGTATTTGATGCCCTCGACGATTCAATCGCGGCGGTCATCCTGCAGAATCCGAACTTTTTCGGGGTGATTGACGACCACACCGACATCGTGAAAAAAGCACGACAGTCGGGAATCATGACCATCCAGACCGTCTATCCAATAGCGTGCGCGCTCCTGAAAACACCGGGCGAGCAGGGTTTCGACATTGCCACCGGCGAGGGACAGTCGCTGGGGCTGCCGCTTTCGTTCGGCGGGCCGTATCTCGGTTTTCTGGCCGCGAAAAAGTCGCTCATCCGGCGGATTCCGGGCAGGATCGTTGCGCGGACCGTCGACCGGGCCGGAAGGACCGGGTACGTGCTGTCGCTGCAGGCCCGCGAACAGCACATCCGCCGCGAGAAAGCCACCTCAAATATCTGCACCAACCAGTCTCTGTGCGCCCTGCGGGCGCACCTGTACCTGAGCCTTGTCGGAAAAGAAGGACTCAAAGAGGTGGCGCGGCTCTGCGTGAACAAGGCGCACTACGCGAAGGAACGGATCAAGGCCATTCCTTCGGTAAAAGTAATGGAGTCCTCGCCCACGTTCAACGAATTCACGGTCAAACTCCCCGGTGATGCCGGTGAATGTGTCGGCCGCATGATCGAGCTCGGATTCGCTGCCGGCTTTCCGCTTGGCCGATACTACAGGGACATGGATAACTACCTCCTCATCGCGGTCACTGAAAAACGCACCAAATACGAAATCGGACAGCTTGCCGAAGCGCTGGAGGCCGTCGTATGCCGCTGATATTCGAAAAATCGGTCCAGGGACGGAAAGGGGTGTCGCTCCCTGCTCTTGACGTTCCTGTCCAGACGTCCATTGCGGCGAATTACCTGCGCGAGAAGGACGCTGAGCTGTGTGAGCTTTCGGAGCTCGACGTGGTGCGTCACTTCACCGCCCTTTCGCGAAAAAACGTGGGTGTTGACACCTGTTTCTATCCGCTGGGCTCATGCACCATGAAGTACAACCCGAAAATTCTGGAAAAAATAACCTCCCTTGAGGGATTTTCCGCACTGCATCCGCTCCTGCCGCAACTGCGGCGCGGCGGCATGCTGACACAGGGAGCGCTTGCGGTTCTCTATGAATTCGAGCGGCTGCTCTGCGAAATTCTTGGTATGGACGCCTTTTCGGTGCATCCCCTTGCGGGCGCCCACGGTGAACTCACCGGCATGATGCTTATTGCCGCCTACCACCGCGACAAAGGCAACCGCAAAACCGAGATCCTCATTCCGGATGAAGCGCACGGCACCAATCCTTCAAGCGCGGCCATCGCGGGATTCACGGTCCGCTCAGTGCCGACCGACTCCGCAACAGGCCTGATCGATTTCACGGCGCTGGAATCAATGGTGAACGATCACACCGCCGGCATCATGATGACCAATCCGAACACGCTCGGCCTGTTCAACCCGCAGATTGAAAAAATCGCCTCGCTCGCCCACCGGTTTGATGCCCAGCTCTATTATGACGGCGCCAATCTAAACGCCATTCTGGGCAAGTTCAGACCTGGAGACGCGGCGTTCGATGTGGTGCATGTGAATCTGCATAAAACATTCGGCACCCCCCATGGCGGCGGCGGTCCGGGCGCCGGGCCGATCGGGGTAAAAAAACACCTGGAACCCTTCCTTCCAATATCCCGGATTGCCAAACGGGCCGATAATACCTACGCCCTTGATTACGATTTCCCGAAATCCATAGGCTATATTGCCCCGTTTTACGGCAATTTTGCCGTGTGCCTCAAGGCCTACGCATATATTGTCATGCATGGAGCGTCAGGCCTGATAGAAGTGAGCGAGAATGCGGTCCTTAATGCCAATTATCTCATGCAGTTGCTCAAGAATGACTACCACATTCCCCACCTGAAAACGTGCATGCATGAATTTGTCCTGAGCGCGCAGCGGCAGACCGAATCGAATATCCATGCCCTTGATATTGCAAAGGCGCTCATTGATTTCGGATTCCATCCGCCGACCGTTTATTTCCCACTAATCGTTAAAGAGGCACTGATGATCGAGCCGACCGAGACCGAAAGCAAGGAGACGCTCGACGCTTTTGCCGAAGCCATGAAGCAGATCGCCATAACCGCAAAAGAGACCCCGGAAGCGCTCCAAGCATGCCCGAGGAGCACGTCGGTCAGCCGTCTCGATGAAACCAAAGCGGCACGTGAAATGGACGTCTGCTTTATCACCGGCGCATATCGGGCATAGACGCAGGGTTTTAAAATGTTGAATTCAGGAAAAAAATTTATTATACTTGATTAGCAGAGTAATTATTTTAGTAAAAAGCAAAGGAGCGTGATTATGCGATTAAGCAACCTGCTGTGGGTGATCCTTATGGCCAGTGTCGCACTCTGGGCGGCGGAGAGCCAGAAATATGTTCAGGCCAAAAAGGGCAGTGTGGGGGTGTATAAAAACCGGATCCGCGAGGTGTATGAGCAGCCGATTTTCAAAGTCGGTACCGTGGACCGCCTGCTGGTTCTCGATTCCAAAGGCCAGCATTACATGGTTAAAAACGTCGAAGGACAGACCGGCTGGGTTGAAAAACAGCTTGTCATTGCTATTGGAAAAAGCAAAACCTTTGTCTTTGATAATGCCGAAGTCATGGGATACCTCGATGCGCCAACGCCGGTCTACATTATCGACAGTGACGATCCCAACGCCGAACGCATCTACCTCGACCGCTCATTTAAAGACGCTTTGCGTGACAATGTCGACAAGGAGACGATTGAACGCCAGGTAAAATAAGCGCCTTTCGTACCAGAATAGTATGTCCTGAAAGGAGAACCGGCCGGTTCTCCTTTTTTTATGCGGCAGCCCGATCCGAACGGGACAAAGCTCATCCACGTTGTTTTACATGGGAGAGCGCTTCCGATCCACGCGGTCTATTTTACCGCTTCTTCCTTTTTCTTGAGCAGAAGCCGCCACAGCTTGTCCATGAGTTCCCTGCCGCTGAACGGTTTGATGATGAAATCATCGGCCCCCGAAGAGAAGCACCGTTCGATTTCGCTTTGTGAAGTAATAGCGGAGAGAAAAATAATCGGTATATCACGGGTCTCGTCCTGGCTCCTGAGAATGCTGCAGGTCCGGTACCCGTCGAGCCCGGACAGGCTTGCATCGAGCAGGATTGCCGAAGGTTTGTACTGGAATGCAAGGGAAAGGCCCTGTTCGCCAGTGGTCGCGTTGAGTATATCGAAGGCATTTTCGAGCACCATGCGGGCGACTTCCACCACTTCACGGTCTGAATCGATAAGAAGCATGGTCGGTTTCCTGTCCCCATGCTCTTCTGCCTCGGCCGTCTTCTTGACCGTAACTGCAACTTTGGGATCCATGATCTTCTCAATGTCATCCCATCCCATTTCCGACCTGATCGGGAGCAACACGTGAAAGGTACTGCCAAGATAATCGTTGGGACGAACGCCTTCACTCTCCACCCAGATCCGGCCACCATGGCGCACCACAAGGCCTTTTGCGATGGAAAGTCCGAGCCCCATACCGCTGCCCATGAATTTGATATGATCCGTACTGTGCTTGCTGATATCGCCCACTTCGTAAAAGGAGTCAAAAATGCGTTTGTGTTCGCTCTTATCAATACCGATACCGCGATCGCTCACCCGGATATGAAACTGCGTGTCCTCTTCAATCTGGATCGACACCTCGACCGCTGCACCGTCCGGCGAATATTTAACCGCATTTGAAAAAAGGTTGATGAACACCTGATGCATGCGCATCTTGTCGCCGTAAAAAAGCGGCATATCATGGGCCAAATAACAGTTGAACGTTATGCTCCGTTTTTCCGCAAGCTGTGCGCATTCTTCCACGCAGTCCCGGGCAAGCGTCGCGAGCGAAAACTTCTCGGGGCGCAGGCGGATTTTTTTCTGTTCAATACGGGTAACGTCGAGAATATTATTGATGATGGTATGGAGACGGTCGGCAGCGCGGTTGATGCTTTCAATCATGCGGAATATGCCGGGATCAACCCGTTCCCGCATGCCGTCGATGATGATATCGGAATACCCCTTGATTGACGTGAGCGGTGTCTTAAGCTCATGCGAGGCGATGCTCAGAAAGTTGGACTTCATTTCGGAAACACGCTTGAGCTCGACGTTCGAACGGATGAGCTCGGTGTTCATCTTGGCCATTTCGTTGTTTTTGGTTTCAAGCTGTTCCGCGATTCTGACCTCATGGGTAATGTCCCTGAACACAAGCGCGATGGCGTCGTCCTGGGTTTCACGGCCGCCGATATGGAAGGCGGTCAGCGCACAGGTTATCTCTTCGCTCTCTCTGCGAGCAATCCCGACAACCGTTTCATTCGAGGTTCCCCGCGCAACAAGCTGCCAGAGCTCCAGCCAAGGGATTTCATTCGGGCGGTCAACGATAAACGGGTCGACAGAGGTATCCAGCAGGGATTCGCGGTCGCAGTTTAAAAGATGAGCCGCGAGCGAATTGACGTACCGTATGGTCCGGTCAATCCTGAGAATGACGATACCGATCGGGGTGTGCTCTATGATGCGCGCCATCAATCCGACATCGGGATCCATACGCATGCACTCTTCGTAGAACCGCACCGGCACTGCCACCGGAGCGGGGTTGAATGACGCGGTCCTGCCATAGATCAGGTATCGGCATCCCGTAACTGTTTTATCTCACGGGCCACGGCATCGACCGCCTTGAAATCCTCTTTTTCCACGCTGGTTATCTTTTTCGTATAAAGCTCCAGGAGCCGGTTGTCCTTTTCCGTCAACTCTTTGGTGCTGCTGATGATCGCAATGATTGCATCGATATCTTCCGGAAACCGGTATTGCTTCATGGCGGCCCTGAACTCCCGTACCGTGGCATCGAAGCTGCGTGCCTCCTTGCGCGAATACAGCATATTTGGAATAAAATCCCGCAGGAGATGCTCTTCGGTCGATTTATCGGCATCGGTTTCGGGGGATGCAAGGGAATGCCGGGAATCGCCTTTTTCGATCTGGGAAATGAGCGTTTCGATCTCGTTTTTGATGCGTCCAGCTTCCTGCTCCCGGAACCGTGCCTGATACAGCATGGGCAACGCCTGTACCGTCAGTACCGCATTGCCGACGTTCCTGAAGGTCCCGGCAAAGAAGACATCGCCCTCCTGCGTGAGGATCTCCTCTTCGGTATGAAACGGGACGATTTTTGCCGGGGTCGGGATAAGGTCATTAAGGTCATCCATGGACTCAAGACGTTCCTTCAGTTTCTGCGGGTCAAGCGTGGACTCAAGGCCGTCCATGCGTTCGAGGAGCTGAGCAAGGCCCTGTTCAAGCCCGTCTTCGAGCGTAATGCCAAGTTCCGATTTTAAGAAATCCCGGAAATTGTACTGGTCCTTGAAGTTTCCCTGGGAGACCAGAAATCCGCTGTGGACCATTGAAGCGAACGTGTGCTTCGTCGTCATTAGCTCGGCAGGGTCCATATCGATTACGGCATACACTGTTACCCTTCCATCAAGCAACTCACGGTCTCCCTTTTTCTGCACCATATCGAACATCATCTGCATTCACTTCCGGTCCGGCGTGTGTTCATACCTGATTGCTATCTTCTAATATATATACAGGTCATGATGGTGATGAACTCGTCTCGCTTCATAAAAATACTCCGCCTCGACGTGGAACTGCCATTGCACCCCGCTCGCTGCTAGGGGATATGTTCTCTCTGACGGATCCACCGGACAGAAAGCGGCCGGCGCGCGCCGGCCGCTGACATGACTGCCCCCACTACCGGCTTGACGTTTACTTGTTCAGGACCTTCGTCACTCCGGGCGCTGAAATCCGGTCATACTCCGGCATGTCCCCGACGAGCGGGCGCGCGTAATTCTTGAACTCCTGCGTGACGGTAGAGTTCGCCGCGTCAATATACTCGTCCGGCATGGACTTCGCTTTTCTCGCCACCGTCGCCAGCGGGGTAAGGAAATACTCAACCGAATAGTCGCCGGTGCGTCGTATGGCGACACTGCCGTCAACGTTGTGCCACACCGAAAACTGCACCGCCTTCTCCCCGACTTCACGCGCTTCATTGGCGTCCACCGGCGATATGGTGCCGAGGAAACTCCGCTGCAGGTACCCGAAGGTATCGCAGCGAACGCGCTTGATTTTAAGCTTCTTTTTGATGATATCGCCGAGCGCATCGCCGAGCGCTCCGGTCCCCGAAAGCTGGATATTGCCGTGGGCGTCCCGCTCATCGGTTGTGGTAAGCGTGGTAACGACAGGCTCGCCCTGCGCATTGCAGACGCCTTCTGATACGGCTATCACGCAGCGGCCGAATTCATTGTAGGCTTTTTCAACATCGGAAAGAAACTTGTCGACAGCAAATGGCTTTTCAGGGACATACACAAGGTGTGGTCCGTCATCGGGATACTTTTTCGCGAAAATGCTTGCCGCCGTCAAAAAGCCCGCATTGCGTCCCATGACTACGCCGATATACACGCCGGGAAGGCTCCTGTTGTCGAGATTGATGCCGGCAAATGCCTTGCTCACAAAGAGCGCCGCGGAACCGTAACCGGGACAGTGGTCCGTTACCAGCAGATCGTTGTCTATGGTCTTGGGAATGTGCACGACGCGCAACTCATAACCGGCGGTATGCGCATTCTCATTGACGATCCTGCAGGTGTCGGCCGAATCGTTTCCCCCGATGTAATAAAAATAGCGGACATCATGCGCTTTGAGAACCTGAAAAATTTTTGCGCAATATTCCTCGTTCGGTTTGTCGCGCGTCGACAGCATGGCCGACCCCGGCGTTTTGGCAACCATCTCGAGATTGTGCGTCGTGGCCTGGGCAAGGTCAAGGAATTGCTCGCTTATGATACCGCTCACACCGTGAAGCGCGCCATAGACATTTTCGATACAATCGAATTTTCTGGCCTCCAGCACCACGCCGACAAGACTCTGATTGATAACGGCGGTCGGGCCTCCACCCTGCGCCACCACTGCTTTTCCGGCTAATTTACCCACGTTGGCATCTCCTTTTAAGATGTTAATTATGTATCCCCCACGATACCCCATAGGGTTATAATGGCGAGTGTTTCTTTCGATCGTTCGAGATGACGGGTACCGGCTGCCATGCCGGTCAGGGGAGTATAAAATAGAACATGGGCGCTGTTTGAAACGATTTTTAGACGTACCTATTCACGGACCACTACATTTTCTTATTGCGTATCATGGAAACGAGCAGCCAGAATCCCATGATGCCGGCCGTGATAAAACCGGCGACCCCGATGAGCGGCAGCCCGTACACTTTTGGCGGAATATCGGAAAGAACGACGACCGAGGATCCGATCACCAGTGCCGCCAGGACAAGACCATACACGATACGGTTCACGAGCAGGTCCATTTTATTGAGGACCGGCTCAATTCCTCTGTGCACGAACTCGATCCTGAGACGTCCGGTTTTTATCAGGTAGAGAATATCGCGGGCTTCACTCGGCGCATCACGAAGCAGTGCCGCAAGCTCCGAGGCCGTATCCGCGGTCTCCCGGGCAAGATGGACCGGTCCGTACCGCTCGCCGATCAGCTTCCGGGCAAACGGCTCGACCGATTCCATGAGGCTGAAATCCGGATCGAGACGGTACCCGATACCTTCAAGCGTCACGAGCGACTTGACTAGCAGATAAAATCCCGGAATAAGCCGGAATTTGTGTTCTACCATGATACGGGAAAGTCGTTGCAGCAGGCCGCCGATGTTAATGCTCCTCAATGGTGCCGTTGCGTACTCCTGTAAAAGCTCGGCAATCTCGTGTTCCAGGTACTCGCGCTGCTCAAACCGCTGGTCGGACAATCCGAACAGTGCGCGAACGATCGCTTCCGGATCCCGCCGCACGAATCCTTCGATGATCGCGCCTATGCGGCGCCGTGTGGTCGGCGTGAGGATGCCGGCCATGCCGAGATCGATAAACGAAATCACGTTGTGTTCCATGATGATAATGTTGCCGGCATGGGGATCGGCATGGAAAAAACCATGGATGAATATCTGTTTGAGAATCGCACGCGTACCGCGACCGGCGATCACCGCAGGATCAAGCCCTGCATCTGACAGATCCCTGGCACTCGTTATTTTTTTGCCATGGATGAATTCCGTGGTAATGATCCTTCTGGAGGTATAGTCACGAAAAACAAGCGGGATATGGACGTCCGGATCGTCTCGAAAATTCGCAGCGAAAATTTCAAAATGGCGCGCTTCAGCGGTAAAATCGAGTTCCCTTCGGAGCGCGTCGGCAAATTCGTCGACAAGCTGCTGCAGGCGCAGCACCCGCAATTCCTCAAAATGCTTCTCAAGAAGCAGGGCCAGATGCTGCATGATCTCGAGGTCAATTGCAACGATCTCCTCAATGCGCGGACGCTGCACCTTCACGGCCACTTCCTGGCCGCTGGCAAGCTGCGCGCGATGCACCTGAGCGACCGAGGCTGAGGCGAACGGCTGCCGGTCAAATCGTGCGAACAGCTCATCAATGGGCTTTTTCAGCTCCGCCTCGATCCGCGCCTGTGCTTCAGCAGATGAAAACGGCGGCACCGCGTCCTGAAGCTTTTCAAGGGACACGACAAGGTCCAGCGGCAGCATGTCCGGCCGGTTGCTGGCAAACTGTCCCAGTTTGATAAACGCGGGGCCCAGTTCCTCAAGCGCCATCCGCACCCGGTCCCAGTGCGAAACACGCTCAAGCTGTTCGCTCTGTTTAATGCGAAGTATTTTTCTCCCTGCCCTGAGATAGCGGTGGACCCGCAGCCTGGACAGCAAGTCCCCGAAACCATATCGGGCAAGCACGGCCGCGATCTCGGCATACCGCGTAATGTGGCGGTACCTTCGAGCAGCCCTCCAGAGCATCATGCCGATTCGGCCTTTTTACCACGCCGGGAGGATGCGCCTTCAAGCTTGCCTATTCGTTCCCGCAGTTCATTCAGCTCCCTTCTCGTGGGAATGGCTGTCTTTTTAAGAACCGCTTCGACCTTGTTCTGTACCATTCGTTCGATCGTGAGCTTTGTCTCTTCAGACTTTTTTACAATATCCTCGACGAATTTCCGTCCCTGCGCTTCAGACATCTCTGCTTCTTTCGCGATTTTTTTTCCCAGCTGTTCCGCTTTTTCTCGTGAAACCATGGCAAGGCCAATGGACGCGTATAACGATTTTTTAAAAAGATCCAGCATATGCACAACCTCCTTTCATGTGTTTGAACCACCTCTAAACATACGACCTGCTCCACGCGTTATTTCATCATCAGGTGTAGGAGACCGTACCCGACATCAGTTCGGCGACCCCTCTTGCATGTATAGGATTATACAAACTGCTGGAACGGTTCTTCAATAAGCATCTATTTTATACCATTCCAATCACCGAACACAGGTTCCCGTGAAAATCGCCTTTTACTCCTACGATCATGTAAAAAACCCCTGGTGCGGAGGCGGGGGCGCTTTCCGGGACCTCGAGATCCACCGGATCCTGGCTGCCAGGCACGACATCGCCTTTTACTGCGGTGCCTATTGGGGATGCCGAAACTACCGTGACAACGGTGTCGCGTTTTCCTTTCTGGGGTGGAGCCCAAGCTATCTGTCGAGCAGGATCTCCTATTCCCTTCTGGCGACCATTCACTCACTGTTCGTGAAAGCCGATCTTATCGTCATCGGTTACTCGGTATTCTCTCCGGTCATTTCATTCCTGTTCCGGAACCGGATCACCATCATTGAACTGTTTCATCTGACCGGATCCGGTCCCTGGCGGAAGTATGCGGTTTTCGGTTTTTTCTCCGTTCTGGCTGAATGGCTCGCGCTCGCGGGTGGCAGGCATTTCATCTGCATCAACCACGCGCTCGCCCAGACCATCAGGTCCCGCTACGGCAAACGGATGGTGGAAACCATCGCGACCGGCTTTAATGAAGAGCTTTTGCACGAAACCGGGGGCGACAAGGAATATATCCTGTACTTTGGCCGAATTGATGTGTACATGAAGGGTATCGACCTCCTGATCGACGCCTTTGAAAGCATCGCGGACTCGCACGAGCGTCATGGCCTAGTCCTTGCCGGAAGGGGGTCACGCCACGACACCGAGTGGCTCAGACGCAGAATCGAACGTTCGCCGCAAAGGGCACGGATCTCTTTTCATGAAAACGTACCCGATTCTTTAAAGGCCGATCTGTACCGTCATGCCACCCTTGTCTGCATGCCGTCACGTTTCGAGGGGTGGTGCATTGCCGCGATTGAAGCGGCGGCGTGCGCAAAACCGACCATAGGCGCGCGGATCAGCGGACTGGAAGAATCCATCCGCGATATTGAAACCGGGCTCCTGATCACTCCGGAAAGCACCGACGAACTGGCTTTTGCGATCTCACGCCTCCTGTCTGATCCCGAACTGCGGGCGCGCCTCGGATCAAACGGTCCGGCATGGGCACGCAATTTCACCTGGGGAAAAATCGCGGCGCATCAGGAGGCGTGGTACCGGAAGGTCGTTTCGGGATGACTACGATACAATCATCAGGAAGATATACGTTGGTGAAGAATAATCAATCCGCGAGCGTATAGGCGATACGGAAGCCCGATGACCTCTTCCAGGCTTTCAATTTCAATCCAGTTATTTTTCCAATCCCGCCGTTTCATCAGAATAAGTTGACTTCCGGTTATTCTCCCCGTTTTTAAATGCTCTTCAATATGAGGATTGTATCCGGCAGGAATGCTGAATACAAGCTCACCGCCCGGTTTGACAATTGTCTGCCGTATGTATTCAAGCGCACGAAGTACTTTCTGATCATCCCTCGGTTGCTCGTCAAATCCGATGTGTTCAAAGGTGGAAATTGCAGTCACACAATCATACGGCTGAGCCGGTTTAAAATCCATTATGTCGATATTGACAATTCCCTCCCCTTTCTCGAATTTATCCACGATATCCCAGGAAGTGTTTCCATAATGTGAAAGAACGTTTCCCAGCTCGAGAACCCTCTTACCCTCACGGAGGCAGGAATAAACTATGCGCCTGAAATAAGGAATTTCAACGGCGCGTTCGTTAATGAATGTAGTATTATATGAGTGATGGAAATAGCGATAATCAATGCCGCGGACGGTGAATATCTTCTCCTTCTTTAGAAGAATTGCCGGTTGCAGAAACAGGCGGTAACAGATCCTTTTAAAAAGATACCACGGGCCGTGAAACCTCAGAATATTGGCTATCCTGCTCTTGTTTACTTCGTTATAATCAAATCGCACAGTTTCCCCTGAAAGGATGTTTTGTATTCACTTTTTTTTCTTTATCATACCATGTACTACCGCAATACCCCCTAGTAATCTGACCGCAATAGCGAAAAACAACGTAATGAACACATAAATACCAAGCTGCTCATTTGAAATATCCAAATATTTGAAAAAGAGCGCCGTACCTCCTTCCCGGACACCGATTCCGTTCGGTGTCGGTCCGGCATTCGCGACTATTTCTATAATCGGAATAAAGGCAAAGTAATCGGACAATAAAAATCGTCCCGCGACGCCATAGAGCGTCACGCACCCGAGAAGCACCAAGGTACACTGCGTCACACAGGTGATGAGGAATAAAACCGCCAGTGATCCGGTTTTCGTGCGGTACAGGTAGATTCCCTGGCGCAGGTTTTCGATAATCGACAGCAGTTTGACCGGCGTGATTTTCTGGACCACCGGACGAAACGGCGACGTCAATCGCTTTGAAAAGGAAAGAAGAAAAACTACGGTCATTACGGCAACGGCGGCGCCGAGCGAAAACCAGAATCCCTGAGGAAGAAACGTGCGGTCAATGGTGAGGAGACCGTATATCGAAAACATGACCAGCGTGAAAAAACCAAGGATTCTGCATACAAGAATTGCGCCCCAGGCGACAGAATAATCGATTTTTTTCGACATCAGAACTGTTTTTACGACATCGGCAGAAGCGCTTGTGGGCAGCACGATTGAATAAAAAACACCGATACAATGATACGACATGGCTCGCAGAAACGATAGGTCGGGAATAAAAGCCCTGAGTACGATCCACCACCGCACTCCCTGCAGCATGGTCGAAAGAATGATGAATCCGCACAAAACAGGAATGGTCCACCAGGCGACCCGCGGTATATACTCCATGAGACGGGAAAAATCGAGGCGCCAGTAAATCCAGACGATCGGCACCACGGCTAGTACGATGGTGATGCTGCGGTATATATAATGACGAATAGTAGTTGTGTTCATCCCGGCTTTCTTGACCGCGTGACAACCGTCATACGGCTGCCGTCCCCGGCAGCCGTGTTTTCCACCCTTTTTTTACGGCAACCGCAATCCAGTACAGGCATAATAGAATTGCAAGCGAGAAGGTGATCCTTGCCGCCATGGCGAAATAGAGCGAGTGTGGTCTCATTTCCACCAGATGTTCACCTTTTGTCATAGGTATCGCCATCCACGCCAGGTCGCAGCGGTATAATGGAGAAAGTTTGCCATCAACGTATATCTTCCATCCCGGATAATACACCTCGGATATCCGTAAATAGCCGTTATCCGGAACGGTTACCTTCACCGCTCGATGATTCGGGGTATATCGCTGCCACACACTAGCCATGGGAGGCTGCTGTGCCGATCCGGAATCCGGGACATTTTTATTTGAAAAGGTGACAGAGGGTTCTTCGAGTAATGCAACGGTGCTCCGGTAATCGTATTCGCCGTTGCGCAATGCCCGCGCTATTCTAGACGAATCCATTACCACGAACGTCCTCGCAAACGACACCCTGCCGAGGGAGTTTTTGTTTTCGATCACCATCCACTGGCTGCCATTGCGCGCCAGGAGGTATCGTACATTGGCTATGTCGAGAAAAGCATTACCCTTGTCAATTTGGTCCCCCTTGAGGTATGCTTCACCGTTGGCAGTAAAGCCCAATAATCGGTCAAAATAGTTCGTGTTTTGCTGATCACCCCTGAATTCGCGATACCAGCGAAGCTCATTGTCGTGGAAGCCGTCAACACTTTCAAGCCCGTGAACACCGGCGGCATTCTGCGACAGGGAGCCGGGAAGCGGGAATATGCGGAATGGAGATGCTGCCATTCGTGATTCTAAAACGCTCAGTTCCCGCGGAGTCGTGAAATAAGGCCGGGAATCGATCAGCCTGATGAACTGCGCGTTCACCCGAAGAACATCCACGAGTCCTAATATTCCGATAGCCGCAATCGCCACGGCCGGCTTGATCTTCCCGCGAAGGGCCGTGATGACAAGTGCGATGGCACTTCCCGAAAAGAAAAACCACATCCAGAGCATGGGCAAAAAATTACGGCTGTAATTCGCCTCAAATATTCTTCGCTTATCCGAATCAAGCCCGGATACAAAGGGCAAAAGGCCGGAAACCACCTCCTTCATGGAGAAAAGAACGGCAACGCCAAACAGGGCGGCGATAGTGATAACGAGCGCCTTCGTCCGTTTCTTCTTGTGTGCATCGTTCATGGTTCGGAATTCCTCGGCCGCCATGTCTTTGAGAAACAGCATCGCCAGCAGGATGATGGAAAATGAAAACCAGAACATGATCATGCTGCATGCCCTGAACTTTTTTACGCCAGGCACGAGGGCATAGGCAAGGTGAAACACCGGCGTATGCGCGCCAAGCGAGTACAGAACTGAAAACGCCGCGATCCCGAGCCAGAACCATCTCCAGGGCCGGGATTTCCATGCCACGGCAAGCACAGCGCACAGAAGCGCCAGACAACCGGTGTATTCTGAATTGAGCTTGAACGGATTACCGCCCCAGTAATAATCAAGGGTATTGCCGAACTCCGGCACCCATAACGACAGGAATTCCGGCCAGTGAAGCGACCATGATGCGGCATATTCAAAACCGCGATCGACGCCTCTCACGGAAAAGGCGTTTTGGACATACATCATCGAAGGATACAATTGAATAAGTCCGATTCCCAGGCCGACCGCTACCGCAAGCGCACAGTATCCCCCAAAACGCACCGCCCTGGTCCGCTCTTTCCGGACCACCTGTCGTATCACGACAAAAACCGTATACGCAAACAGGCCCCATAATACGAAGTAGGTCATCTGAATATGCGAGGTGAGCAATGACATGCCGATTCCAAGGCCAAGCAAGGTCATATTAAGAAAGGTCGTTTTATCCGCCAATGCTTTCATCCGCCAGACAATGAACGGCAGCCATGCTATGACGAACATCTTTCCATCATGCCCGGGATATAGGTGAGAAAAAAATTCCGGATTGAGCATATAAAAAGTCCCGCCGATAAAGGAAAGCGGCGCAGACATGCCGAATCCCCGCCGCAGCATCAGAAAAAAGAAAAGACCGGCGAGGAAAATATGAAGGATCATTTTCAACCCTATTGCGCGGTCCACCGGAAACAACATACCCATAACGACCGAGATCGGATAAAAGGCATCCCCGAACAGCGCGTCATTGGTAGGCATACCGCCCAGCCGTGGGTTGAACCAAAATGGAAACTGATGATACTTCAGTAGCGATGTCTGGTAAAAGACACGGCTATCCAGACCGTGAAGCTGGTCTGACGACAACAGCATTTTGTCTGAAAAGAAAAACCCGGAAAATATGATTACGATGACGACAGCAAGCCCGGCGACATATAGCCACGGATTATGCAGTATCCCGCGATCCGGCTTGTCTTTTTTCTTTTGTTCCTTATTTACCGATGCTTCCACATACCCTCCTCGATCTACGTAACGAGAAATGCAGGGGAATTTTTAGACCTCATTTTAGAAATGCTTCAACGCCGGACAGGTCTTCAGTATCGTACTGTTCATCCGTATACTTGCTCTTTACAATGACACTTCGAAGCCCCGGGAAGTCGATCCGGTCCGAAAGCTTATCTCCCACCACAAGTGAAGCGCTAACGTCAATGGCAAAATCCAATATCGCCTGTTCGATCATGCCGGGTTTGGGTTTGCGGCAGTTGCAGTCAATCCCATATCCCGGAACAACGCCGTCCTTGTGGTGCGGGCAGTAATAGGTTCCCGCGATGTCGATTCCCCGCTCCTTGAACTGCTCTTTCATCCAGACATGCAGTGCCTTAACGTCTTCCTCGGGGAACTTACCCTTAGCCACACCTGCCTGATTAGTAATAACAATAAGAAGATATCCTTTATTCATCGCACTGCGGCATAAATCGAAAATTCCAGGACGAAACCTGATCTGCTCCGGCAGATGCGGATATCCGGTGTCTTCGTTGATAATACCGTCCCTGTCTATGAAGAGCGCTTTTCGTTTCGTTTCAGCCACCCGATCGTCCTGTTTAAGCGGATTGTATACAGCCCATGTCGACCACATCAGTAGCCTTGATTGTATAAGCCTTGGCCGTCATTCGATTTCCTGATGGATTAAAATACGTTATGACCTTTGAATCCAAAACGACACAATTACTCTTCTCGCGAAGGATTCCCCAAAGAAAAAAAAATGCCGGGGGACAGCAAACCGTCCCCCGGCATTTGCATAATTCTCTCTTTTACTTCAATACTTATTGATGGCGACACCTCTCATTCGATTTTTGGTGTAAGAATAACCCCGGGGATCATGAAACGTTAGCTGGTCATCAGTGCACCACAGCTGGATCGTTTTACCGGCAGAGATTGCCTCGCGAATGATGTCGACCCAGTTCGAAGCCGAGTGTTCATCCATTTTGAAAGCCCATTGCGTGCCGCTGAATGTAACAACACAAACAGCAGGTCCCTCATATTGTGCCAACACGAAAATTTGCGTACATTGTCCAGGACCTGTCCAACCAGCTGCAAAGGCACCTGCAAATCCAGTCAGTACGAAAAAACAGATTAATAGTACTTTCTTCATAGCAGCAATCCTTTCTTTGCATAGTGATGGTACTCTCATGTACTAAATCAAATCGTCACCTTATGGAATTTCAATTTTTTGCAAACCTCCTTGTTTTTATGTCTTCTGAGACGCTATCAACCCTTGACTACAGTTTTACGACGGCCGTCGTTTTTAGGGTTGCCGACTATATTCAATCCGGATTTATATAATCACGACCACACCTCTGACAGGAGTTCCCTGTTTTGCCATCGTTTTGCACTATATTCGCGCTTCCGGTTGCATGCTCTCGTTTTCACCGCAACAATCATTTTCCGACCACCACTCTTCCAATACCGGCCTTGCCATCCCTTGCTATTACCTTATAAACGATCACATTTCCCCGGTAGCGGGACAGGTCAATTTGTACCGATGATGCCGTGCATCTAAGCATCCCGTAATGCTGCAATAATCTTCCGTTCAAGGAAAAAAGGGATATTTGGGCAGGAAACGCGCCGGCACCGATTGACAAAAAATGACCTCGCACCTGCACGGCAGCCCCCTTCGACGTTGTCTTCCTCATCGGATCGAATGACACTCCCACTATCCCGCCGTTCACTACATTTGTAGGGATAGTACCTTCATTCACATACGCCCTGTTTATGACAAAGGCATTGGACGGATTCGAGGTGGAATTGGGCGGCAGGGTGATGGTTGCCAGGAGCACGGGATCGTTATGGATAATGTCGTCATTGGTCGTCATGGCGATTTTTATGAGTCGTTGTGACTGATCGACTTTTGATTGCAGGTTTGCGCCTCGCAGCGTGGTTTTAATCAATCCCTTGTCGATATTTGCCACGCCCTCGTCATAGCGTACGGCCATTTCCGCGGCAATGAAACCCCTGAGATTATCGCCGGTCATATTGAATTTCATCCCGTCGGTCGGGTTGTCGGATGCCAGTAAAATGCTCAGATGAGCGACCTCATCCTGTGCCGGCAGGGAAATCCACTTGAAAAGCGGGGCCCGGTTCATTGCGGGAAAATCAGGCAGCATGCCGAGACTGTACTGAAATACCAGTGCCGCATCGTAACTGGAAATGGTGGTATTCCCGCTCACATCCGCGACGACTTTTGTAAAAAAGGGATGGTTGACCGAATCAGGCAGCGTGATCATTCCCACCACGTATGAAAGGATGTCCCGGGCATCGAATACCGTTACCCGGCCGTCGCCGGTTACGTCTCCATAACGGATATCCGGGTCCTTGATAATGACTTTGCCGGGAACGGTCAATGCGGAAACAAGGTGGAAATTCTCGTCGATTTCGATGTTTTCCATTTTAATCAGGCAGGTATCGCCATCTTGCACAGTCGGTTTAACAAGATACTGACAGCGAAGGAACTCCCCTTCACCATATTTCACCGTATCCCGTGTACCGGCAACGGCCACGGGAATACTGTCGGTGAGCGTGCGGTTCCAGTCAAGAAGCCAGTTTTTCACCATGCCGCTGTCTTTTGAAACTGTCAGCAAAGATAGTTGTGAAGAGTTTATCCTGAGATTGAACTGTGATGCGGAGAATGCCCAGTTTTCAAAATTGGTCAGATATATCGGCACCCAGATCGAATCGCCGGGCTTGGCATAGGCGATTTTCATGCCGAAGTTGATTTTAAAGGGGCGTTCTTTCGCTGGTTTGAGGGAGTCGTATCTCTTTTTTATTGTCTGGCTGTCGAGAACGTAGTTGTAAAGCTTCAGTTCATCGATCTTTCCATTGAAAAACTGGCGGGTGCGTCCTTGTAAAGAATCTATGATCTGGTATTGACAACCGATCCTCGCGGGCCTGTCAGAAAATTTATAGCCTCCGCTGTCCGCTCTTTTTCCAGCCAACCTGCCATTCATGTAAAATTTCGCGGAATCAGCGGCAAACGTTCCCACCAGATGGTACCAACGATTGGGCAGCATAATGGTATCTGCCATGACATTCGGCCAGCTTCCCCCGCTTCCTGCTGACGACCAGCACAAAAACGGCCTGCCGTCATCCATCACCGACATGGCATATCCGCCGGTTATTCCGGATCCTTCCATGCCGCATGAAACATATTCAAAAATATCACGCTGATGGTAAAAAGACCCTGGATTTACCATGTTTATATAAGAGTAGACCCAGGTTTCTATGGTAAATGCTGGAAGATCAAAACTGTCGACCGATTCCGTCACTCGGATATCGAAGGTATTGAGGGCGGTTGAACCCTGCGGTCCCCTGCATTCAAGGGCTTTGCCTGACAATCCACAGACAATTCGCACGGAATCTCCTGTTTTGACCGCATCGTAACCATGGCCCGTAACGTCAAAAAAAGTATCGGCTGAGACCGAATCAAACGACCAGTGGGCGACGGTCTGGTTCTGGGCATGGCTCCCGGTCATTGCAATGGTAATCGCTGCAAAAAAACGGAACTGATGTCCTCTGAGCATATAACCCCCGTGAATGATAGTGACGTGTTCCACCTTTTCCCTGCAACTAGTATGCCATTATAATATAACGGATTTAAACGAATTGCCTCGTTTTTTCACCCGGGAGGTTCCCATTCGTGAGACCGCCGTCTCGTTTTCGGGACGTCTTCTTGACTGAGACTGATAGTATCGCTCCGGCTAAAACCGCACCATTCCCCGGTCGACCCTGAAATCGCTCCAGAGGCAGTGCC
Organism: Chitinispirillaceae bacterium; assembly: GCA_016932075.1. The sequence goes on along the minus strand of JAFGDP010000046.1, from coordinate 12,669 downwards.
TTGTCCGCAGCCGGTCACTAACGCCCATTCTGACATGGACATACACCGCGCTGTCTCCGGGGAACGTGAACCTGTTCATTGGAATCACCGGCAGCCGTGGATCGCCGGGAACAAACAGGAAACTGACCGAATCGGCCTGACGTTTGATTGAAAGATACCCGGCAAATTCCGGAAAATTGCGGGTCACGTCCCTGGTGTCGGTCTGCATGTTTACCGAAAAACAGGTAAACCGGACATGGGTAGGAAGGCCGGTAATGAGAAATCCGGTTTTTTGACCATCCCAGTGTCCAGCCAAGGGGCTCGTTGAAATCTGGAAAGCGACTTCAAAACCGTCACGCATATCGTCGCGAAGCTTGAATTGCACACTGGTCTCCAGATCGCCGCTGACCATAAACATCGTTCGCACTCCGGTTGAAGCAGGGGTCGAATCGGCGGATTCCACGAAATCGAATTTTACTTTGTTATTCAGGTAATCGAATCCTATGAATCCTGAATCTGATTGCGGTTGCGGCGTCCAGAATTCTTTGGAAATGGGAAAATGGTCAAATGGATCGGAGAGAATAACCGAATAGGAAAAAGGGATCGACATTCCCTCGTTTTCGTCGTCCCTGATCAGAAACGCGCCCCAAAAAACGCCCAGACTGCATGGGTCAATGCCGCAGCAAACCGACCGGATACCGAGCGCCGGCTCAGACCATATGGGTGACCACGGCCAGGGTGACGGATTTTTGCATATGGTATCGGTCGAATCCTTAAAAAAGCACGCACTAAGCGAGAGGATGCTGTCGTTAAGATCTTCCACCATGAGCGTGCACAGGGTGCTGTCCGGGAAAAAAACGGTCTGCCGGACCGATTGGCTGGAGCTCCAGTGCGGCGGATTATTGTTCATGGCAAGGTCGGTGGAAAACTGGCACCCGGTTGCCATCAGGGCAATAACGTGCGAGACAGCAATGCCTCCTGCGGATTTAAAAATCAATCGCCAGTATGATGCCACTTTTTTCACCGGAAAAAACGATCTTTGATTTCATTCTGCTCAGGGAGACGCACCTGGAGCAGAGATACACGGCAAGGCAACCGGAAACCAGGGATGCGGCTGAAAATCCCAGGATGTTCCTGTTTTGATTGACAAGCAGCTCCTGGTAACGGTCATACCGCATTTTATCGCCGATCTCTGCCGCAGCTCTGAAATCACGGTCAAGTTCCAGTCCGGCACGGTATTCATACACGGCCGCCCCTGCGCCAACGGCACAAGCGACAAAAAACGTACCGGAATACCATGCGGTCCTTCGGAACTCGGAGGAAAGGGTAGCAAGTCGCGCTCCTCGAGCTTCTCTCTCTTTGCGTTCACGATCCCGGACTCTGGCAAGCGAATCCTGCTTTCTTTTTTGCTCGTTCTCCTTTTCGATCTCCTGCCTGGCATCGGCAAAAAGGCTCAGCATTTCAGCAGTGACATACTGGGTATCCAGGTCAAGGGAATTCCTGCACAGAATCGCCTGCTTGAACGCGCCACGCGCATCGGCCAGGTTGCCTTTGGCGAAAAATGCGACACCAAGATAGCTGAAGTAGTCGCAGAGTAATGAGGAATCCATCCTGCCGGAATCGCCGGAACAGTAGGCCGGAATGGCGACGAGCAGGCTGTCGTACTCGCCCCATTCAAAAAATTCCCTGATCCGGTCCTGGGCCGGTACCTGGGTAGAAAAAAACGATAGCAGGACCACAGTCATGACGGTTGTTCGCATATCCTCTATTTTTCGCATATCCTCTATTTGATATGTAATGTTGACACATACCTGAAAAAGGTGCTCCTGCTCATACCGAGCAGTCTGGCTGCGGCCTCCTTGTTGCCGCCGGCACGTTTGATCGCGCGCGTCAACAGATCCCGGTGAAAATCCCTTGTCGCGGCTTCGAAATCGAATGTGGGATCCTGGGGTGACGTTATACGCGGAAACATTAAAAGCGGGCCGTCGCACGAAAGAACGGCCCGGTGAATGGCGTTCGATAGTTCCCGGATATTGCCCGGCCAGTCGTAATGCCTGATATGGTGGAGCGATGCGGGATGGAATTCCACGATATCCCGCGCGGGATACTGTGCCTTGAATTTCTCAAGAAAATAGTATGCCAGCAGTTCGACGTCGTCGCCCCGTTCGGCGAGCGGCGGAATCTTTATGATGAACTGGTTGATCCGGTAATACAGGTCGCTGCGGAACTTCCCTGCGTTCACCATGGCATGCAGGTCCTTATTGGTGGCACAGATCACTCTCGCGTCAATCTGGCGTTCCGCCGTTGCGCCGAGCGGGCGCACCTTGCTGCTTTCAAGCACGCGCAGCAGTTTGGCCTGTATCGCAGGGTCGAGTTCGCCGATCTCGTCGAGGAACAGGGTACCACCGGCCGCTGCGGTAAAGAGGCCGTTGTGATCGCTCACCGCCCCGGTGAAACTGCCCTTTTTATGGCCGAACAGTTCGGACTCAAGAAGCTCGCCGTGGAGCGAACTGCAATTGACCACAAGGAACGGTTTGCCCGCCCGACGGCTGTTTTGATGGATAATTTCCGCTAGATAAGACTTCCCGCAGCCGGTAGGCCCTTCGAGCAGCACGACGATATCGGATCCTGAAAGCGACTTGATCGCGCACATCACCTCTTGCATGACTTTTGATTCGGCGATAATACCGTTTTCCGCAGTCAGTCCGCCAAATCGCGCAATTGTCTTGTTCTGTCTCCGGATGTAGTCAACGTGGTTGATCAGCATGCCGGCAATGGTTGCATAGTAGGAAAGCGTCGCGAGGTCGGCGGCAGTATAGGATACGGTCGCATTGCTGGAGCCGATATAGATGATCCCGATGGTATCGCCGGAAACGGTGATGGGGGTACAGACTACCGAGGAAAGCTTGAGGTCGGCAACGCTCTTTGCCCCGCTGAAGGCAGGATCGGCAAGAGCATTGGGCACCGATACGCCCTTTCCGCTTTCAAGAACGGATTGAACGACCGTATCGCTGAAACGGTCCTGCGCATCGCTGTTTCCGGTCGCAACGAATACTTCCGGTTTTTTTTCCTCTCCGAGCTTGAAAATAAACGCATCAGTCCCCTTCAACAAGCCAAGCAGCATTTCCATAAGCCGTATCAAAAGCTTGCGAAGATCCCGTTCCCTGCCTATTTCACCGGAGAACCGGTCGAGCATGTCCATGATCTTGTCTTCGCTATGCCTGAATTCAGACCCATTGTGGCCGTTATCAACATCACAGACAAAAATGTGGTTCCCGATTTCAAGCCGGTCACCTGGAACGAGATCGCCTTTTCTGGACCTTTCACCGTTCAGCCGGATCTTTGATTCTGGCAGGACTTCAAAACAGCAACCCTGTTCGGTTACCGTGATAGAAACGGCGGCATCATGAACGGACCGGTCGTCCAGAACGATATCACACTCCTTTGAGGAGCCGATCAACGTCATCCGGTTCTTGAGCCTGAACCACGAGGTCGTACCAGGGCCAAAATATCTCAACACATGTTTCATGTATTCTCCCGCGTAATTCCATAGCTGTCATGACGATACATGCTGCAAAAAACCTTTTGCCGATTCCGCCGTGACAGGCCCTTGACAGCGGCGCACTTTCGTATAATATAGAAAATAATTAACCAGAAGCTGAAAAGTTATTGATTCGATTCTCGCTCAGGAATAAGGTGTACCCGGACCCCCAGGGTTTCACGGTGAGCAGGAGTGCAGGTTGTCTGGTAAGGTTTGAATCCGTCCTTGATGATTTTCACCGAATGATCTCCGCCTCCAACAGCATAATTTGTTTTTGAAGGAGTGATTCCCCGTTCGATCCCGTCGATATAAATCTTTGCCCAGGGAGGGTTTGTCCGTATGGAAATCCAGGCAGTATGCTGTCCCTGTGGTAACGCCGATGTGTCCCGGACAGCGGCAGATGCCGGCGTTGTGGAAGCACGGGGAGTATGCAGCCTGGGTACCGGCACCCTTGTCTCTGGCTTTGTTTCTTTGCCTGAATCCTCCTGAAACACCGGCTGGCGAACCGGTACCTCGGGCGTTATGGTGGCGGCATCGGCCCGGACCGGGGAATGTTCAAGCCGCACCAGCCCCTTCTCCTTTCCAACCGCCGTCTTATAGGCGATAAACAACGCCCCTCCACCAAGAAATAGTGCCCCAATGACAATCAAAGCTATTGTTGTCACTCTTCGTCCCGTCAGGCACTTCTTGACGGCTTTCTCATCCTCAGGCAGAACTGATCCAAAGGCCCGGGCCTGTTCAAGCGCCTTGACCGCAACCGCGATCTGTCTCTTTTTTACCGCCTCCCGTGACCGCTGACGATAGTGTTCGAACAGCTTCCGCTGTTCATCGTCATGACTGCGGCCGGGATCATTCTTGTATTCGCAGAGCGTTATTTTGCCTGTCTTCAATCCATGGTACAGCATGTCCCTGTCGAGTCTGGCAAGTGCCGTTCGAGCATCAGGCCGGGTCATCGGCTGTTTTGCCAGGCAGGTTTCAATAAAATCGGAAAACCAGAACAACGTTTTTTTATTCCGGATGCATACCGGCTCCGGCGTATCGTGAATGATGGCATGAACCACGGCAGCGGGAATATCGGCATCAAACGGCAGGTCATTTGTCAAACTCAAATACAGAAGTACACCAAGCGAAAAAACATCAGTGGTACCGCGCAGCGACTCCCCTTTTGCCTGTTCCGGCGAGATAAACCGTGGCGAACCGATAAACGAACCGGTCAGCGTCAACGACTCCTTATTGACCACATGGGCAATACCGAAATCCATGATCTTCACCGTTCCGTCCCTGTCGATCATGATGTTTTCAGGCTTGATATCACGATGAAAGATCCCTTTTTCATGAGCCACGGACAATCCGCACAGTATCTGTCTCCCGAGTTCAACAGCGACGAGGTTCGTGAACGCGCCGTACTGCTCGAGAAGCGAACCGAGCGTTGGTCCGTGAATATGCTCCATGACAATAAACGGCCGGGTCTCGATTTCTCCATAATCAAAAACTTTGATGATATTTTCATGCGAGAGCGACGCAACAGCATAGGCCTCATTGGTGAACCGCCTGACCGTCTCGGGGGAATTGAGCAAATGTTCATGCATTATTTTAAGCGCGACATCACGAAGCAGAACCTGATCTTCCGCGAGGTACACGGTTGCCATGCCGCCGGAGCCGATTTTGCCTTGTATCCTGTAACGTGACAGCCCTTCAAGGATTTTCCGGGTAGTCGTGGTACTCATGACTTCACTCTCAAAATTGCCATCCTGTCATACAAACAGCACGATCTCCGCCGGCTCAAGCAAAAACGCCTCTGGAATGCCGTCCTCGACAAAGGGCTCGTTCATGATCTGCATTGACGTTTTGCATTGCCGTATTTCCTGCGGTATCTCCTGAGTATCGATCGTGGCACTCTCGATGTATCGTTTATTAATACAAAAGCAGACCGGCCGGTTTCCCCTGTCCGAGGTTTTTTTAAGAAACAGGTACGGTCGCTCATAATCACACAGCGGCGTCCAGGACCCCTCCTCACCTAAAACCGGCTCCTTCAGTTTCAGTGCGTTGATCAGCGCGATCCATGAAGTCATGTCCCATCGGGGTTTTTCCACGTCAGCGGGCGTTCCGCGCACCACGTCCATGCGTTTGGTCGCACCGTACTCAAATCCGGCGGGCATGAGCACCCCTTGCGAAAAGAACGAGGCGAATGCATACCGGCCTTTCTGCACCTCCACGGTTCCGGGATGAACGCTGGCGAGCCGCTCGGTATCGTGCGACTCGGCGAATCCGATCGACGGCGCGATGTGCTTGTGCGCCGCGTGCTGGTCGAGCGCCCATGACGCCTCATAGTTCCACCACTTGACGGAGTTGAACAAATAATCAAAACCGCTTCCGGAAAGAGCTTCAATCTGGTCGAGACGGCAGCCCAGGGTTTCGGCGTAAAAAACCGATCCGGCAAACCGCTGTTTCGCCCTGCCGATGAGCCAGGTCCAGAGGGATGCGGGAACCTGATACGCGGCATCGCACCTGAAACCTCTGATCCCCAGCTTCTGGTAAAATGCCACCAGCCTGTCCCAGTAGTCCCAAAGGTTCTGCCGTTCGCTCGAATGATCATTATCAATTGAGGCGAGGTCGCCCCACACCGTTTTTTTACCCTCCTGGCCCGGATCAATGGCGAACGGATGCGCCACATCGCCGGACGGATCACGCTTATACCAGGACGGATGTTTCTTAACCAGCGGGGAGTCGGTGGCCGTATGGTTGATCACCAGATCCATGATCAGGTCAAGACCTGCATCGGCGCATGAGGCGATGAATGTTTTTAACGGAGAAAAATCCGACGGGTCTGAACGGGACTGTAAAAAAAACGGATTGAGCCGGAAATAGTCCCTGACCGAATACAGGCTGCCCGAAGAGCCCGTCTCGTGGAAAGGATTGACAAAAACCGCATTGAAACCCATGTCCCTGATGCGCGGTACGGCGGCATTCCAGGTATCGATCGGTCCCAGGTGGCGCAAAAACAGGTTGTAGATGATCGGCGGACGCAAAGGCACGGTCACAGGGAACCTCCAAGAATGATGTTGTCGATAAGCCGGGTGTTCGATTCCTTGGTCCGGCAGGCAACGGCGAGAAGCGCGACCCGCTTGACTTCATTGAGAGGCACAAGGGTTGCGGTATCAACGATTTCGATATATTCTATCGACAGCAGCGGTGTATATCCGGTAATGGCCTTTTCCACCGATTGCTTCAGGAGTCCAGCGTTGATTTCGCCGCGCTCGAAGAGCGCGGTTGCGGACCGCAGCCCCTGATGGATCGACGGAGCAGCGCTTCGCTCGTCAGGGGTCAGATAGGCGTTCCGCGAACTCATGGCAAGGCCATCACGCTCACGCACCGTGGGGCAGACCTCAATGCGCAGTGGAAGGTTAAGGTCCTTGACCATCCGCTTGATGATAATTACCTGTTGAGCATCCTTCTGGCCAAACACTGCGACATCCGGGACAATAATATGAAAAAGCTTCAGCACGACCGTGGCCACACCGCGGAAATGAGTTGGCCTGGTCACGCCGCACAGCCTGCTCCCAAGCTCCTCAACAGCGACATAGGTATAATAGGGCGAAGGATACATCTCTTCTACCGGAGGAGCGAACAGGACATCGCATCCCGCGGTTTCGGCAGAAGCGGCATCGGCCTCAAGCGTTCGCGGATACCGTGAGAAGTCTTCTTTTGGACCGAACTGCGTAGGATTGACGAAAATGCTCGCCGCAACGACATCGGCCTTTGACCGCGCACGCTCACAAAGCGACAGGTGGCCCCGGTGCAGCGCTCCCATGGTCGGTACGAAACTCAGGGACCGATCCCGTCTGCGGACGCTGCCGCAATAGGACTGCATTTCAGCGATGGAAGTAATGACGATCACGGTATGATGCTCTTCCGTTTATGTGCCAGGGGAGTGCCAGCGCCCCTTGAGAGCGGCCCTGTCTTTTAATCCCGGCGGCTGATAATAATTTTTCCCGGGCCGCAATTTCTCTATCTGCTCCACAAGTTCGTCCAGATCATTTTCCGATTGCACGAAATCGAGGTCATCGGTATTAATTACGAGGAGAGGCGACTGGTCGTAGTGAAAAAAGAAATGGTTATACGCTTCATTGACCAGTGAAAGGTACGAATGATCCATGGCGGCCTCATAGGGCCGGCCCCGTTTAGCGATACGCTTGAGCAGCACCTGAGTGGACGCCTGCAGATACACGACCGCATCGGGCTGCGGCGCCTGTTTCTCGAGTATCGCTGCGACGTGATTGTACAGCTGCAGCTCATCGTCGTCAAGATTGACCGTAGCGAATATCCGGTCTTTGGCGAACATATAATCGCTTATAGTGACCCGGTGGAACAGGTCCTGCTGAAGGACGGACTCGCTGAGCTGCCGGTAGCGGCTGAGCAGAAACCATATCTGGGCCTGGAAGGCGTAGGCTTTGCGGTCCTGGTAGAACTTCGAAAGAAAGGGATTGTCCTCCACTGTTTCCAGTATCAGCCTGCCGTTCCATCGTTCGGCCAGACGTTCGCTCAGAGAGGTTTTTCCCGCGCCGATCACCCCTTCGATGGTGATAAAACTGGGATTCCCGGACAGTGCCTGTTCCTTTGATTTCATGGTTTTTTTCCGTCCGCTTCAACAGGGCGAATCCCCTGCAGTTGAATATGCCCAGGCATTGATGCCCACAGCGCGCGCACCGTTTTCCCCGTACCCGGCACGTTCCATTCCGGAGCTATTTCAACAAGACCTGCGAGGCAGAAATGCCGTTCACTCAGGCGAGGATGGGGTATGTGAAGACGCATTTCATTAACTACTACCTCTCCGAACAGCAAAATGTCAATATCAGCGGTGCGCGGGGCATGTTTTTCAGGACGGGTGCGTCCCAGCCGTCTTTCGATATCCTGGCATGAATCAAGAAGTTCCTTCGGAGTCGCTTCATACCGTCCTCTCATGAGGCGGTTGAAGAACCATGGTCCGTTAGCGCTGGAACCGAGGGGCTCTGTCTCCAAAAGACGCGACATGGATACCGGCGGATGAAGCAGGGCACGCAACGCCGACTCCATGCGCGCCATGTGTGCTGCACGGTCGCCGAGGTTTGTACCAAGACAGAGAATGACATCGGGCATAGCACGTATAAAATAACTTCCTGCCGTACCGTCCGATGGCGGGAAATCTTACTTGGCCGCCGGGCGACCACGTCACAAATTGTGCCTGAAATGAAAATGCCTGATTGGCCCGAACGGCCTCAGCTGGGCCTCCGCCTCCTCCTTTTTCCCGACGGCAACGATCACGAAATGATCCGGGGAACAATAGGAATTGATAGCACTGTTGACCTGTTCATGATCGATGGAAGAAATCAGTTCGTTAAAACGTTCAATATAGGAATTGGGCTTGCCGTAAAATCTGAGCCATAACAGCTTATCGACCACATGCCCAATACCCTCGAGTTGAAACGCCATACTGCCGATGGCGAACTGTTTTGCCTTTTCAAGTTCTTCTTCCGTAACGCCATCATTGCAGAATCGGCGATATTCTTCGATAATACCGTTCATCACCTCGGCTAACTGGCGGTTCTGCGTTGAGGTGGTGATCAGAAACGCTCCGAAATCGGTTTCCGTTAAGAGTTGAGAGGTGACGCCGTAGGATTTGCCGCCGCTGGTTCTGATACGCGTCATGAGACGTGATGAAAAATTACCTCCGCCGAAAATATGGTTTGCCAGAAGCAGCGCATTTTTCTGCACGCACCGCTCTCCCGGTGCGGGGTGTCCAATGGCCAGGGTAGTCTGTGTAAGACCCGGTTTATGGACCAGACGAACCGAACTGCTTTTCAAGGGCTGCAATGGCGGTGCGACGACCCCTTTTGCGCCGGCTTTTTTTTTCCAGAGCGAGAACTGCTCGGTAGCGATTCTAACAAGCGACTGTTTTTCCCAGTCGCCGGCAAGAACGGCAATGGAATGCGGCGGTGAAAAATAGTCTGCAAAAAACCGCTGAACATCTTCAAGAGTGATACTGCGCAAGGTACGAACCGTCTGGAACAATCCTGCCGGATGCGCACCGCCGGTTAATTCGGCATAGAAATGCCGTGTTGAGATAAACGACATATCAGCGGTTTCGGCCAAGAGACCGGTGACCATCTCCTGTCGCAGCCGTTTGAACTCATCCCGGTCAAACCGGGGACGGGTGATCATTTCTATGAACAGCGGTAACAGTTCATTGAGCGTTGCGGCACGCATACGAATACCGATGGCGCAATGCTCTTCACCGATATCGGTGAACAATATGGCACCGGCATGCTCCAGTTTATCCGCGATTTCTTCCGAAGAAAAACTTTCCGTTCCCTTGGCAAGAAGGTTGACCGTAAGCTCGCACAATCCCTCCCTTCCCGCCGTGTCGGAAAACCGACCGAACGGCAGCTGCAGGGCGATCACCAGACCATGCTGCTCGCTGTCCGAAAGGCAGATGATCCGCAGGCCGTTTGCACAATCAAACTCCTCCATCGCCGGGAAACGATAATGAAATTTCATCCTTCATCCTTTGAATGGCGCACCTGTTTCCCTGTTCCCGGACGCAGAAGACGCCGCAGGAAACCGCCGGCAAAAAGAAGCGGATTGGTGCGACGCGGTTTGAGAAAAAGGACATGTTTCTTGGAATCGTCCCACCATCGCCTTGCGACCTCAATACACTGGTCTGTTTTCAGCTTCTCGAGTGCCGTGAGGCGTTCCACCCAGAGCCGGTAATTGCCCTCGATGGTCTCGCTGTAACCGATACGCTGGCAGATGTTTTCCACGGAATACAGCTCAAAGGTCCTGTTGGTAAGCGTCGTATTTCTGACCTTCTCCATCTCTTCGGCAGTAATCCCCTCATTTTTAATCCGGTGGAGTTCGGCATCGACCGCCTGTTCGACTTTTCCCGGCCGGATATCCGGTGTAAATGCCGCAAAAAAAATCGACATGCCTGAAGACCTGAGGAGATGGTTCATGCCGCCGGTCATGACTGCCAGCGACTGCCGCCGCACCACTTCTCGATACAGGCGGCTCGTTTCGCCTCCTGCAGCAATAAGCTGCAGAATTTCTAGCGGGAGCGCATCCGGGTGCTGTGATGGGGGAGCCGGAAATCCAATCACGGCAACCGGCACGTCGAATTCAACCTTGCGCTCCATGCGGCGCGCCCCGGCATCGGGATCAACTTCAATCGCTGCGGAACCGGCGCGCGAAGCATCACTGCGTTTTTTTTCACTGAAATAAGCGGCTACCGTATCAAAGATACGCTCTTCTTCACTATCGCCGACGACAACAGCCACCGCGTTATCGGGCGTGTAATGACGGCGGTAATAGCTCTTGCACTGGTCTACCGAAAACGTTGAAATGTCTTCGATCAGCCCAAGAGGGCTGATCGCGTACGGGTGATCCCGGTAAAAATCGCTCCTGAACTCAAGAAACGCCTTGGCAACGGGATTGTTCATGTAGGTATGATACTCTTCCACGATCACCTTCCGTTCCGTTTCAAGCAGCTGCGGATCGAACGTCAGGCCGTCCATACGGTCGGCCTCCATTTCGAGTACCATCTCAAGGGAATCGCTCGGCACGCTGTTTATATACGCGGTGATATCCTCGGCCGTAAAGGCATTGCAGTGGCCGCCGGCATCGTTGATACGCCGCGCATGTTCCTCGGGTCCGAAGCGTCTGGACCCTCTGAACATGCAGTGTTCGATGAAATGCGAAATGCCGCGGATTCCCCGTACTTCTGACGAGCTTCCGGACCGGTACCAGAGCTGAACCGAGAGGATCGGCGTGCCGCTCTTTTTAAGGGCGATGACCTTCATCCCGTTGTCCAGCGTCTTTTCAATAATATTGTCAAGTATCATGATGATCCGTGCCTATATGGTGCGACCGCAGCGCCTGTATGGCGTCCTCTTCTAATACCGTCAGCGTATACTCAAACAGCGACTTTCCGAACGTCGGATCATAGTGTTGCGCCTTCTCTGAACTCGACGCGTTTGGCGCACGTTTCCGGTACTGCTGCGGATCAGCTCCCCGTTTCCGCCACGTTCGTATTCGCCCGGGATCGGACCATGCGGTGGCATCAGCGGATCCTGCAACCGTTCGCACGAGGCCGGGATCGATCCAGGAAGCCATGGACAGCATGGCATGCTCGCTTCGATACAGCTCCGCTCCCGGCGCGTGCCTTCCGCAGAACTCCCTGATGCGCGGCTCATGCTGCAGTGAAAAATGGAGCATTTCATTGCCCGGATGAAGCCGTCGCAGCCGCTGCAGCGCCTGTTGTACGGCTTCCCTGTTTTCAAACAGCCCATCGACCACTATCACAAGACGAAAGCCCTGAAAATACCACATTCTGACGGCTTCGCAGAGGACATTAGCCAGCGTTCGAGGCTTCACACCGGCAGTGCCGCCGAATGCCATAAGCGGAGCGGAACAGCCATACGACAAGAGCGGCGCCACAAGCATATGCATCCGGCCCGCAAGCGCTTCGGCAATCGACCGGGCGCATGCCGACGCAATACCGAGCGCGCCGAATTGTGCAAACGGTTCGCATCCTCCGAGCGGGAGGATAAGCGCGGGAAGACGCTCGATTTCCCGTTCCACTTCCGGAAACGTATACCGCGTCAACTCATATGGTTGATTTACTGTCGCGTTGCCATTCTTTCCGCCGGCGTTCATGACACTTCCTCCCTGAACGTTTTGTATGACGGTCGAGGAAGCAAAAATTCATTTTTATTCCAGCAGCGCGTCAAACGATTGATCGAAAAACAATTAGATACATAAAAAAATCGGAGTGAGAGGATTTGAACCTCCGACGCCTTGGTCCCGAACCAAGTGCGCTACCAGGCTGCGCTACACTCCGAAAAAAACGATTCGTATTGCTCTCAGGCAGGAACATTGTTCCGGCGGATATTAAAAATACCATTTCCGGCTTGAAACGGCAAGAAGAAAGGGAAAACAGCCACTTTTTCAGTAACGTATATTTCATTATTGAATAATAAGGACTATTCCATGCTCGTCTCCTGCGCATCAAAAACCATTCTCGTCACCGGCGCAAGCCGCGGTATCGGTGAAGCGATCGCCATACATGCGGGAAAGGCCGGCGCACGCGTTGCCGTGCATTATTGCACAAACCGGGC
>JAFGDP010000045.1 GCA_016932075.1 Chitinispirillaceae bacterium | reverse complement strand
GGCAAGGGCCAGCAGATGAAGATCCCGACCGAGATCCTCATTCCCGAGACGCGCGAGTTCGAGTTTGCCCAGGAGGGGTTTATCCCGCTGTCGTTTTACAAGAACCGCAACTATGCCTGTTTCTTCTCTGCCAATTCGGGCCAGAAACCCATGGAGACCGACGACAAGAACATCAATGCCAATCTGCGCATCAACGCGCGGCTGCCGTACATCTTCCTGGTGTCGCGCATCGCCCACTACCTCAAGGTGATCCAGCGCGAGAACATAGGCTCGACCAAGAGCAAGATGGTGCTGCAGAACGAGCTCAATACGTGGATCAAGGGGCTGGTGACCGAGATGAATGATCCGGGACCGGACCTCATCGCAACGCACCCGCTCAAGGCCGCGGAAGTGACGGTCAATGAAATAGAAGATAATCCGGGATTTTTCTCGGTCAGCCTTGCGGTAACGCCGCATTTCCAGATCGAGGGGATCGACATCAACCTGTCGCTCGTATCGCAAATGCCAAAAGGAAAGTAAACGGTTGTGCCTATGACCATAACCATATTCCATACCACCAGTTTTAAAAAATAGAAGGAGACATGCCATGCCAATTCCTGCGTATATGTGGATGACGGACGACTCTGGGAAGGAGATCGAGGGATCGGTTGACGTCGCAGGACGGGAAAAGAGCATCGAGGTGCACGAGTTCGAGCACGAGGTGCGCATTCCCACCGACCCGGACACGGGCAAGCTCACTGGCACGCGCAAGCACGAGGCGATCCGCCTGGTGAAGGCGTACGACTCGTCGTCGCCGTACCTGTACAAGGCGGTCTGCGAGGGCCAGACCCTCAAGGGCGTGGAAATCAAATGGTTCCGGATCGACGACACCGGCACCGAGACCGAATATTTCAACCACAAGCTCGAGGACGTCAAGATCTGCTCGGTCAAGCCGATCATGTACAATGTCAAGGACCCGTCAAAGGAGCGCTACGTGCATCTCGAGGAGGTGCAGCTGCGCTACCAGAAGATCGTATGGACCTACTGCGACGGCAACCTGCAGGCGAGCGATTCGTGGAAGGAAGGCCGGTAGGGAGTTCTTTTCAAAGTTTGATATTGGATATTATTGTCCCGTGATGAACATTGCGGGACTTTTTTATTAGTGCGGGCAGGGTCAATCTGTTTTTCAAATTGACGGCAGCGCAATGTCGGACGTGGCGCCGCTCACAACCGGAATCCCAGCCGGACGCCAAGCTCCATGATAGCCCATGAGCACATGGGTATGTTTTGCCGTGTCATGCTCCTGTCCCAGTAGCAGTCACTGACATTCATTCCGCCCCACACGTTATTAATATTAAAATATCCGTCATACCTGGTTAAAAAGCGATGCTTCGGCCGCTCGGTCCGATAGTGCAGATTAAGGTCCCAGCGCATAAACAGGGGAAGCGGTGAGTACCGTGATAGAACAAAATCATAATAAGGAGAAAGGCTTGTCGTAATCCCTTTCAGGTATATATGGAACCGCTTTCGATAGTTCAGATGGAGGTTGCTCCTGAAGGTCCAAGGTGCGTTTAATTCGTAACGGATAAGAGTATCGTTCTTGATCCGGTCCGCCCGGCTCAGGTTGACCGCGCATTTCCATGAAATCCATTCCCGCAGGAAGACCTCCGCGTCGACATCCACACCTTCCCCAAACATAGGAGTGGTCAATCGTTCATCCCAGGCGGATAGGAGCGGGTCCATACTCGGCGTGCGATCCTGGTAGCGGACATACGGCTGGAGACCGAGCCGCATCGGGATGCCGTCGTCATAAAAAAACAGCGGCAACGATAAGAGCCAGGTGTGAAGATGTTTTTTACGAAACAGAGGATCGGGAAGGCCCCGGATGTCGGGACGCGAGGTGACACGTCCGGCATGCAATACGGCCTGTAACGGGCCGGATTCCCAGAGAAGAGAAATCCCTGCGTCGAGCATGGGTTCGGGCGCCTCCGGAATTTGATAAAACAAAAGAGAACCGAGTACGTCCGTGCTCAACGCGACCGGGCCGAATTGACGATCTGCGCTTCCGCGCATAACGGCGCGGATGTCGCGCCCTTGCGCGCATACCCCGGTGTCTTTTCCGAGCATATCGCGCTGAATGACCGAACCATGCCAATGTTCGTTATCGAGGCGGCAATTCACTTGCACTGAAAAATCATGGCCGCGTATCGTGTCGGTAAATAGCGAGACTGAATAGTTGGACAAGTACATGATTTTGAGAAAGGCATTAGGCCCCACGCGCTTTCCCTGCATGAAATACTGGCGGGAACCGCCATACCGAACCTGCGGATAATCCTGGCCGGGAGGATGTATTCCTATGCTTCCCATACCCCATGGAAAAAACGTTTCATGACCGGTAACCGGCCAATAGGTGTCCCATGCGAACCATCCGAATGCATCCGCTTGCGCGAAACCCGTCCTCTTGGTACCGGTCAAGGTCAGGTTCCCCATTGTTACCGGCGGGCTGATCCCGATGGCGGCATCGTCGTGCATGTCATACCACACTTTTAGCCACTGGAGGTAATATTCCTTTGAACCGGAATATCCCAGTTGAACAAAATCGTCATGCTCCGAACTTACCGGAATGCTCAGCATGATATCCTGGCTCAGTGATCCATAATCGACTGATAACTCCGGCCGCTTCACAAGCTTCCTGTTATCCGACCGATAGATTCCCGGATCGGCCTCGATGAGAATGCCGCTTGCCTCAGGAAACCGTCCCGCGATCCGGTCCACGACTATCGTGACCTTTGTGAGCGACGAAATCATCATGCCGTCGATATCGGCGTATGGATGCCCCCCGAAGTGGAACGGTGCCAAAAATGGCACGCCGCAAATCAGATACCGGTTATTAAAAGGACTGCCTCCACGGGCGGTCATAAGCGACGCGGCCTCGGGAACGCCAGTGATCACGGTCTGTGACTTTATCATGTCGCTCAAATAGGTGGTCAGTCCCGTGGCGTACTGCTGTTCCTCAATATTCATCACCCTCCGCCGTTCAGTGCGACCATAAACAACGATGCTGTCCCCGGTCATGAGCGTAAAGGGATCACAATAATACATGACCCTTTTTTTATTGCCAGTTCGTACCTTTTCCGTGAAATGACCCGCCTTATACCACTGTGCCGAAACCACAACCCGGACAGTGCCGTCCGGCAGCAGGCGAAAGAAAAAAGCACCGTGCTCATCGGCTGTCGTCGACAGCGTACCACGGAAAAAGGACTGCCCCGGCACTTTTCCGATGAGCGCAAGGTATTCACCCATTCCAATGGTAATAATGGAGTCGGAAAGCGAATCTAGACATTCGATTGTGACCGTCGCCCCGTGAATAGGCTTTCCCGTGCTCCGGTCGATTACCACACCGCAGAGCTCGGGAACGGCGTTCGCACTGTTCGACAGAATGGATGTAAGGTCGAATCCCAATCGCAGGGCCACCGTTGCCGGAACCGTTTTTCCAGATTCATACGCCGGGCTGAATCGCGCGGCGCGCATTGCGGAAAGTACGAGCGAATCGAGCAGCGGATCGAGGCCTGCCACCGTTTCACACGATACCACTTTACCCGAGTCATCGATATTGACGTGGATTTCAATCGTCCCCTCCACGCTTCTTTTGACCAGAAGGGCCGGGAAATCGACCTTGTCGCTTGAAAGCAAACGGGGTTCGGCGGAAAAAAGTGGATTCGGAGCATCATTGGATTCGGATCCGCCGTAAAATTGCGATAGAAGAATCAATGCGTGGGCGAATACTATCACCCTGCGCAAAGAACTGATCCCGATCATGGCAACCGCGAATGTGCTTTAGTCGGATGCATATTCGTCATGTTACTATTTCGCTTGGGAACGAGTTTTATTTGCTTGAAACGGCTTCAAGCGAAATCCGGGGTGGAGCGGGAACTACTCGATCCCGCTTATGTTCAAATTCGTCGTAAGAAAAAGCGGATTTAATCGATCCGGGCCGGAAAGATCCGGTAATCCTCCCGCGTGGTTTTTAAGCATCGCGGGACTTTTTTTATTGCTCGCGATCAACAACGGTCAGCACCCGTTCAAAAAACGTTATCCTGATATTTCTGGGACGGAGTCTCCTGTTTGGTACGAGCATAAAAATCAAACCCTTAAGCGAACAGCACTACCTGCGTGCGCCCATCCGTCACTGAAGAAAAAACCATGCGAATCTTTTCCTTTATTTCTTTGTTGTTAGAGGGTATACTTATTATTAAGGGAAGGGATTATCTGCGTTTAAGTAGAATTCCCATTGGATAACCATCATATTTCCGTTTCATGCCAGGATCGGCCCAACGCAAAGGAGCGTTATATGAAAACCCGCTTGTGCAGCCTGTTTGTCCTGTTGCCGCTCGCCCTCTCGTTTTCCCAGACCAATGCCTATGAAAAGTGCGTTGAGGAGTGCATCCGCGCCGGAGGAAGTGAGGCCGGCTGCCGTACCGAAGCGTGCGATATCAGGGACACTGCCATAATCATCATTCCGAACCGGGGTAACCCGCTGCTGCTGCCGAGCTATGAGCTCCGGGGCCCGGCGCCGGTGATCGACGGCTCGCTCATGAGCCGCGACGGGGATCCGTCCACGGACGAAGCAAAGGACGAATGGAAAGAGGCGTGCTCACGCACGCTGGTCATGAGCGACAGCACCACGGCACAGATTTTCCTGGCAAACAACCGCGATACCTTATACCTAGGCTTGACGTACCGGCACGGCAACAACGGCGACGGGTGCGGCGCGCGCCTTCTGTTCGATGAGGGAAACAACACCTTGCCTTCCCAGTACGATGGTAAAACCGATCTGCGTCTCTCCGCGCCCGGCGGCATGTGCAACGAACAGGCATGCGGCGTGTATAAAATGGGCGGCGGCGTGACGCTCATGGATGGGTGCTGGAACGGCACGGCCTGGGCCGCGGATGGCGACAGCGCCATTGATTTCAAGGCCGCAAAGGCCTATTACAGCTCGGAAAACAAAGTGCACCATAATGAGTTCGCCATCCCGCTCAACAACGGAAAATCGGATGGTTCGGCAAATTCGGATCTGAACGTGAGTTATAACGACATCCTCGGATTTTACCTTGAGGTGATAAAGATGGGCACCGGCGCCGGAACCTTTCATTGGATCGAAACAAACGGCCGTCCCACCCGGCCCGACACCTTTCCCAACTGGGCCAGGATCCAGCTCAGCGTGAAACGGGAGTTCTTTACTTTCCACACCGGCAACACGCCCACGCCGCCGGTCCTTGACGGCTCCATAAACGAGGCATGCTGGAACGGCGCGTATCAGCGGGAGCTCGTGCTTTCCAATTTTCATTACGGGTACTATTTGAGCAAGATCTGGTGCCTTGAGGATTCGGCCGAGGAGTTTATTTACGTCGGGTTGCGGGTGTTTGACAAGGCGCACCATGCGCAGGACTATTGCCAGCTCTTTTTCGAGGAGACCGGCGAGAATGCCACCGATTCCATACGCGACTATGACCTTGACAACAACGCGGAAAATTCGCTGAAAGTCACCAACGGCAACGAGTTCACCGACATCCACTGGCGGCTGGACCAGGGCGGCTGGAACACGGATAATGAGAGCGCCGATGCTCAGGCCGCGCAAGTACACCAGGCCGACTCGTTTGTGGATTATGAATTCAAGGTGCTCCGGTCTGCAGGAGCACAGGACATCGACATTCCCAAAAACGGGATGCTCGGGTTTCATTTCAGGTATCATGACGCGGACAAAACCGTGGAAGACCTCTCCAATTACTACTGGGAGTACACGACCAATAACGACGCGCAGATTCTTGACGAGCAGGGAAGCTTGACCGGGAACCCGCTCGTCTACATTGCCACCGGGTGGACCAATCTCCAGCTTGGCGGTCCGTATATCGAGGTCATTAAGCCGAAGACCAGCGACGAGCTCACCGGCGTGGTGGAGGTCGAGATATATTCCGGGACCGATTCCCTCAAGTCAGTCGTCGTTTTCATTGCCAGCGATACGACGAAGAAGGTGAACCTCACCTACCAGGGGAACGGGACCTGGACCGGGACCATTGACCTTACCGGTGTTTCAGGGAGCTT
This sequence comes from Chitinispirillaceae bacterium, assembly GCA_016932075.1. Next base: position 7,753 of record JAFGDP010000045.1, on the reverse strand, counting down.
GACGCTCATCATACGGGCGGAGACCGCGAACGGCCTGATCGTTGAGCGGATGATCAACAAGGCCGAGATACCGGTCATATCTGACGGCCCGGACCAGAAATTCCGCGGCCCGCTCGCCCTGGGCCGGGTGGTGCAGTCGTCGTCCCAGGGGGTGCAACTGCTGGTACGAATGGTGAAACCGGGCGATCTCACGCTGGAGGTCTATTCAGTTTCCGGTAAAAAAATAATGAGCAAACGGATACCGAATATGGCGCAGGGCCAGCACTGGATCGACCTGACCGGCGGCAACCACTATCTGGGCAATGGAACCTATGTTCTGAAGCTGGGCAGCGGAACCGAGAGGGTTACCGAGAAGTTTGCCGTGTTTAAATAGCCTTGCTAAAGGGGAGGAGCTCTCAGCTTCTCCCTGGCAATAAATTACTGGGCTTAGTATTAGAGAGTAATACCTCCTCCGCGCCGAGTTCCCTGACAAAAGCGCGATAACCCAGCCGTTTGTGATACGCAGGTAGGGGGCGGACTGTTTTTATTTTTAACGACCTTATATTATAATTTTTCCCAGTGCGCGAAAACACGATGGGAGCAAGTCAGGTCCCGCTTATAATCGCTTTCAGGCAATCCTTCCATCCGAGCACGGTCGCTTCGGTGCGCGGCTGCGGCTCTTTTCCCCCGTAAATAACAAAGCCTCCTTTTTTTCTGCTTAGTTCATTGAAGTATCGTACGTTTTTAAAGTAATCGTCATTGACGGTCTGCCCTGATTTGATTTCGACTGGAATTGTTTTTTGCCCCTTTTCTACGATGCAATCGATTTCATGACCGGTTTTATCGCGCCAGAAAAAAAGCTCTGGCCGCCGGCCATGATGGTGGTAATATTTGAGAAATTCGATAAGAACATAATTTTCGAAAAGCGGGCCGCGCATTGGATGCATCGAGAGTTCATCCGCCGAACGTATCCCCAGAAGCGAGCACGCGACGCCCGTATCATAAAAGTATAGTTTCGGGGATTTCACGATCCGCTTGTTGAAATTGACATAGTAGGGCGGTAATAGAAAAACGACAAAGCTGATTTCTAAAAGCGACAGCCATGAACGCACGGTATTATGGGTGATGCCGCAATCGTTTCCAAGCGAGACCGTGTTGAGAAGGGAACCGCACCTTCCGGCGCAGAGCTTGATGAATTGCTGAAAAACCGTCAGGTCAGTCACGTTTTTTAATTGTCGAACATCCCTCTCTATATATGTGGTCATATAATTCGGGTAGAAATCATTCGGTTCAATATGCATGTCGAAAAGGCGCGGATACGCGCCCATAAAAAGAGCCTCTTCAATCGATCCAGGCGCCAGCTTGCCGTTAATGAGTTCTTCTCTGTCAAAAGGCAGTAAATTGAGCACGGCGACACGTCCCGCGAGCGACTGCGAGATTCTTTCCATAAGGAGGAAATTCTGAGATCCGCTGAGTATAAACATGCCGGGTTCATGGGCGTCATCGACTACTTGCTGCATATAGGAAAAAAGTTTCGGCGCCCGTTGTGCCTCGTCAATAATGCATTTTTTGTAATACCGTGACAAAAAACCGCGCGGATCCGACGTGGCGAAATCAAGGTTGTCGGGATTTTCCAATGAAACATAGGTGAATTTTGGCAGACACGATTTCAGCAAGGTGGTTTTGCCTGACTGCCGCGGCCCGGTAATGAACAGAATGGGAAATTTGGCAATAAGATGATTAATCGATTTTGCCAGTATTCTTGGCACCATAACGTTAATTTACCCCATATCAGACAAATTGTCAATGGAATTCTCAAATTGGCACCAATAGTGGTACTCAACGGCTACTATGCAAAATGCGTTACGCATAATGCGTATCACGAAACCGGAGCGCAGTGACTTATCCGGAATTTCCAGCAGGCTAAACCTGGCAAATAGCGGCTTGCTGGCTGGTTGTTATTTCCTCCACAGCCGTTCCATCTCCTCAAGCGTTTTTCCTTTTGTCTCGGGCACGAGCTTCCACATGAACAGCGCGGCAAGAATGCTGAAGGCGCCGTAGAGCCAGTAGGAGAACCCGTGGTGGAATACCGAGGTGAGGAACTGGTTGTCGTTGAGCATGGGGAAGGTGAGCGAGATGATCCAGTTGGCGATCCACTGGGCGGCCACGGCGATTGACATGGCGCTGCGGATCGAGTTGGGGAAGATCTCGGAAAGCAAGACCCACGTCACGGGTCCCCAGCTCACGGCGAACGAGGCCACGTAGAAGAGCATGCAGAGAAGCGCGAAAAAACCGAGGTTTTGCAGAAAGAACGCGGTGCCGAGCGCGAGCATGCTGGCAGCCATACCGAGTGCGCCGATGATCATGAGCGGCTTGCGGCCAAACCGGTCGACTGTGAAGATAGCGACCACGGTGAACAGGAGATTGATCGCGCCCACGATAATGGTCTGCATAAGCGATGTGTTGGTGCTCGCGCCCATGTTGCGGAAGATGTTGCCGGCATAGTAGAGGACCACGTTGATACCCACGAACTGCTGGAACACCGAGAGCATGATGCCGATGAAGATGACGAAGAAACCGTAGCTGAGCCAGGGCACGCTCTTTTCGTGCAATGTGTCCTTGATTTCGGCAAGAATGACCGGGGCCTGTGTCTCACCGGCAATTTTTTTCAGCACGCGCCTGGCGCCATCTTCGTTCCCTTTCATTACTAAAAAGCGGGGTGTTTCAGGAACGAGAAGCAGCAGGCCGAAGAAGATGACCGAGGGTATCACACCGGAAAAAAACATCCAGCGCCAGCCTGTGGCGACAAGCCACTGCTCGTCGCCCTGCCGCGCGATGAAATAGTTGACAAAATAGATGACAAGCATGCCGAGGATGATGGCGAACTGGTTCCACGACACGAGTTTGCCGCGCACGTTTGCAGGCGCGATCTCGGCAATGTACATGGGCGCGAGCATGGAGGCGATGCCAACGCCAATGCCGCCGATGATCCGGTAGACAACGAACGAGTATACGGGCAGGCATCCGAAAAAGTTGAAGGTTTCCGGCCGCCATGCGCCGATGCCTGACACGGCGAACGCAATGGCCGCGACGATGAGTCCCTTTTTCCTGCCCAGCGATTTTGAAATGAATCCGGACAGCGCGCCGCCGATCACGCAGCCGATGAGCGCGCTCGCGATCACGAATCCCTTGATCGCGTCGGCGGTGTTCTGGAGATCCGAGGCTGAGTCCGGGAATCCCCGGCCCATAAATCCGATTGCCCACAGCGTGAGAATGACGATGATGGCCCCGCTGGCAATACCGCCCTTTTTAATGCCGAACAGTTTTATAATCTGAGCGGAAACGATCAGAAAAACGACATAGAGCACCAGGGTCATGAGGAGCCGGTACTGGGCGACCATTGACAGGGCATAGGCATGGTTCACCGGGTCGAGTATCTTGCTGATATAGAGCTCGACGAGTGATTTTTCCGCGCCGTTCACCACGGCAGTGTCGTATCCGAACAGGAGTCCGCCGAGCGTTGCAACAAGAGTGAGCATCATGACATAAGCACGATTCCCGGTGCCAAAGCTCGAGGGCGTTCCTGATGACGCTGCGGTTGTGTCAACAAATGACATGGGGTCTCCTTGGATGGGGGGAGGAGGGGTTGGCTGCGGCCGGATCAGAGATACCGGTTGACCAGCATTTCATACGCTTCTTGCTTGCCACTCTTGGGCGAAAGTCTGCCGTTTTTAATGGCAATTCTTCGCAGGTCATCGAGGGTCAGTGTTCCCTTTTCAAACGCCGAGCCATCGCCCCGGTTAAACGTTGCATACCGCTCCTTTCGCCACGTATGGTACGGCGAATCAGTGAGAATGTGCTGTGCGGTCACGAGCGCCCGTGCGAACGAGTCCATGCCGTTGATATGGGCGATGAACAGGTCCTCGAGATCAGTCGAGCTTCTCCTGAGCTTGGCGTCGAAATTGATGCCTCCGGGTTTCAGCCCGCCGGCGTCCAGGATGACGAGCATTGCCTGGGTAAGCTCGAACAGGTCCATGGGGAATTCGTCGGTGTCCCAGCCGTTCTGATAATCACCTCGGTTTGCATCGATCGAACCCAGCGCGCCCGCATCGGCCGCGACCTGGAGCTCGTGCTGGAACGTATGACCGGCAAGCGTGGCATGGTTGACTTCGATGTTCAGGGCAAAATCGCCGAGAAGGTCGAATGCGCGGAGAAAGTTGAGCACGGTTGCTGCGTCGTAATCATACTGGTGCTTGGTCGGCTCCATGGGTTTGGGTTCGATGAAAAAGGTGCCGGCAAAACCGTGTTTTCTGCCATAGTCCCGCGCCATAGTGAGGAACCGGCCGAGATGCTCGACTTCTCGTTTCATGTCGGTATTGAGAAGGGACAGGTATCCTTCACGGCCGCCCCAAAATACGTATCCCTTTCCGCCGAGCGCGATCGTCGCGTCGATCGCGGCTTTGACCTGAGCCCCTGCGCGGGCCACGATGGCGAATTCGGGATTCGTGGCAGCGCCGTTCATGTAGCGGGGATGGCTGAAGAGGTTGGCCGTACCCCACAGGAGCTGCACTCCTGATGCCTTTTGTTTCTCCTTAGCGTTATCGACCATGATCTGGAGCCGTTTTTCGGATTCCCGCACCGTATCGGCCTCAGCGACCAGGTCAAAATCATGGAAGCAGTAAAACGGAATGCCGAGCTTGGTGATGAGTTCGAATGCCGCGTCCATTTTTTCCCGCGCCCTGGTCATGGGATCATTTGACTTGTTCCACTCCCGTTCCCAGGTGGGGGCTCCGAACATGTCCTGACCATTGCCGCAGAGCGAATGCCAGTACGCGACGGCAAAGCGCAGGTGCTCCTTCATGGTTTTACCGCCCACCATCCGGTTTTCGTTGTAATGCTTGAAAGCAAGCGGATTGTCAGAGTCAGCTCCTTCGTAGGTTATGGGAGGAATGCCGGGAAAGTAAACCTTTGGACCGTAGACCGGTTTGACACGTTTCCTGTTTACCGCGAGGCCCTTGCGTCGTGTGTCCTTTTTCTGAGCTATTTTCATTGTTGTGCCTTTCCTTGGAAGAGTCGCCGCCTGATAATAAAGAATATAAACATTTTTACGAAAGGATGCTATAATAAACCAATATAAACCAAGATTTTTTCACTGTTTTCATTTGCCGTGCTTCGACCTTCAATGAGAAATCCGATGTATATTACTCAAAGGCAGAGCGCGTAATGCAGTATCGTAGAGAGGGAGGGATGCTTCATGTCCCGGAAAACAGCCTCAAAATTATTTTATATTGACACCAAAGCGGTAAAGCCCAAGCACCGACAGATCGTTGACGGCGTAAAAACAGCGATCATCGAAGGCCGGCTCAAGCGTAACGACATTCTTCCGACCATCGGCGATGTGTGCGAGACATTCGGTATTGCCCGTCTTACCGTTCTCAAGGCGTATGAAGAGCTGCAGCGGGCAGGGCTTATCAGGGCGGAGAACAGAAAAGGATATTATGTTATTTCCGAGGAAGTGGAGCGGAAGCGCAATATTTTTCTTCTGTTCGATGAATTCACCATGTATAAAAGAGTGCTTTACAACGCCTTCAGGGAGAGGATCGGCGCCAACGGCACTATCGACATTTTTTTCCACCACTACAGCGTCAAGCAGTTCGAGTCGCTCATTCTCGACAATATGGCTAATTACACCGATTTCCTTGTCATGCCGTGGCCCGATTCGCGGGTTCCTCCGGTGATCGCGAAAATGGACCGCAAGTACACGCTTCTTCTTGACAGAGGAGATGCCGTTTCAAAAGCTGCGGGTTTTTCCTACATCGTGCAGGACCACAAGGCCGACATGGTGAACTGCCTTGAAAAGGCGCTGCCTGCCATCCAGAAATACCGTAAATTCATACTGGTGCATCCCTCGTACAGCTATCATCCCAAGGCGACGGCAGAGGGTTTTTCCGAATTTTGCAGGCGCCACAAGCTTAACGGAGACATCTACACGTCCATCGACCGGTCCAACATCCTGCCCGACACCGCCTATTTCGTGGTCGATGACAACGAGCTGGTCATCATCGTTGAACAGTGCATGTCCTCCGGCTACGAGCTTGGAAAGACCATCGGCGTGCTCTCATACAACGAAACGCCCATGAAGCGGATCATCGCGAACGGGATTTCGGTGGTCTCCACCGACTTTGCCATGATGGGCGTCCGCGCGGCCGACTATATCCTTACCCCGCAGTCACGAACTATCGGCGAAGTGATTCCGACCCAGCTTATCATGCGCAGCTCGCTGTAATGTTCGCGTAAAACGCACTGACCTCAATCGTCAAATTTATAAAGGTGATATTTTCGGACGGCCCGGGAAGGAGGGCTTATCGCAGCGTGTCGAGCGCCATGCGTGGCGTAATGACAAAATCAGAAGATTTTTTCCTCGCGGGCTCCCGGCCGGTCCAGCAAGCGGTGATGACCTGTTTGCCCCGGGTAAAAGCGAGGGTTCCGGCGAAGTCGCGCAGCTTGGCGCATATCGCCTCTTCGTTTGCATCCCCCCATTTTGCTTCGCCCAGGAGGATTGCGCTTCCGTCCAAGGACCGGGCAACGATATCGATCTCTCCCAAAACCCCGGATTCGTTTTTTCCCCACCACCGTTTTGCCGCGTCCCAGTGTTTTCCGCCTACGTCAAGGCGGGGTGTTGACTGCCTGGCAAGATCTTCCCATATCATGCCGGTAAGCTGGTCCTTTGTCGCTCGCCATTCCGCGAGAACGCCGTCGTATACCTCCTGTTCCAATACCGACATATTCGGGAACACATACCGGTACCAGAATCGCAGGAAAGGATCGGCTATGGTATAGAGGGTTCTTTTTGAGTTCTTTTCATCTTCTCCAAACGGTGTGTCACGTTTTACAAGCCCGAGCTCCATGAGGATTTCCATGGACCGGAGCAGGTTCATAGCAGGTTTACCGAGCCTGGCGCCGATCTCCGAGATCCGGTGAACGCCGCTGCCGATGATTGCGAGCAGCGAATGGGGCTGGGTATCGGTTCGCAGATCGTCGAGCAGCAACCGGCGGGGTTCATGGTGCAGTATGCCGTTCCGGTTCAGCACCAGTTCCAGCATGGCCTGTTCATGGTCGTTGAATTCCGCCGCCAATTCCCAGTACCGCGGCACGCCGCCCCATACGGCATAGCGCGTCACGGCTTCGGCGCCTTTGACCTTGAATGCATCCGTAATCCATCCCGCTTCGAGCGGTCTGACGTTAAACACCTCGCGAGTCCTGCCGAAGAGCGGCGCCGATTCGCCGAATGCCGCCTGTTTCATCATTCGTTGTGACGATCCTGCGATGATGATACTGAAGCGCAGTGAAGGAGCGTCGATCATTTTCTGGAGTATCGAGGGCAGAGCCGGGGATTCGGCAACAAGGTAGGGAAACTCATCGAGAACGAGCGTGAGTTGTTTATTGCCGCTACGAGCATTGAGCGCCTCGAACAGCGAGGCCCAGGACGGGTAAAGGCCCGCATCGAATCCGGGAAAGTGAGATGATACTTGCCGGGCCAGACTTGCGATTTGCAGGGGCTCAGCGCTCTGGTCGGCGAGGTAATAGATGGTGTGTTTGCCTCCCAACTCCTGCAACAGGCGCGATTTTCCGCATCTCCTGCGGCCATAAATGACCGCCAGGGCTGGTTCATTGGCCCGGATTATTCTTTTAAGCCGGCGCAATTCATCGGTTCTGTTCAAAAAGGGAAGCTTCATAAAAAACCCGACATGGATCTGAAATAAACTTATCTCTC
>JAFGDP010000044.1 GCA_016932075.1 Chitinispirillaceae bacterium | reverse complement strand
GACCGTGCTCTCTTCATTCTCGACACCCAAAACCGCGGCTGTGCCGAAAGGCTGGAGCGTGGCGGTGCGGTCGAGCGTTCCTGACGGTGAGCTGAGCCCGGTGTTCTGCGCGTATGTGGCGGGAGGGAGCGGAACGCTCACCTATCCCGTACCGCCGTCGTGGAGCAAGGTAGGCGTGGGGATTTACGATCGTCAGCGAAACGAGGTATACGGGAACGTGATTACGCGTGAGATTACGAACGGCGGTTATTCGTACGAGCTTGTTTTCGAGAACGGGCTTTCTGAGCGGACGTCGATCTCGTACCGGGTTGAGCGGTTTGTTGGCAACGACGTCGAGATAGCGGTGATCGATCCGGCGAGCGGATCGATCGCGGCGGGAGAGAGCGCGCTTGGGGTTGAGGTCGCGGGCAACAGCCGAGAGTACCGGTTGCTGGCGATCGGGACGAGCGGGTACATCGAGGGGTTCGGGCAAAACGCCCTGCGGGGCGCGTTTGCGCTGAGCCGGATTGCGCCGAATCCGTTCAAAGGGAAACTGGTGATCGAGTACACGGTTCCGTATGGCGGGATCGAACGGGTGCGCTGCGAGCTGCTGGACCATCGGGGCCGGGTGCTGTGGAGCGTTCGTCCCGCGGGCGCCATCCACCCGGGAAGAAACAGCATAACGTGGACTGCCGATAAAACCACCCGACTGGCCGCGGGAGCGTATTTCGTGCGGCTCACCGGGTTCGACGGCAAGGGAAGAAAAACCAATGAACAGCTCGTAAAGGTCATGTTCCTCAGGTGAGCATACATTTTCTAGAGCCTGTTCGGCAAGCCCTAATGATATGGTGTTTCACTGCAAGGAATACTCATCATGCACATAACTATCCAAAGGAATCACCCAACCGGCAACCGGTTCCCATATACCGGTTCCCGTTAACCGGCTGCTGATAACCTGGTCTGATTTCTGCCACAGAACAGCCGCGGTTTGGGGAGGGATGATTAGAGATTTTTCGACCGAACGCTCCTGGTACATTGTAATCGAGGTGGAAGTCGTGTAGCCGAACTCGATAGAAACGGTAACCGATACACTGGCGCTAAAACCTTTTAATGAAAATCCCGCTTCGCTGGTTACCGATATCCCGGTCTTCACCGAGAATTCATCAGACTTTTCTTTCGAAACGCCTGTGGTAATAGTCTCCAAAATTGATTGAGCACTCGACGTGGAATTGACATCATAGAATAGTCTTGTGTAAAACTGTTGCCGCTCGACCGCATAGAAGGGGCTATTCGCGATCTGCCACGACGCGTTAAAGGAACTGCCATCTGAAATAAGAGGAAAAGGCACATACATGATCTTGCCTAGGTGCGGTACGGTGGTTGCTTCGGGCTCACCCGGCCCTAGCTCCGGAACGGTTTCCACGTTATCGTTGTTGTAAACCAGGGGCAGCGCGACACAAAGCACGTTCATCTCGGGACACTGGTCTACTGAGGTCGGAGCGGAATGGCTTTGCCATCCGCAGAAGGCTCCGGTCGGAAGGGGCGATTTACTGATAAAAGATCCTGCCTTTGGGACGATTCTCCAACTGCCGAAATCACGATCAGCACCGGTTCCCGCATCCGTCCAAACCATAGTGCTACTCGGTGCGGCCGGGATGGTAAATTCCTCCTTTACGCACATGACCTGATTAACGCTCGGTTTTGTATAAGGACTGTTTGCCACCAACCCGAGCGCAACATATCCTGTGGGCGGAACCGGACGCCAGAAAGAACCATCCGCATTGGCCCCGCTGCCTGCATCTGTCCACACCTGTTGATAGTCGGTTGGATGCTTGAGAATCCCCATCCCGTTTCCGTCCCGAACGACAACCATCCATTCTTCTTTTGTGGGAGTTGCAATGTAGCCTGCCCTTCCATAGGAACCGACCGGAAAAAAACCGTCACTCGTGTCGACCACCGGATTCCAGTACGAACCGTCATTGGAACCTCCGCTTCCTTCGTCTGTCCAGACTTTCGTATAGGTATTGACAAAACCAATCTGCAAACCGCCGACATCAATACAGGTAATACTGGCTTTCTCAAGTTGAATTTTCATGCTCGTAATTGGAGTAATTAACGGTACCCTCTTTGGAAAATACCCCAGTTTTGTTATTATAAGCGTATCGAACGCGGCTGTTGATGCTTTCTGTGTCGGAGTCATGATAGCGTGGGAGATCTTACCATTCCCTTTAATTGTGGCGTATGGCCAATCCATGACGATAACCCTGATCACACACCGTTCGTCACCCCTGCGGGCGCAAAGAATGTAGTGTCCGGAAGCAGGGCTTTTCCCCCAAAGATACTCAAGAGTATAGGAGTGCGTCCCGAACGGCGCCATACCCAAATCTTTTCGCGCAACCAACCGCCCAAGGATGGAATATGCCTCAAGCACCAGCTTTGAACTTGCATTTCCAAGGGTAATATGAACCGATTTATTCGCATAGCTCATTGACATTCTGCTGAAACCGGTTATTTGCTGAACAGGGGCGTTGATATCCGTTGGGTCCATATTTGTCAATGTGAACGCGCCCTCAGAATCCGTATAGGTACTCATTGATTCACCCTTCAGCAGGATTATTGCCTTGTTCAAAGCCGTAGCGCTATCTGTTACCGTTCCTGTGATCTTGATTTCATTGGCCGCCATAATCGTCCACGCTGAAACCAGAAAAAGACACAATGCAATTTTACAGGTTTTCCTCATCGGGCACCCCCTTCTTTAATAATGCATAATGAAAGCTGCGAAAAATATATTACAAAAGTAAACTAATATAGCATCGGTATACAAGTCAAGATAAACTGATAGGTAATTGCTTTTTCGGGAGCGGGCTTGTGTATGAAGATGTTGGAATGTTTCATTTATCCTCACACATTCCCCATTTCTTATTGGAGTACCAGCCGTAATAGCAAATCTGGTGCTCTCCTTTATTGGGAATATGCTGCGTGACCCCTCGACAGGCTCGGGGTAGGCTTCAGCCAGAAAATCCAGCGGGTCATAGACCTCGAAGTTCCGGGGTATTCCGGCCATCAGCGAGGCGTCGCCGGAAAGGGGAAAGGGCAGACAATTAGGGTGAGCGGCCTGACTGATGAGCTGGTACTCTTTGACCGCCACCATGACAGAGCAGAGGGTGAGGCGATGGATCTTGAACATGCCGAAGCATTCACCGGCCATCCGATGATTGTGCGGTCAGGCACTATCAGCGATACGACCCGTTCCGATATTATTGTGCTTGCCTGTTCGGTTCCCTGGCATCAGGAATTCATCAGCCGGTTTGACATCGGACGCGAGAATCTAAAAATATTCCGGGAAATAGTTTCCCCGCTGGCGGAGGCAAGCCCGGATGCCAATCTTCTTGTCGTTTCCAATCCCGTTGACGTCATGACTTACCATGCCATAACGCTGAGCAATTTCGGACCGCACCGGGTGTTCGGCACCGGAACACTGATCGACAGTGCGCGGTTCAGGATAATGCTGTCAAGCAAACTGAGGATTCATCCCGACGACCTGCGCGCATACATTCTGGGCGAGCACGGCGACAGCCAGTTTCCGCTGTTTAGCCTGGCAATGGCCGGAGGATCCCGCATCGCAGAGGACTCTTTGACGCATGACCTATTTCGCACGGCAAGCCGCTCAGAATTTGACGTGGTGCGTAAAAAAGGATACACCAATTTTGCCATCAGCATGGCAGCAGCCCTTGTCATTGAGGCCATTGCATGGGATACGCGCCGCACCATGCCGCTCTCTGTTATGGTGCAGGGTTTCCTCGGCGTCAAGAACGTCTGTCTTTCGCTCCCGGTTGTTCTGGGCAAGGATGGTATTGTCCGGGTGCTCGAGCCCGAGCTGGGCACGGAGGAAGCCCAGGCATTTCAGCAAAGCGCCAAGACCGTGCGGCAAGGAATAGAAATATCATTAGCCTGAGAAGTCGCTTTAATTATAACAGGGAACAAGAGCGGGGTATTCTCGGCATGCGCACCTGATTCGAAACCGGAGTTGTTGGTGCCGGAGATATGAAGCCCGGTTTTAGCCGAAATCCCAACGGTTTATGAGGAATTCAGGAGATCTGCAACCGTATGCATGTCAAAATGCAGGCCGGGGAGACCGGCAGCACATTCATTTTCCTCATGCGGCCTCCGGCCATCGCGCCACTCTTTCTCCCCGGATAATTGAATATTCGGGAGCACCAACCAGGGGCGAGCTGAATTTCAGCGAACAATGATTGGTGCAGCCGCAACAGGCACGGTATCGATCACTTTACATATCTCTTTTAATTATATATAATTATTCCATGCTGACCGTGATCGTTCCCATTTACAATGAATCTATAGAGATTCAGGCGTTTCATGAAAAGATCACCGCGTCCCTCATGCCATTAAACGTTCCCTGGGAGTTGCTGTATGTTAATGACGGCTCCACCGATGGCTCCGGAGACCTGCTGAAAAACCTGCCCGGGGCGACCGTTCTTGATTTCAGTAAAAATCGCGGTTACGGCGCTGCGCTCAAGGCCGGCATTCTTCAGGCAAAATACGACGCCATCGCCATCATCGACTGCGACGGGACGTATGATCCGTCGGATATTATGCACCTGTATTCGGAAATGTCCTCTCGCTCATACGATATGGTTATCGGCAAGCGCCCGCATGACAAGGGTTCAAGGCTGTTGGCAAAGAAATTCCTTCAGAATTTCGGATCATATGCCGCGGGAACCAGAATAGAAGACCTTAATTCCGGACTGCGCGTTTTTAAAAAGGAAATAGCCCTGCGAATGATCGATCTGCTTCCCGACGGCTTTTCCTTTACCAGCACGATCACGCTCGGAGCGTTGTGTTTCGGGTACCGGCTGTGGTATGTTGCGATATCCTACGGAATCCGCACCGGAAGGTCAAAACTGCGGCCGGTAAAAAGCTTTATTACATTCTCGTATCTGATCATTCGAATCATCATCCTGTTCAGCCCTCTTAAATTTTTTCTTCCGGCAAGCATTTTATTCGGAGCGGTTGGAGGAATTTTTCTTGTCAGGGACATTATTGCGTCGAATCTGGCGCAAACGTCAATGCTTATGCTGGTGAACGCCTTCATCCTATTTTCCATCGGCGTATTGGCCGAGGCGATACGCTGGAAACGATAGCCGCTTTTCAAAGGTGGAACCATGATTCCGGTATTCAAACCGTCATATACGGACAAAGAGGCGCGGGCGGTACAAAAAACCCTGCAATCCGGATGGGTGGGGCTCGGGCCCCGGACAAAGGAATTCGAGGAAAAGTTTGCTGCCTATATCGGGGTCAAATACGCCGTTGCCGTCAATTCGGCCACCTCCGCCCTGCATCTTGCCTTTCGCGTCGCCGATATCGCGAGCAAGGAAGTAATCACGACTCCCATGACCTTTGTATCCACAAACCATGCGATTCTCTATAACAACGGCATTCCGGTTTTCGCGGACATCGAACCCGATACGCTTAATATTGACGCGCGAAATATCGAGCCGCTCATATCCGGAAAAACGCGGGCACTGTGCGTGGTGCACTACGGCGGATACGCGTGCGACATGGACCCCGTCATGCGGGTGGCTAAAAAGCATAATCTCCAGGTCATCGAGGATTGCGCGCACGCATGCGGCGGAGAATACAAGAAAAAAAAGCTCGGATCCATCGGGCACCTGGGATGCTTCAGTTTTCATGCGGTGAAGAACCTCGCCACCGGGGACGGCGGTATGATCACCACCAATAACCGCGATTACTATGAGTCACTTTTGAAACTACGGTGGATGGGAATCGATAAAAACACCTGGGAACGTACCGACACCAGGTGCCGAAGGTATTCGTGGTACTACAATATCACCGACATCGGCTTCAAGATGCACATGAACGACATTGCCGCGTCCCTGGGACTCGTTCAGCTCGATCGGCTTGATGCCATGAACGCCAGGCGCGCGGACATCACCGCGCGCTACAATAAAGCATTTTCGGGACTGACCAGTATCGCTCTGCCGCCCCGAAAAGCCTATATGACGAAACCGGCCCATCACAATTACGTCATCAAATACCATGAGCGCGACAAGCTTAATGAGTGGCTGGCCCAAAACGGCATCAGCAGCGGCGTTCACTATATTCCGAGCAATCATTATGCAATATACCGCGGGTACCGCGGAAGCACGCCGGTATGCGATGAAACCTGGAAATACGTTTTAACCCTTCCATTGTTTCCCGATCTCGGCAGCAAGGAAGTAAAGCACATTATTGCATGCGTGCGATCAGGTGTTGGCGGAAAATAAGCCGCACGGGCGCGACAAGGGTCCATGTGAAAAAAAACGAACGGAACTCCGGCTGGATAACGGCGGTTCAGGTCATCGCAACGATCATTGCCGTTGTGATTATCGTCGCTGTCGTCGATATAAAAGCGATTATGACAACCGTAGCCGGCATAGGTGCTGCAACGCTCGCCCTCGTAGGCATCATGTATGTCGGCGCCACGTTTCTCAAAGCCTGCCGTTTGAAAATGTGCGGTCTTAGGTCTATCGGCCTGTTCGAAATGGTTTTTATCGTATGGCTTCAGTCGTGTACGAACCATTTAATACCGGGGAGGATCGGCGACGGTGTCGTCCTGTTCCTTACCGGCAGAAAAAAAAACACGGGATGGATGGCGAGCGGCATTGCCGTGCTCCTGACACTCTTTGCGGACGTGTCGGCGCTCATCATTATGCTGGCCGTCGCGCTGCCTTTTTCAGGATTACGGGTGCCGGGGCAGCCGTTGGTAATCACCGCGGCGTTGTTTGCCGTTCCTCTTGCCTGGACCGCTTGTGCGTTTCTCGCAGGGAAAAGCCGCTCCGCTAAAAGAATATTCCATTCACAATGGCTCGAAAGGGCAATGGTCGACGCAGGTCCTCTCCTGGGATTTAAAAATAGTACGGGGGTGATTCTTCTGTCCCTTGTGCTTGGTACCATTGCCATGACGTGCAATTTCCTGATACTTAAAAAAATGAATGTTGACCTGCATTTCTGGCAGGCCATTGTGGCGTGCAGCGCGCTGCCCCTGATATCCCTTCTTCCAATACAGCCCGTGGGAGGATGGGGCGTTTTTGAAGCGGCATTGATTCCGGGGCTCGGTCTCTTTGGGATACCTCCGTCTGACGCCTTCGCACTCGGGGTAAGTATGCATCTTGTCAATTATATCTATTTTATTCCTCTGGGCGTGACGGGGTATGTTTTCTTTTTTGCAAAAAGGCGGACGCGCCAAAAATTAGAATCGGACGCCCCGTGATTTCCAAAAACAGGAGTTTTATCAATCGAGCCGAACTCATGGCGCTATTCAACGCCCGGGGAGGCAGGGAGGATTTCGAGCGGATGTTCGCCCGGCGCATCGGAGCGCGCCATGCCCTTGCGTTTCCCTACTGCCGGTCGGCCATAACGGCATCGCTAGGCGCAATGGAAATCAGGAACAAGGAGGTGGTTGTACCGGCGTACACCTGCGTCGTTGTTCCCAACGCGGTGGTGTTCTCATCGAATATCCCGGTTTTTGCCGACATATCGCTTGACGATTACAATATGACCCCCGAGGCCGTCCGCTCGGCGCTGACCAAAGAAACGAAGGCGGTCATTGCGACCCATTTCTACGGGTATCCGTGCGAAATGGATCGCATTCGAGAAACGGCTGGAAACGGCATTTTACTCATTGAAGATGCCTCTTTAGGGTCTCCCGCGTACGTACCCGGGAAAAAGGGCATAAAAGGGGACATCGCGTTTTTCAGTCTGAGCGTGTGCAAGCACCTTGATACAGGGTCCGGTGGAATCGCGGCAACCGATTCGGATGAAATGTATGAACGGCTGAAATCCTTTCGGGACCGGAAATTCAGCAGGCCTTCAACAATGCTCGAATGCAGCCGTTTTTTCCGCTTCCTCATCAGTTATCTGGTCTTAAAAGAACCCTTCTATGCCCTGCTGTATCGCGCGAGCGAGTTTTCATCGGTCAGAAATCTAAGGGAAAGCATCAATGTGCAATCCTTGGCAGCGGTGAAGGATTACTACCGGCATTTTTCGGATTTTCAAGGAAAGATCGGCCTTGTTCAACTTGGCAAGCTTGACCGCATTATCCAGCGGAGAGCGTACATCGCCGGCATGTACGACAGGATGCTTGAGGACTGCAATGGCATGGTCAAACCGCCGATCATTCCCGACGCCACCTATTCCCATTATGCGCTTCGCATCAAAAACCGTGATGCGATTTCATTCCGCGAGAAAATGGCAAAAGCGGGGATCGAAACCGGTAAAACCCTTGATTACGCGGTTCCCAGTCTTCCCTTCAATATCCGGTATATCCGTCAGCCCTTTGATAATGCGGCGCGCGCTGCCGGAGAAATGGTCAATTTGCCGAATTACCCGATCCTTTCGGACAACAAAGCGCGCTACATCGCCGAACGAACGGCCAGGATCGTGAGCGAGGGCGGGCATGGTAAATAGATGGGACGATCTGTGGAGCGTGGTGAGGGAAGATTTCAACGAGCTGAGTCCCAGCCAACGCCAAAAATACCGCTTGATGCATCGTCTTTTTAATAAATACGGACTGTCGGGTACTGGTTTTGATGTCGGGTGCGGAAACGGCGCCACATTGAATTTTCTAAGACGATATTGTTCAAAATTATACGGTATTGATGGTTCAACGATCGCCATCCAGCAAACAAGGCATAAGTTTCCGGAAGCGGTTCTTTTCCATGGTGATATCACCATAGCCGAGCCTCCCCTTCTCGAGTCATGCGACGTGGTGACCTGCGTCAATATGCTGGAGGAAGTGGAGGATACTGACCGCGCACTATCGTTTATGGCCTCCCTCGTAAAACCCGGCGGGCATCTTTGCATCGTTACTCAGCATTCCGAACGATACCGTTCGAAATATGATGATTTTGCGGGCAATGTCAGGCGCTTTGAACTCCCGCACCTCCGCCGCGGGCTGCAATCAAGAGGACTCTGCATTCGTTTCCTGAGGACATGGGGATTTCCGCTGTACACGATTTATTATTCGCTTGTAACCGTTCGCAACCCGGCGAACGTTTGGACAAAGCGGAGACCGGGCGAGATACTGCTTTCGTCAATAATCAACACGGTCCTTCCTCTTGATGATTATTTCACCTGGTGCAATCGCGGCCGGATTATCATCGCGTTGTGCCAGAAAGTAAAGGCTCCATGAAAAACAAACGCGTGCTTTTCCTCACCCTATTCCCTGAAATCGGCGCCAGCAGCCGGTACCGGGTATATCAATTCCTGCCTCACCTTGAAAGACTCGGCTATACATTCCGTGTCTCACCGCTCGTACCGGAAAGTCAGTACAGCGATTTATCTCGCGTGAAAAAACGTTTTTTTCTTTTTACGATCGTCCTCACCCTTTATTCCGCGGTCCGGGGCCAGGTGAAAAGAATACGAGACATTTTATCCGCGGGCCGGTATGACATTGTGTTCATCCAGAAAGATATTCTGATCCCCGGCCTGGAGCTGCTTCTCAAACGGATCAACCCGCATATTGTTTTTGATTTTGATGACGCGCTCTATGCGCGCAATCCGGCCGTCGGACCGGTGCATCGCTGGGCGTCGTATCAGCGCAAGCGGCTTCTGGACCGCATGCTTAAAGTGAGCAGCACCGTCCTTGTCGAGAACGAGTACAACCGGTCCTATGCGCGAGCATTCTGCACCGATGTGCGGATCCTGACCGGGCCGATCGATACCGACCGCTTCACGCCACATGTGGGACGCGGCCCTTCGAAACGCGTGGTGATCGGATGGATCGGCGCGCCCACCACCGCTCCCAATATCACTCCCATCGAACCGATACTTATAAGAATCGGAGCTGAATTCCCCGCGGTTCGTTTTATTTTCGTGGGTTGCGGGAGCCATCCTTTTTCTCCTTCGCTGTCGGTCGAACGGAGGACCTGGAGCCTTGCGACAGAGGTAAGTGACCTAGGCGAATTCGATATCGGGATCATGCCAATCGAAGACCATGAATGGGCGCGGGGCAAGGGCGGTACGAAGCTATTGCAATACATGGCAATGGGGCTTGCGTGCGTCGCTTCCCCGGTGGGCATCAATAGCGAGATCGTCATCCATGGGTCGACCGGGTATCATGCGACCAGTCATGAAGAGTGGTACCGAGCGCTGTCCGACCTTGTCAGGCAACCAATAGTGCGAAAAGAAATGGGGCTGAAAGGACGGATGAGGGCCGAGGAGCGCTACTCGCTTCGCTCCGCGGTTCGATTCTGGGACGCCCTGTTCAGAGAACTTTTAAACCCTGTAGTGAACGTATGAATTCGAAGCTCGAACGTGCGCTGAGTGTTTTCCTCCAATGAGCGTGAGCGTTTTCCGCTCTGCATGCAGCCACTATCACCCAGGAAGATCGATCGTATGTTACCATCGTATCTTGAATTTATTCAAAACCATCTTTATTTTTAACCATAATTTTTAACCATAAATTAAGGATTTTTTCACGTATTGGACCCGGTCATTTTAAAACATTTTTATACACCTTGGCCAATTTGTGGTTATATTACAAAAAAATCACCTTTGCCGGGGAAGGAGGAGTGCGATGCTTAAAAAAACAGTCTTTCTTGTAGGTATCATATCCACGTATTTTGCCGCGGTCCATGGAGCGGTGGTGACCGGACTGGTAACCGACACCGCGGGCAATCTGATACAAGGCGCGGTGGTGACGCTTACGCCCATAGATACCGGAGCCCGGTCTCCTTCTATTGATACGACCGATAATGTCGGCAGCTTCAGGTTCGACAGCGTGACAGCGGCCCGATATCCTGCTGTTTTTCAAATCCGGGCTGTAAAAGAAGGGTACAATGCCAGCTCACCACAGCGGGTGACCATAGACTCTTCAAACAGCGCAATCGGCGTGAATATCGAATTGATACCCCGCGTCCCGGGCGTGAGGATCTCGGGAAATGTCACTGACTCTGTTACAGGATCGCCTATTGAGGGAGCTTTGATTGTCTTACGGCCGGCAATAATAATACAGGACCAAGTGGCGCGGCAACTGGACTCAGCCATAACGGATCAAAACGGGGTCTATGCTTTGGACAGCGTGCAGCCGGGCTCCTATGCGATGCTTGCTTCGGCAGACGGGTATGTTCCTAAAACAGCCACGAATGTGAGGGTTGGGAACAGCCCCATCATCCGGAATTTCGAGCTTGCGCAGGAGCGCAGGAGCGAAATCGTTGGAACAGTCGCCAGTGATTCGTCGAGCGGCCCGGGTATTCGGGGAGCCACCGTGATCCTTTCACGCCGGTCCGCGGTAGGCGGCAATCTGACCCCTATTGACACGATCTCCACCGACTCGACCGGCTGGTATATTTTCAGTGAAAACATCACCTCGGGACTGAGCTACAGCATTAACGCATCAGCGACCGGCTATACCGGACGGTCGGTAACGGTTACGAAAAGCAGAGAAGAGGTTGATACCGTGGACATCACGCTCACCAGAATTCCAAGAGGCGACCTTCTTGTCAGGGTGTATGATGCGGAAGACACTTCCGGGCTTTCCGGCGCGTCAGTGGTGGCGATACACGATAACGAAAGGCTCACCGGCATCACGGATTCTAACGGTATGGTCGTATTTGAAGAAATTATCGCAGGAACCTTTTCTGTGACCGCATCTGCACAGGGTTTTGCTGCTGGAACAGGAAGCGGGACCGTGCCGCGGAACGGCGCGGACACGGTGAATCTCTACCTCGAGGCTACAAGCCAAGGGACCAAGGTACTTAAAGGAAGGGTCACTGACTCTGCAAGTGGTAATGCCGTTATTCGTGCGCTGGTTGTCTTAGAGGTACGGGGCAGTGGAAGCGGCAGTGGCACTACGTTGATCTTCTTTGATTCCACTGACACTAATGGCAATTATGCGATTGTCGGAATACCGATCAACCGGGTCACCGGCACCGTGACTGCCGCTGCGGTGAACTATGAAACCTATACCAATGCCCAGACCACCATGGGTCAGATGAACCAGGCTGATACTGCGACACTGAATATCAGGATGACCCCGCTCACTGTCGATATAATTCCCATGGTTCGTGCCAGAAACAGCATGCCTGCATTCACCCTTTCAACAGGCGGCGTGCTGCGCCTGAGCAACACACATGACGCAGGCAGGGTCAGGGTGTTTGCGATGAACGGCAGGCTGTTGTATGAGTGCGTGATACAGCCGCACACCTCATGCGTGACGATTCCACGAATGGCACAGCATTCGAGCAGTAGCTTTATCGTCAGCCTTACACAAAAGGATAGGATCTATAATAAAAAGTTCGTTAGGCCGTAAACGAGCAAATGTTTGTTTTACATAAACAAGGCCCCGCTCCTTGAAGGAGCAGGGCCTTGTTTATACGCGAAAAGCGTCCACTTATCTGAAAACATGCACCGGTGTGTAAAAAGCGTTGCCATCAGCCAGCTCAAGCCTGGCAATGTACTTTCCGGCCGACACTTTTTGTCCGTTGTTGCCGGTTTTATCCCATACCAGCTCGCGTTTGCCCGCAAGGTCTACAACACGTTCATGGACCTTCTGCCCATGAATGGTGGTTACTCTGAAGGTTGCGCGTTTTGTCTGAGACAGTGAATACTTGAAATGGATCGCTTTCCCACTTGTAAGCGGTGAGACATAAAAAGATCTGCCCTCCCGGGGTCTCCGGATGGCGATACCGCGGCCATTAACCTCATTATCACTGAGCACCCAGAGTGTCGTGGTGCCGGTCGTGATGGCCACATTAGTTTCCGAGCACTTGTACTCCTTCACCTGCGGTCCGGTATAATCCATGACCGAGAAATTATCGACCTTTCCGCTGCCTCCTTCCGATGTTATTTGCAGGAAAAACTTGGTTCTTCTCCCGTTTATCGCATCGATGAACTCGGATACGTCAAGACCCATCTCGATCGTTTCGCTCAATCCCCTGCCCTCCATGGGTAAAGCGCCTCCGTTGCTGAAGCACTCCCGGTACCGATAGGTGCGCGAAGGTGTCGTGGCACTGGTAGTGGTCGAATAGCCGCGAATGATCTCTATGTCGCTTCTTCTATCATGGGTGATGGTTACCCTATAGGTCAGCAGGGGTTCCACCGCTTCTTCGACAACGGTTATGCTGTAAACGCTGCTGCTTTTCATGGAACCGTTCAGGAACAGGGAATAGGGAATGTAGGCCCTTCCATTGGTTCCAAAACGTTCGCCATAGGAGTTGACCATTAAGAAACCTCCCCGTTCCTGCGCCGAGAGGATACCGTCACCGTTCAGGTCATAGGTGATGTCATCGTTGTAGCCGACAAGCGTCATACAGTGGCCGCCGGTTGTGCCAAAGGCCTTGATATAGGTGTGCCCCGCTTCCGGCGAGGATGACGGCAACACATCCCGTGTCTGATCAGTCCAAGCAAGAAATCCTATGCAACCGCCGGGATTCGAACCGTCGGCGCGGTCAAAGAGCCACTGCTTCATTCTTTCAATGCCGTCATTGGACGTACAGGTAATTCTGTAGGATTCTACATACCGATTACTCATGGCCCTGCGATAGACGCCGTAGCCGTTGACCCAGCTCGTCTGGCTTGCCGTCCCTTCCAATTGTCCGCCATAACTCTGGAGATCGGGTATGCCCAGCTCTCCGGCCGCTGTCCACCCGTCAGAAAAACTGGAATAGCTGCTGGTACTGCCTCCATTAATAAAATTATAGGTGAAACCATAGGGAAAAATGTTTGCCGGGTCCTGGGCGTCCAGATCCCTGATCCTGCACATCTCGTAGCTAAAAATATAGGAGATACCAGCCGCCTGGCAGCAACTGGCTCCCCGTTGCGTAAATAACGGCGGGAAATACCTGGTCAGCGAATTATCCACTTTGGACGGCAAAGGATTCGTTTCACGATCCTGGTACTGTGCCGGAAGCATCAGTTCGGGAATGCATTTGTCCTCCTCGGCAGTAAGGGCACGCCCGCCGCCGGATATCCACGGCTCTGCATCAGGATCAGGATTTACATTATACAGTCCCGATTCATTACCGGTTTCATCCAGGATCGGCCTAAGGAGCATGGGCTCTTCACTAGCAACGAATGATACGAAGACACACGACCATATCATACCGATAACAATGGCGGTTTTACTAATCATTGTTATCTTACCCCCCCAGGTTCGAAGACGTTTACAATTTTAACGATATACATCTTTTATTAATATAGTATAAACATGAATCGATTTCATTGACTATTATTTTTCGCTCTTTGCCCTGGAACGCTTATCCGTTTCTATCCATCGTCATTTCCGATGCTCCAATACTATCACTACACGCACTGTTTAAAACCCTTTTTATTATCAACTTACAATTTCAGGCTGCCAATAATTGCCAGCTTTCATAACAATAACTATTTTATTGTTACAGACGCTATTTAGTGTAATACTTCAAGGTATCTCTCCCTAAAAAATGCTTCACTGTTTCAGCAATATTCTCTTATATCTGGAAGCCAATGCCTGATTTCAGGATAAAAAAGCATCCTATTCTCACGGTCCCAAAGAGCGAGCTGGGCATCCCCTTTTCCTGGCAGGGCAAAAAGCTTTTCGCACGACAAGGGGAGACCATTGCGAGCGCGCTGTTTGCCCACGGCATACGGATATTCGGCCGCCACCATAAGGACGGCGCTCCCATGGGAATTTTCTGCGCCAACGGCCAGTGTTCCCAGTGCACGGTCCTGGTCAACGGGCAGTCAGTAAAGTCGTGCATGACCCTGGTCAAAGAAGGCATGGAAATAGAACCGCTTGAAGGAATTGCTGCGCTGCCTGAGGCAGTGCCTGTCCACCCGTTTCATCCGATTGACACTGTTGAAACCGAATGCCTGATCATTGGCGGAGGCCCGGCAGGACTCTGCGCGGCAATCGAGCTCGGCAAGGCAGGCGTGAACACGATTCTTATTGATGACAAGCACTGCCTTGGCGGCAAGCTCATCCTGCAGACCCACAAGTTTTTCGGTTCGATTGAAGCGTGCCACGCAGGAACGCGGGGCATGGATATTGCAGCAATGCTTGAGAAGGAGGTGCGCAGCTCAGGACCGATTCGGGTTTGGACACAGAGCCAGGCATTGGGCGTTTTCGTGGACCGCACGGTCGGTATCCTTCGTGACAACCGTTACATTCTTGTGCGTCCCCACATTCTCCTTGTTGCGGCCGGTGCGCGGGAAAAAAGCCTTGTATTCAAGGGCAACAGCCTGCCGGGCGTGTTCGGCGCAGGTGCGTTCCAGACCCTGGTGAACCGCGACCTGGTGCTGCCGAGCCGCAAACTTTTTGTGGTGGGCGGAGGCAACGTTGGCCTTATTGCAGCGTACCATGCGCTTCAGGCAGGCATGCAGGTCGTCGGCCTGTGCGAGGCGCTTCCTGAATGCGGCGGGTACAAGGTGCACCGGGACAAGATCGTGCGCATGGGAGTGCCGGTGTATACCAGCCATTCGATCGCGAGTGCAAACGGCAGAAACGAGGTCGAAAGCGTTACGATAGTCAGGCTCGGTCCGGGTTGGAAGCCGGTCCCCGGCAGCGAAAAAACGTTTTCCTGCGACACGGTTCTTGTTGCCGTGGGGCTTGATCCGGTCGATGAGTTTTATCAAAAGGCAAAAGAATTCGGGCTTCCGGCATATGCCGCAGGCGACACCGAGGAGATCGCAGAAGCATCGGCGGCAATGCTCACGGGCAGGATCCGCGGTATGGAAATCGCCGCGGCGCTCGGCCGCCCGGTCGGGACCGTGCCGCCGGCGTGGCATAAAACCGCGGATATCC
This sequence comes from Chitinispirillaceae bacterium, assembly GCA_016932075.1. The sequence goes on along the minus strand of JAFGDP010000044.1, from coordinate 19,065 downwards.
TTAAAAGCAGGCCCGGCGCCGTTGCGCTCGAGGAGGTCCCGCCCGCTGAGCACGGCGTGTTTCCGGTGTTTCACTGCTCACAGGAGATCCCGTGCAACCCCTGTTCTTCAATATGCCCAAAGGGATGCATCGCTATCGAAGGCGACGATATCACCGGTCTGCCGGTGTTCAGGCCCGGTGCAGGAGACGCCTGCAGCGGGTGCGGACAGTGCGTGGCCATATGTCCGGGACTTGCAATAACGCTCTGCGATTACCGCAAAGCGCGGGAGCGCGGCAGCGTGCTGGTCAGCATACCGCATGAGTTTTCCGGGGATGCGATCACCGCGGGCACGCTGGTCACGGTACTTGACACCACAGGTACGGTTCTGGGCAATGTCACCGTCGATTCGGTGCGGACCGTGAAAAAGGTTCTTATTGTCAAAGTGCAGGCGCCGTTTCCCATTGCGAAAAGAATCGCTGGCATACGGGTGCAGGAGCCCTGGGTGACCGAGCCGCTGGAGCACAAAACCCAGCGCTTTGATGACGACGAGATCGTGTGCCGGTGCGAGCGGGTGACCGCAGGCAGCGTTCGGGCGCTCATCAGGTCAGGTGCGCGGGACATGAACCAGATCAAGGCGCATCTGCGCGCCGGCATGGGGAGCTGCGGGGGAAAAACCTGCGCCAATCTCATCAGACAGATCTTCAGGGAAGAAGGGGTGAAGCCTGAAGAGGTGACCGGCTTTACCAGAAGGCCGTTGTTCGTTGAGGTTCCGCTCGGTATTTTGGCCGGATTGTCAAAACCACCGGATGCTTCCGACGATCATGCGTCTGAAAGAGCGCCGGGATCGCTTCAGGGAGAAGTGTAAATGGGGAACAGGACGTGCGATGCTGTGGTCATCGGCACAGGGAGCGTCGGGCTGCCTGCCGCGATGTCTATGGCTGAAAGGGGAATGAAAAATATCCTCTGCCTTGACCAGCACGCGTCGCCCGGCCAGGGAAACAACAAAGCGGCAATCGGCGGCATCAGGGCCACCCACAGCTCTCCGGCGAAAATCAGGCTGTGCATGGAAAGCATCCGGATCTTTTCCACCTGGAAGCATATGCACGGGTTTGACCTTGAGTGGCAGGAGGGCGGATATGTCTTTGTTGCCTATGAACGGGAACATGCGCTGCAACTCAAGGAGCTGCTGGTACAGCAGAAAGCCGCAGGGCTTCAGATTGACTGGCATGACAGGGACGAACTGCGGAAAATCGTTCCCCCGTTGAACCCCAACGGCCTTATCGGCGGAACCTTTTCCCCGCATGACGGCAGCGCTTCCCCCCTTCTTTCGTCCTGCGCTTTTTATGAGCATGCTACAGCCCTCGGTGTCCAATTCCGGTTTAACGAGCATGTCGAAACTCTGATCGTGCGTCACGGTGCGGTCAGCGGCGTGCAGACCGACAGGGCTGATTATGCCACGCCACTGGTGATCAATGCCGCCGGGGATCAGGCCGCGCTGCTGGCCCGAACCTCGGGCATAACTATCCCGATTGCACCGGATTGTCACGAGGCATTCATTACCGAGCCGGTCAGGAAATTTTTAGGACCCATGATCGTTGATAGCAGTTCCGTTGCGGGAGTAAAGAACTGCTATTTTCACCAGCATGCGACCGGCCAGATCATTTTCTGTTTTACCCCTGATCCAGCCATCACCGGCACTGACCGCCGTGAAACCAGCGGTTTTTTGCCGGTTGCCGCGCGCAGAATGATCGACGTCATGCCGCGCCTCGCAACAATCAGGGTACGCCGCGTATGGCGCGGCACCTATCCAATGACGCCCGACGGATCACCGGTGATCGGATATGCCAATGGCGTGAGCGGGTGTATTATCGCTGCGGGCATGTGCGGGCAGGGATTCATGCTCGGGCCGGGCGTTGGAGCGCTGCTGGCGCGAATGGCAACGGATACGCTGCAGGATGGCGATAAAGAAACGCTCAAGGAATTATGCCCGGACCGATCCTTTGCTAACGCTGAGAGGCTGACCTAGCTGTCCTTTGGTCATTGTTACTTTAGAAACGCGTCTATCCCATTGCAGGAAGGTAAATGTCCAATGTCCTATATCATGGTTTCCGAATATCTCAACGAGGATGAGTCCGGCGAATTAAAAACCAAGCTGGAATCCGCGGGAATGAAGCCTCTGGTCAAGCGGCATGGCCTGCCGCGCATGTTCGGACTCGATATCAACTACCGGGTGTTTGTTGAGCGAAAAGACCTGTCTGCTGCTCATGCAATCGTCCAAACCTTCACGACCGAATGCGCGCATAAAAGGGAAAATTTAAAAAGACTGCTTGAGAGCCAGTGCCCTGTCTGCACCTCGACCGGAATCAGGCGAAAAGAGAAGGTGTCGATTTTTGACAGGATCAGGTTTGCCGGGGTCACGGTATGGGAGTGCAAGGGGTGCGGAGGAAGATGGTATACGTAGGAAAAAATTGTATTCAGGTTTTTCCTGCCACCTATGACTGATATTCAGTTTCTAATCATTGCTACCATCTGCCGGAAACCGGTATTTTGTCCGTTCACGCATCCGATGAAGATAAAAGCGCAGCGATAAAAAATTTATTATTATTGTATAGTAAGGGAAGAAATAACACTGTCTTCAGAATTGAAGGGCATGGGAGGGGGACTATTATTTTGCTTTGTTGCAGTACTGTAATAATTCGACTCTTCATACCAACTTCATGGAAATGGAGGGATGATTATGAACCGTTCCCTGCCCCACTCAAAACCCTTCACAGGAATGACGCATCTTGCCATACTAGTATGCTGTATCGGTCTTTCCGGCCCTGTCTCTGCCGAGACTCCACAGGCTGAAATCGATACCTTTTTCACAGAGCTCTCTGTTCAATTCGACCGTATCGCAGCAAACCGTGCAGTGAAAATCAGACGGCCAGCGGCAAACGACGCATTTTTCCTGCGCATGCTCAAGCGCCATCAGGCGGTGCACTCCTTTGTAAGGACTGATAAAAAGGGAGTGCGGCGCACGGAGATGGTGCGCATCAAGGGGTCCGACCATACAAAGTCGAGCCTCAAAAGCGAACCATGGTTCTCGACAATCGCTGAAGGCGCGAAGGCGTTTCATTCCCTTGAAAAAGATACCAGCAACGGCAGGTACTACCTAATCTGGAGCAGGCCCATCCTTTTATCAAACAAAGCGTTTGCCGGCGTGGTCATGATGAAAATCGATTTATGGGACTGCTTTCACCGCATTTCAGAAACGACAGAAACGCCGTTTATGGTCCGCCTAAAAAAAACCAGCTTCTTTTCCCATAAATGGAAAAACGAGTATCGGTATGAGTCTATTCCGCTTGAAGTGCCAGGCGTAAAGGACATGACTTTGCTCATGCAGAAAAGCGGCAATTCCGCCGCCGTTGCTGCCGCGGCGGATCAGGACTCTTCGAATCCTAAATCGACAATGGTCAAGAAGGAATCGGCAGACGCCGACTCATCGTCTTTTCTAGGCCAGGGTATCAGCGTGAAAACCGTCGTCATTGCCGGGGGGATCGGGGTCTTCATCATAGCAATTATCCTGGTCGCCATGCTGCTTTCATGGATCAGGCACAAAAGGATTGTTAAGGCGATCGACGAAGAGTTTTAATGGGAAAAAGGCGGCGAGCAATATTTAAACCGGATACAATTATTTGCCATCTGTCCAGAAATGACCGCGGATCGTGCTTCAAAGGATACCTCCGCTCCACCTCATGGTGTCTTAACGAACCAGTCTCCCCCACGCTCTCCTGCTCCCTCTGAATACGTTCAGATCCACCTTTTCCTTTATCCCGCCGATTCTTCCGATATCGCTATACTGCCAGAACAGCCATTCGGTCGTCTGCATGATGGCAGGTTTATGGTAGATACCCCTTATCCAGAGCCGGTTTTTGATCGGTTTTCCGGAAAAGTAGTAATTATGGAAATCTTCGTTCAGATAATACACCGGCGCACATCCGTACGCAGCGCTGATGCGGCGATCAAACGCATCCAGCTGGTCCCTGAACTTTTTTTTCGGCGGCGGGGCTCTCCCGCCATTTTCAAACTCAAGGTCAATAACCGGCGGCAGATCGCCCTTTTCTTGCCGTACCGTTCGAAGGAAATGGCCGGCCTGTTGAGCGCCGGGGGCATGTAATGAATAAAAATGGTAGGCGCCCCGCGCTATGCCTGATTGCTTTGCGGCTCGCCAGTTTTTCAGAAAAAGCGGATCAATGAAATCTGTCCCCTCCGTTGCTTTGATATATACAAAATCAACCCTGCCTGTTTCCTTTGCCTTTTTCCAATCAATCGCGCCCTGGTGGTGGGAAACGTCTATGCCGCGAACCGGATAGCGCCAGGGAAAGGGATATGAAAAACGGGAAAGGAGGGTCAGAATGGCGGAAAGAATGATAATAGGCAACAGCAGGTGGCGCGGCCGCAGAAGTTTCGTCTTTTTTCGCATTACATCTTTTCAGAAGCGATGCAGCGCCTGATTATTTCACTTCCGCTATCCGGAATCCGCATTCACCTTACGCCTCTTCAATCGCAATAAGCGGCTGCCCTTTATTTACGGTTACACCGTCTTCAACAAGAAATTTAATGATTTTGCACCGTTTCTGGGCAAGGATTTCGTTGAACAGCTTCATTGCTTCAACAATACATACCTTTACGCCTGCGTTTACCACGTCGCCCTCTTTGACAAAAGGTTTTTTCCCGGCGCCAGGTGCGGAATAAAATTTTCCCACCAGAGGCGCATTGATGGTAAGCAAGTACTCTTTGATCGAGCCCCCTGCGCCTGCAGCCTGCGTCTTTTCTTCTTTGACAGGTTCCGTCGTTGGACCGGCCGGCGACGGTGCGGCAGGCTGCAAGGAAGAAACCGGAATGCGCTCGGATACGTCCTGGCCGGACGCCCGAACCGCGATCCGCTCGGAGTCTTTTCTGAACACCACCTCGTCGAGCGTAAGGCCATCAATCTTCTGGAGCAGCTCCTGAACAAGCGCAGGCGCATTGCTCACAAGCGACTCGATTGCGCTGACAAACGGCGATGAAGGCTGCCTGGTGGAAACAGCCTCGGACTGCTGCTCCTTTTCCACTCCCTTTTTGTCTGATTTCAATTCCAGGTCCGCAGGGGTGGAAGGACGCTGCTCCGGCGGCAGGGCGCGCCATTTAAAATACTCGACCGCAGGTTCGGGGAGCATGACATACGAAAGAATGTCCTCCTCCTGCTCAATTAATTTTGGGTCCACGCCATCGGTTGCCTTTGGCAGCATGGGCGACAGGCTGTCCGCAGGGCGTCCGGTGACCGGCTTTTCGTCTCCAAGAATCTTCTTGATGATTTTCCGGTGCACAGGGACCGGCGGCTTTCCATACAGTCCTCGCACGTAGTTTTTCACCTCGTTGGGAACGATTTTATAGCGTTCCCCTGCGAGTACGTTCATGACCGCCTGCGTGCCCACGATCTGGCTCGTGGGAGTGACAAGCGGCGGATACCCAAGATCTTCGCGCACCCTGGACACCTCTTCGAGCGCAGGAGCGAGCTTGTCAAGCGCGTTCTGCGTTTCAAGCTGGGACCGGAAGTTCGAGATCATGCCGCCGGGTATCTGGTGGATTAGGATGGCGGGATCGATATAGGGCAGCACGCCGCTTGATTGCTTCCGCCTGGGCGCGAGCTCATCGAAGAATTTAGCCACTCGCTCGACCGCTTCGAGGTCAAGGTTCGCGGAATAGTTGGTTTCGTCGAATATCACGGCCAGCGTCTCGACCGGCGGCTGCGATGAAAAACCCGCCATGGACGAAATTGCGCAGTCAATCGCACCGGCCCCGGCTCGAACGCCTTCCACATAGGTGGCGACCGCCATGCCGCTTGAGGCATGGCTGTGGAGCTGGATGGGAACGTCAACCTCCCGCAGCAGCGCCCTGACAAGCCGTTCCACGCCGATGGGAGACAGAATACCGGCCATGTCCTTAATACAAAGAGAATCAACGCCGATCGCGACCTGCTCCTTGGCATATTCCACAAATTTATCGACCGTGTGCACCGGCGAAATAGTATAGCAGAGCGTCCCCTGCGCATGGCCGCCGTATTTTTTCACCGCCCTCACTGCTGCTTCGAGATTTCTCGTGTCGTTGAGCGCATCGAACATGCGGAAAATATCGATTCCGTTTTTGCAGGCGAGCGCGACGAACCGATCGACCACGTCATCTGCGTAATTGCGATATCCGACCAGGTTCTGTCCTCTCAATAGCATCTGCAGTGGCGTGTTCTTCGCCTTTGCCTTGATCTGTCGCAGGCGATCCCACGGATTCTCGCGCAGAAAGCGAAGGCAGACATCAAACGTGGCGCCGCCCCAGCACTCGAGAGAGTAATACCCGACATTGTCGACCACGTCGATTATACTGAGCATGTCGTCGGTGCGCATGCGTGTTGCCCAGAGTGACTGGTGCGCATCGCGCAGCGTGGTGTCCGTAATGCGCAGCGGTATCTTGTGAAGCTGGTCTTCGGTACGCATTTTCTCTTTAGCCATGGGAGTCCTTTAGGCTATTCATTGAAAATTCCCATCGCCGAAATTTTCTCGAATCGTTTGGCGATGAGTTTCGACATTGAGAGTGAAGAGAATTTTTTCAGGCTCTTTTGCAGTGCCTCTTTCAACGCGGTTGCGGTCTCACCGGGAAACCGATGCGCACCGCCGACCGGCTCGGGAATGACCTCGTCGATGACGCCAAGCGCATGCAGGGAACGTGCGGTAAGCTTGAGCGCTTCGGCCGCCTGGGGCGCGAACGATCCGTCACGCCAGAGAATCGAAGCACACCCCTCAGGCGAAATAACCGAATAAATGGCATTCGACAGCATCAGCACCTCGTCTCCCACCCCGATCCCGAGCGCACCGCCGCTCCCGCCCTCGCCGATAACAATAATAATGAGCGGCACCTGAAGACGGGACATCTCATAAAGGTTGCGGGCGATCGCCTCATGCTGGCCCCGCTCCTCGGCGTCAAGCCCCGGATACGCGCCCATGGTGTCGATAAACGAGACAACCGGCAATTTGAACTTTTCCGCAAGCCGCATGAGCCGCATCGCCTTCCGGTACCCTTCAGGCCGCGCCATGCCGAAATTGCGCTGGAAATTCTCATCGACATTGGTACCGCGGTTGTGGCCGATAAGCATCACTTTCTCGCCGCCGATCGTGGCAAAGCCGCCGATGAGCGCCCGGTCATCGGCGAACGCGCGGTCGCCGTGCAGCTCGATGAAATCGGTGCAGATGCGCCTTATATATTCCTGCAGCACGGGCCGGTCAGGGTGCCGGGCAATCTGGACCGTCTGCCACGGTGTGAGCTGCTCATACACCCCTTTAATCGCGGCGGTCAATCGGCGCTCCAGTTCAGCGATCTTTTCACGATGGATGCCGCCGCTCTTCGCATCACGCTGCTTGAGGCGCTCGATGGTCTTTTCTATATCGAGAATCGGTTTCTCAAAATCCATAGGCCGTTCCATATGTCCTTCCTTACCGGTTGTAATACGAAAGGATCTTGTACAGCGTTTCTTTCATGTCTTTGCGGTGCACGATGCAATCGACAAAGCCATGTTCAAGAGCGAACTCCGAGGTCTGGAAATTGTCTGGAAGCTTCTGTTTTATAGTCTGTTCAATGACTCGCCGGCCCGCAAATCCGACCAGTGCACCCGGTTCGGCAAGCGTGATGTCGCCCACCATGGCATAAGAGGCTGATACGCCGCCGGTCGTCGGGTCGGTCAAGACCGAAATATAGGGCAGCTTCTTTTCACCGAGGCGGGCGATGGCAGCGCAGGTCTTTGCCATTTGCATAAGCGAGAGGATCCCCTCGTGCATCCGCGCGCCGCCCGAAGCGCTGAATACGATAAACGGGCGTTTCTGCTCGTAAGCGACACCGGCAGCGCGCAGGATCTTTTCACCGGTGCCGGAGCCGAGACTGCCGCCCAGAAAATGGAAATCCATGACCCCGAGGACTACTTCGATGCCGTTGATACGTCCGGTGCCCGTTACAATGGATTCATTGAGTCCGGTTTTGGCGCGCGACTGTTCCACCTTATCGGGATATGGGCCTTTTCCGTCAACGAACAGCAGCGGATCAGCCGGTGTCACCGAAGCGTTGATCTCTTTCCACGACCCTTCGTCAATCGTCCGTTCGACGCGTTCGGATGCCGTCAGCTTTCCGTGCCACTGGCACTTGGGGCAGACGTTGCCGCTGCTATGAAAATCCTGCTTGAACACATGCGCATGACACCCCTGGCACCTGATCCAGATCTCCTCGGCAGGAACCTTGGCAGCATCGTGCTTTTCAGAGGACTTGCTGAACCAACCCATTGACATCCTCCTTACCGGGAAGAAAAGGCGCTCTGAAGCCGCGTTTCGAGCGAGGCCAACTCCTCGCTGAGCGCGACGGGGAGTTTCTGGCCGAACGTGCCGTAAAACTGCTTGATTCCCTCAACTTCACGCTGCCACTCACCAGGATCGACCTTGAGAAGCTCTTCCATGTTCGATGCCGGCATGGCAAGACCGCTGAGGTCAATCGCCCCGGCCGCAGGAAGAAACCCGATCGGCGTTTCAACGGCGTTCCCTTTGCCACTGAGCCGCTCGTAGATCCATTTAATGACACGGCTGTTGTCACCGTAGCCGGGCCACAGCCATGTACCGTCGGCAGATTTCCTGAACCAGTTGACATAGAAAAATTTCGGCAGCTTTTCAGGGGTTGATTTCGTTCCGATCTCGATCCAGTGCGAAAAATAATCGCCCATATGATATCCGCAAAACGGCAGCATGGCAAACGGATCGCGGCGGACCGTACCCACCGCTCCGATATTGGCCGCCGTGGTCTCCGAACCCACGATGGACCCGAGAAAAACACCATGATTCCACGAGAAGGCCTGGTGCACGAGGGGGATGGTTGTCGGCCGCCGCCCGCCCAGCAGAATGGCACTGATCGGAACGCCGTTGGGATCCTCCCATGCCGGGTCGATGACCGGGCATTGATGGGCCGGGGCGGTAAATCGTGCGTTCGGATTCGCGCCGTTCCTGCCGCTTGCCAAATTCCACGGTTTGCCGGTCCAGTCGACGTTCTTTTCTGAGGGCGGCTCGTAACCGATACCCTCCCACCACACGTCATTATCTTCGGTCAGAACGGTATTGGTAAAGATGGCGTTCTTCGTGATGCTGAGCATTGCATTGGGATTGGACTGCATCGAGGTGCCGGGCGTCACGCCGAAAAATCCCGACTCAGGATTAATCGCATAAAGCCTGCCGTCAGACCCGAATTTCATCCATGCGATGTCGTCACCAACGCATTCAACCTTCCAATCCGGAAGCGTGGGGATCATCATGGCCAGATTGGTTTTGCCGCAGGCGCTTGGAAATGCTGCCGCGATATACTTCTTTTCACCTTTCGGAGGAGTAATGCCTAAAATAAGCATATGCTCTGCCAGCCATCCTTCGTCGCGCGCCTGCACCGACGCGATACGCAACGCAAAGCATTTCTTGCCCAACAGCGCATTACCGCCGTAGCCTGAACCGTAGGACCATATGGTACGTTCTTCAGGAAAATGGCTGATATACTTGTTTTCAATGACCGGGTTGCAGGGCCACGGCACGTCCTTCTGGCCCGGTTCGAGCGGCGCGCCGACTGAATGGAGACAGGGCACAAACTCGCCGTCGCTGCCGAGCGCTTCGATAACGCTGGTTCCGGTCCGGGTCATGATATGCATATTCACTACCACGTAGGGAGAGTCGGTTATCTCCACGCCTATTTTGGAAATAGGAGAACCGATGGGACCCATGGAAAAGGGAATGACGTAAAGAGTGCGCCCTTTCATGCACCCGGAATACAGGCGTTTCATCCTTTCCTTTAGTTCATCGGGATTCATCCAGTTGTTGCTGGGTCCCGCATCGTCCTTGGTGCGTGAAGATATATAGGTCCGATCTTCCACACGGGCAACGTCAGACGGATGGCTGCGGAACAGAATACATCCCGGTCTTTTGTGCGGGTTGAGCGGCGTTGCTGCGCCAGCCGCTATCATTTCCGCGCACAAACGGTCATACTCCTCCTGTGAACCATCGTACCAGCATACTTTTTCAGGTCGACATAATTCAGTTACTTCTTTTACCCATTGCTCCAGTTTTTTATGCGCTACCATACGTTTCCTTTGCCTGGCTAAACGAAACAAACGACATGAACTTGGAAAAAAACTCCTGACCCGTGAGGCGCTATACGCGTCTTAGTGGGCCCCACTTCCGGACTGCTCTGGAGAAACAGGCGGACCTGAAGACCATTGTGCGGGAAATCACTCCTGCTGCCTGTATCCCGACTGGTATCGTTACCCCCCGGAATACCCGCATCAGGATTAGAAAAGATAATTCCCTCACTGAATACGGGGCAAGGGAAATGAACCGTCCCGGCATTTGAAATGAAACATCTTGTTGAATTACAGGGAGTTATTGCATGTATTCCGGCGGCCGGTCCAGCGTCAGAATTATAAAACGCTCCCCTGTTTCGGTGCTGATGTCCGTGTGCAGAGAATGAATTCTACGGCGAACAAGATCCTTTATAATAGTATCGAGATAACGGCGTCCGTTTTCAATCAACTCGACCCGGACCTGTTTGATCAACTCGCGCGCCCGGTCGCTTCTATCCGACTTTACCAGCGCATGCTCAGCACGAGTTAACACTCCTTTGAGCCGGACTATCACCATATCATCAATAAGATAGGTTTTAGTCTCAAGCGGGCCGTGACCCATATGCTCCTTTTCAAAACGGATCATGGCCTCGGAGATCGCCGCTTCAAGCTGGCCTTTTGTAGGCAATTGAAAGCGTTTAGACATACCTGGTAAATATAACTCACCCTGCTGCACCATGTCAGACATTCCTTTTTTTCCTGTACTGGTACCGATGTGAGAATAGTATCTTTTCTATCCCGGCGTAAGAGTCTTCGTATACCAACTCGTTCGCTCTCATGGTATGGCAAGGATCATCCTTGATGACACTTTAATTTATCTGGCCAACTCGATATAATATAATGGTCTTAATAAAGGAGAGGAACCGGAATAAAACTGACAATTCACTAGCGTTCATTACACCTGTTGCCAGGATGTCAGTGCGTTTGCCCGAAACAGCACCGGCCATAAAAGCGCATGCTCTTTAGAATATTTTCAAGCGACCATACCAATTTCGGCGGTCTCTCAGTTGTACAGACTGCCCTGCTCTTCTGCTCCATTTTCGGGATTACAGCGTTCTTTCTCGCTTTATCACATTTTTTTCCGGGAATGACAGGGCTTTTTTCCCTTGTGGCGATTGCCTCTCTGTGGTCGCTCATCGTTACCATGTGGCTCCGGTATGTGGTAAAGGGGTACGCCGATAAAATTTCCAAAGGGAAGCTGATTGCACGCAGGTTTCAAAACATCGCCAAATATTTTGAAAGCATCCTGCAGGACTCAACCGATATTATCTTCACCCTGGATACCGAGGGATTTATCCTCAAGTTTAACCGCGGCGCGCAGATGCACTTCGGGTATACACAGGAAGAAATCGTCGGCAAGCCGCTCGCGCAGCTTTTTGTCAATGAATCCGACAAGCGGAAAGTCCTGAGCGGCGTGCTCCTCACCGGAAAGACCATGAATGAAGAAATCCCGATGAAAACGATGTCCGGCAGCATCATTCTAGTCAATCTCAGCATGTCAGAAATGAAGAATGATTCCAACCAGATCATCGGCCTGGTGGTGACGGCAAAGGATATTACCGAGAAAAAACGCCTTGAAATGGAACTCCTCAAGAAAAATGAGCTTCTTGCCAAGCTCGCCATTACCGACAGCCTTACCGGACTTTACAACTCCCGGTATTTTCATGAGCAGGTCAAGCGCGAGATCTCGCGTCTCAAGCGAAACCCGGGCAGGAAACTGACGCTCGTCATGCTTGACATCGACTATTTCAAGCAGCTCAACGACACCGAAGGCCACCAGATGGGCGACCACACCCTCAAGTCCCTGGCCAATGTCATCAAGGTATGCATCCGCAAAGATATTGATAGCGCGTACCGGTACGGCGGCGATGAGTTCATCATCATACTTCCGGATACCGACCGTCACCAGGCGCGCACGGTCACGGACCGTATTCAGAAACAGTACGGCGCCTTCAGGTTCGGGCCCACCAGCCTCTCAATGGGTATTGCCGAAGCGCTGGCTACCGAAGACGAACAGTCGCTCCTGCGCAGGGCAGACGAAGCCCTTTACACATCGAAACGGGAGGGCAGGTCGAGGATCACCGTCGTCTAATTGAAAATTGTGGATTGCAGATTGGAAAAGATTTTTTCATTCTGCAATCATCATTCTTCAATCATCATTTCTTTTCAATCCGCAATACATGAGGATCGCGCCGGCGACAGCCACGTTCAGGGACTGTGCCTTACTGCGGTCGATGGGGATGGCAATGGTCTTGTCAGCAAGGGCGCGGACCCCTGAGCTCAGGCCTTTTCCTTCACTTCCCAGCATGATCAGGTGCGGAAAAGGCAATTGATCCGCTTCAGCAGCCGATGCGTCGCACACAGAAGCAAAACAGATAAAACCCGCATCCTTAAGCTGTCCGGTCAGCTCGAGATACCCAGTGGTCCTCCGTATCCAGAGCGACATGACTGAGCCTGCGCTTGCCTGGACCGCTTTGGGCGAAAAAGGATCGGCGCATTCGCCCGAAAGCACCATGCCGTCGTATCCCAGCGCTGCAGCGGTGCGTATAAGCGTTCCGACATTGCCGGGATCCTGCACTTCTTCAAGCAGCAGCACCCTTTTTCCGGGGTGCGGCGGGAGATCAAAGGAATAGGACTGCTGGGGGATCCTGACCACCGCGGCAACTCCCTGAGGCGTCGTTGAAGAAACGACCGTACGAAACTGCTGTGCGGTCAGCACTCTTCGCGGAATTGCGACGCCTGCAGGGTCGGACGGAGTTTCTTCGGAAATCAGCAGCTCCTCTAAAGACGAGGCGGCGCACTGCGCAATCTGCTCGATACTTCGACGACCCTCGACGATGAAACAGCCGCTTTCGCGGCGTCCGCGCGGGAACGCAAGCCCCTTGTACCAGGAAAGCGGTTTCAGAGTTTCACGTCCTCTTTGAACACAGGGAGCCATGTACCGCACAGGTGGAACCGCCTGAGCTGTCCCGCATCACACCGCATCCTGCCATCCGCCTCCTTGGTCACGAGGCCGGCAGCAACCATCGACTCTATCGCGTTGGCGATATCAGAATCGGACTTTCCCTTGAGCTGCCATTGGCGTCCAAGTTCCTCTACCGTCGTCTCAATGGCGTTGCGCTGCCTGGACGCTTCTGGCAATCCCTTTGCGGCAAGAAGATATCCGATGCAATCAAAAACCGGCAAAGGAACCTCTTCGCCGGGGAATTTCTCACCTTTCTGTTTTGCCCGCAGATACTCATAATACAGGTTCAGCACGTCCGGTTTTTTAATTGAAAGGTACTCCTGGTCGCCGGCGTCCCGGCCAATTCCAATCATCTGCTTCAGGATCAGATGAAGGAATACATTTTCTATTTCAGGATCACTCAGGCCGGTGATACTATACAAGAGCTCCTTGACTCTGGCAAGCTGCAGAGTGACAACCACCCCTTCCCGTTTGCCTTCTCCTTCACCCATAAGAAAAAGAAGCCGGGACACACCGGCGATATTCTTGCGTACCATGTCGTCGCCGCCCTGCCGCAGCGTTTCAACGAGACGATACACAAGCGATTGCAAAGCGCCGCTGAGCCAGGAAGGAATGTTTCCCAGGGTCGACTCATAGGCCTTCCGGTCGATGGGTACCACCATTGCGTCTTCCACCACCTGGGCAGTGCATGTGCGAAGCTCACGGTTGAGGAGCGACATCTCTCCAATCACGCTTCCGGGACCGGCGACCGCGGCAACGACCGTTGTCTCGCCCTCCTGCCTGAGCAGCCGTATTTTCCCCGACCGCACCACATACATGTCCTCGCCCGCATCGCCTTCGATGAATAGAAGGGTTCCCTTCTTGTAAATTCTCTCCTGAAGCGCGGCACTCTTTTTCACGCCGGCCGATTTCGCCGAAGCCGTTTTTGACGTATCGCGCATCATGCCGCCTCCACCGTCGACTCAAAACGAGGCAGCCATTCCCTGATTTTCTTTATGCGGTTGAGCCGCTCTTTCTGAAAGATAATCAGGGTTTCTTCCTCGGCTGGAAGCGTGAGAATGAGGTTCAGGCGACTGAGTTCTTGAAGACTCGTATCGAGAAGCGGCGTGTCATTATGGCCCGAAAGATCTTCGACCAGCGCCGATTTATAGAGGGCCGTCCCTTCGATGGTCTCCTGCCCCGATTTCTGGGCCACATACGCGATATTACTCAGGGTGGCGATCGCGCCGTCGGGTATATCCGCTTCCGCAAACCGTCGATTACGGCTCTTGAGCAGCAGGTATTCATTGTAAAGATCGAGCGCATCCTTGTCGTTTATCACAACAGCACCTCCCGCCTGCCCGGTTTCCGGTTCTATCGAGATAATGCCGCGGCGTTCAAGCACCGTACACAGCCCCTCCACCTCCTGTTCATTCATCCAGCTGACGAACGCAATTTCTCGATACGCACGAGCGCGCTCAAGCCGCGGTTTCCCGCCGCTCCTGTCCCCGTACACCGACAGTAAAAGCTTGAGCATAAGCACCAGCGCGCGTTCCCGGTCAACAACCGCGCCCTGCTCCACTCTGCGTCGCGTTTCATGAAGCTTCTCAACAATCACCTTTAACATGGAATAGAGCCAGGAAGGAACCGATTTCATCACTTTCTGGAGGCATTTCTGACTGATGATAAGAGCGCGCGTTGGCTCGACCGCAACCGCGGTTGCCGAGCGGGAGTGGTTGCCAAAAACCGACTGCTCGCCCAGGATACCGCCTGCTGCGATAACGGCAATCGGCACCCTCCCCTTTTGGGTATTTTTGAATACCCCTACCTTTCCCTCCTGAATAAGGTACATATCTCTACCCTGAATGCCCTCTTCAAAAAGCATCTCACCGGTTGTATAGGACCTGGGAACCGGCACATCGGCGCCTTGGATCTGTTCCGCTGTACTGCTCATATACCGTTTCTGTACACCTTGCCGAGAAATCTGCAAACAAAAGGGGAAACCGCTCCGGTCTCCCCTAATAATACCTTTTGGTGGCTGAATTGAAAAGAGCGATCTATTTCTGCTTCTGAATTCGGGTCGATTTGCCGGTCCTTGAACGCAAATAAAAAAGCCTGGCACGGCGTACCCGCCCCCGTCTAAGCAGCTTGATATCGGAAATCAAGGGGGAATTGACCGGAAACACCCGTTCGACATATACGTTCCCCGAGGATTTCCTGACGGTAACCGTTTTCCCCAGTCCCGTTCCCCTGGTCTGAATAACGGTGCCCTGAAACTGCTGGACGCGCTCCTTGTCCCCTTCTTTGATGCGGAGCGAAACCGTTATGGTGTCACCCGGCGTATACACGACCTTCCTTTTGACAAAACGCTTTCGCTCTACCGCCTTGATAATCTCGCTCACAACTACCTCCTATGCGATGGTTTGATTTCTATTGCCGTTTATCCGTTTCCGGTTCCTATCTGTCAGCTTCCAGCAAAATAAAGACCCCTTTTCCTGCCAACCGATACCCGTCAACCGTCAATTTGTTTATCCTGTAAAAGATCCGGCCTCCGTGCCCGCGTTATCCTTTCCGCCTGCTCCCGTTTCCACGCCCTGATGTGCACATGGTTGCCGCTGAGAAGAATCTGCGGCACTTTCACGCCCTCAAACTCTTCAGGTCGTGTGTACTGCGGGTAGCTCAGCATTCCTTCGTACAACGAATCCTCTTCCGCACTTTCACGGTTATTAAGAACCCCGGGAATCAGGCGGGTAATTGCATCAACCAGCACCATTGCAGGCACTTCGCCCCCTGACAGCACATAATCGCCGACCGATATCTCCCGGTCGACGTACCGTTCCCTGATCCGCTGGTCTATGCCCTTGTACCTGCCGCAAACAATGATAAGGGCCCGTTCGCCTAAAAGCGATTCAACAACCTTCTGCTTGAGCAGCTCGCCCTGTGGTGTCATGTATACCACCTTGGGCTTCAGCGGGGCATGGCGTTCCCGGCATGTTTTGATTGCGGCCGCCAGCGGCTCCGGCTTAAGCAGCATCCCGGCATCTCCGCCATACGGGTAATCGTCAACGGTTTTATGCCGTTCGTCCAGGCTGAAATCGCGAATGTTATACAATTCAATCGATACCAGTCCGCGTTCCTGCGCCCGCCGTATGATGCTGTCGCTGAAAGCACCCCGGAACATATCAGGGAACAGGGTAAGAATATCAAAGAGCATGGGAGACCTTCCACCTAAAACATCTCATTCCAACAACTCCTCCACGAAAGCTTCGCGGACAATAATCCGTCCGGCCTCCCGGTCGATCCGTACGATGGCCTGCGCGGTAAGAGGCAGAATGACGGACCCGCCCCTTTCAAGCGCAACCTCAAGGGTATCCATCGAGGGCATGTTCTGGACTTCAATAACCGTACCTTTAAGCGTCCCGCTGCTGTCACCATAGAGCCGCATGCCCCGCAGCTGGTGGTGATAAAACTCGTTTTCCGCAAGCGCCGGCAGAGAATCGGCCGGCCTGAATATGAGCAGACCGCGCAGCGCTTCGGCTGCGGTCCGGTCTGCGGCATCCTGAAAAAGGCACTGGTATCCGTCTGGCCGCTCCACGATTTCCGTGATCACCGTTTCACGGGCATGGTCGCTATTCCTGCCGATCCGTATCGTGCATGGTGTTTCAATCGCGGCGAATCCCGCGCCGAACACCTCAATTGAACAGAATCCGGCAAGGCCCACCGGACGCCTGATGCTGCCGACCGCTATCCATTCCCTCACCATCATGTGTCGTGGCGGACGCGCTGCAGCCTAGGCGTTCTTTTTCTCCGGTTTCGGCTTGGGCTTGCGCTTACGCTCCGGCAACCGTTCGAGATTCAACGATTCAAGCGAAAGACCCTTGGCAAGCGCTTCGATTTTTTCGAATCCCCGGTCCTGTTTGAACAGGTTGAAGACGGTCTCCGACGGCTTTGCACCCTGCCTGAGCCAGTAGGCGGCACGGTCCATCTTGAACTGGAATTTTTTCGGACTCGCCTGCGGTTCGTAGGTACCGATAGTTTCCAGGAACCTTCCGTCACGCTTCATACGGCTGTCGGCAACGACAATACGGTAACACGCAATCTTTTTTCTGCCCGTTCGGGCCAGACGGATTTTTACTGCCAAATGAAACTCCTGTCTTTTATAAAGTGAATAGCACCTGCTCCGAACAACGGTGTTCGACCTCAATCGTTTCTCATAACGGCGAAAGACTTCGCATGGCCGCGGCATGGCCGCGCTTCCCCGCGATTTTATTGACGCGCTTCATCATTGACTTGAGCGTGTCGAACTGCTTGAGCAGCTTGTTGACATCCTGGACCGTGGTGCCCGACCCCGCGGCGATCCTGCGGCGGCGCTGTCCGTCAATGATATGGGGCTTTTCCCGTTCCCCGAACGTCATGGAACAGATAATCGCCTCGATCCTATCGAGCGCATTGTTGTCAAGATCGGCGCCCGCAAGCTGGTTACCGACGCCCGGAATCATCGAGACGATCTCGCTGAGCGGCCCCATTTTTTTTATCTGCTTGAGCTGGTCAAGAAAATCCTGCAGCGTGAACAGGTTCCGTTTTATTTTTTTCTCAAGCCGCGCGGTTTTTTCATGGTCAATCGTCTCCTGGGCACGTTCAACCAGCGACACGATATCGCCCATGCCGAGTATGCGTGACGCCATGCGTTCCGGATGGAACTGCTCAAGGCCGTCAGGCTTTTCGCTGACGCCCACGAACTGGACCGGCACACCGGTCACGTCAAGGATCGAGAGGACCGATCCTCCCCTCGCGTCTCCGTCCATTTTTGTAAGGATAACGCCGGTGAAGCTTATCTCGCGGTGAAACTCGGTCGCCACGTTCACCGCGTCCTGACCCGTCATGGCGTCGGCAATGAAAAAAATCTCATCGGGTCGTGCCGCGCCGCAGATGGATTTCAGCTCTCCCATCATTTCCGCGTCGATATGCAGCCGTCCTGCCGTATCGATGATGACGAGCGTATGCCCCTCGTTTTTCGCCAGCTCAAGCGCCTGCCGGGCGATCTGAACCGGTTGCGCCGCGCGATCGAAAAACACCGGGATCGAAAGCGACTTTCCGAGCGTTTCCAGCTGGTCGATAGCGGCGGCGCGGTACGTATCGCAGGCCACAAGAAGCGGGCGGTGCCCCTGCTTGCGAAAGTGCAGGCCGATCTTCGCGCACGCCGTGGTCTTTCCCGACCCCTGCAGTCCGGCCATGACCACCACGTTGGTCCGGTTCGTGTGCAGCCTGACCTGGCGTGCGCTGCCGCCCATGAGCGCGACAAGCTGGTCGTACACGACCTTGACAAACTGCTGGCCCGGCGTGATGCTCTCAAGCACCTCAACGCCCATGGCCTTTTCCTGCACCATCTCGCTGAATTTCTTCACCACGCGGTAGTTGACGTCGGCCTCAAGAAGAGCCCGCTTTACATCGCGCACCGCCTCGGCAATATTCTCGGCAGAGAGCCTGCCCCGGCCGCGGATCTTTTTAAATACCGCATCGAACCGTTTTGAGAGTTCTTCAAACATAATAAAAACAGGGGTTGTGCCGGCTGCTTGAATTGATGACCGGCGATTTTCAGAGCAATTTTTCTAAAATACGTTTCGGATGCAGGACAGGACAAGACTGCGCAGGACCCATCAGCCGTTTCGAAAAGCACTGCGACGCGAAATGAAACGCTCTGCAGTCATCAACTATGAAAACTTTCGGCGCGTCCACCCGACCCTGTTACAGCGAAAACTTCTCGTATATCAAATGCTTAGGGGAGATTCCCATTGCGCCCAGATGATGCTGCACCGCCGATCTCAGCGCTTCGGGACCGCAGAACCATATAACGACCTTCTGTCTGGTGGAAGCCGGGATGGCCGTTTCGAGCAGGTGGCGGTCGATCCGTGTCCCCGCAGGGATCTGCCCCTTGCG
>JAFGDP010000043.1 GCA_016932075.1 Chitinispirillaceae bacterium | reverse complement strand
ATCTGCCTGACGGACGGTTTTACCCGCCCCCATTATCTGGGAGGCTGCTCTATTTTTATGTTGTTGCCGGGTTACAATGATACAGACATTGCACCATCCATGCTGATGTATACGACGATTTCAGCAGGACCGGAGAAGCGCCATGCATTGTTACCGACCTTTTTTGTACCCTCTTAAAAGAATAACCAGACCCTTTAACAAACCTTGCAATCCCCGTAGAAACGCTAAAAAATGCATTTCAATATCTAAAAGATCGCTTTTCAGGCTTGATTTTCAGTCAAAACGTTTCAGATGTAATCAAAACATGGCTGCTAAGAGGACTGTCAATTCTGTTAGAACCGGTTTAGGCACGCAAAAAGCGTGCGCGGATTCTAAATTGAGGAAATGGTTGCATGAAGTCACTTACACCAAAGAAAGAAAGTGAACGATGTATACGCTGGCTGCCACGTGGTATGACGCTCTGTATAGCTTCAAGGACTATGAAAAAGAGTCTATGCAGGTCGCAGAGCTTATGAAGGCGGACCGTGCGGGCGTGGTGTGTATATCGGCAGGAAACGATACTATAATGAACGTTAAAAGTATCGTTACAAGATTACCTCTCCAATTTCATTCCTTGTTCCCCCTCTCCCGTGGGGAGAGGGTCGGGGTGAGGGATTCAATGAGTACATTTTCCCTTATTTATGTCGCCCACTATACATACGGCCGACTGTTGATCGTTACGGCTGAATATGTTATATTTATAGCGAATACAATTTATTCAGGAGGATGTTATGCCAACGGTTACCTTGCGTTTGCCCGAACGACATTACCGCCTTTTCAGAAAGCTGGCAGAGGAAGAAAACCGGTCGCTGTCCAATTTTATTGAAACGGCAACAATTCGTCATATTGAAGAATCCGAATACGTGGATTCCTTTGAAATGGAAGAAATCAAGAACAATAAAGGGCTTAACTCCAGCCTGAAAAAAGGTCATTCTGATGCCAGATCAAACAAAGGACGCTTCGTTGCCTGAAAAGCGGTACAGGATATTTGAAACTGATGAATATATAAAGCGTGTTTCAAAATTACGCCCGAACGAAAATTCTTATATTCAAAACAAATGCGCTTATTATGTGTATCCACAATTAAAAAGCGAACCTCATTTTGGCACTAATATCAAAAAGCTCACTGGGTATGAACCTAAAACATGGCGTTATCGTATTGGAGACTTCCGTCTTTTTTATTCCATAGACGAACGCGCGAAGATCGTTTTTATCCTCACCGTTGAACAGCGTAAAAACGCGTACCGGTAACCCTTGCAAATCCGCGCTGATCGTATCACTATTTGACACGGTCCTTCATGAATTTGCCCCGAGCAGGATTTTTCAGCTCAACCGTCACACTGCATGGCGCGGCAATTGCGTACTCTTCGGTGCTTCCAGATGTAACGCTGAAGGTAAACGAACCTTCCACGGCGGGAAATGATTCGGGTGTTAGCAGGAACATCCATCTGCCGTTATGATATTCAAATGATCCCGTAATAGCTGATGAAACAGGCTGGCTGTTTTTTTTATCCGGTGAAACAACAACCGTTAGAAGCGGGGGTACAAGGTCCCGATGCACCTCATTTCCATGCCGGTCGAAAAGATGCATTTTCAGAGGCAGCGTCCTCATGCTATGTATCGACACGACCGGCAGGTGCGCCGGCGGCTCGAATCCATGACAGAGATAAATCGGCGGCTCGAATTCCACCACCGTGAACCGGTAGCCGCATTCATAGTAATAATCGCCGTAATCGTGCCAGGTGCCGTCGGTATAGTTCATTATGCTTGCCCGGTCTTCGTCGTACCGTTCCGGTTGTCCGGGGGCCCAGTTCGTATAGTCCCACTGCTCTCCGGTCACCCATACCCAGTTTTCGTCCACCTTTCCCTGATCCGATATCCGGTATGCACCGAGCCATGCATGCGTCCATTCACGGCTGACAAACGTCCGGTATACGAACTCCTGCTCTTCGCTGGTTGTAATGGTCACCAGATGGCCCTGGAGAGTTATTCCTGATGCCGGGTCAATGTAATATTGCTGGTTCGCGTACTCGTTTGCTTCGATCCAGGTTTGACATTCATCTATTGCAGTGTAATAGTGTCCCTGGAAAAAAACCGGCTCTGGAAACCGATTCTGGGCATGCACTGGAATCGCAGCCAGAACCGCAAGAACTATGATTCCCAATGTTGAAAACAGGAATGGCTTTGTCATGGCTCCCCCACGGTATCCCTCAATTCAATGAGCAGCAATTATAATAAATATAAGCCAAAAGAGGCGCCCCAAATGTCCCTATAATAGGTGAAATGCGAGTTCTCTTTATTTTCAACATCTTACAAAAGCTTGTGGAAAAAAAGGCATAACCAGTAATAAGCGGATGGAAAACCAATCGCGCCTTTCTATACACATGGCGTATCCGGATTATGACAAGCAGCACTTTTCCACTACTCTTCATGCGTTCATAAAGCAAATATTCATCCGTGCCGCTTCCTTCTAATATGGTTGCCGTGGCCCATATTGTATTTTCACCTTTCATATTCCTCTGCCACGAGGGAGTCGAAACCATTGGAATCCGTTGTTGACCCAAGCGAACAAATTACCATCCGTGCCAAAAAGATAGATCGTCTTCGCTCATCCGGCATCCTTCCGTTCGCCGAGCGGTTCGAGCGCACCCACCGTCTGCACGAAGCAGAAACGCTCGCGGATGGAAGTGGACCGGTCGCGGTTTCCGGAAGGATCGTTGCGCTTCGGTATTTCGGCAAGCTGGCGTTCGGCCATCTCTACGATATTGACGGCAAACTGCAGTTCGCCCTCCAGAAAAACAAACTCGGCGACGCATTTACCCTGTTCAAGGATACCGTTGATATTGGCGATTTTATCGGCATCACCGGCGCCATGATGACCACCAAAACCGGGGAAAAGACCGTCGATGTCGACCATTGTACCTTCCTGTCGAAATCGCTCCGTCCGCTGCCCGAGAAATTCCACGGGCTGACGGACCCGGAGCTTCGGTTGCGCCGGCGATACCTTGACCTTATTACCACGCCTGAATCCCGGGAACGTTTCAAAAAACGAACCCTTATTATTAAAACCCTAAGGGATTTCCTCGATGCAAACGGATTTACCGAGATCGATACGCCGGTGCTCACCAACAAGGCCTCGGGCGCTCTTGCCCGGCCGTTTATCACGCACAACAACGCGCTCGATATCGACGTGTACCTGCGCATCGCCCCGGAAACCTATCTCAAGCGCGCCATTGCCGGCGGATTCGACCGGGTGTACGAGTTTGCGCGCAGTTTCCGCAATGAGGGCGTGGATGCGTCACACCTGCCCGATTTTACCCTGCTTGAGTATTACTGCGCCTTCTGGAATTATGTCGACAACATGAATTTCACTGAAAAGCTGATCAAGCATCTGCTGACCGAAGTCAACGGCGGACTTGAGCTGACCTACGAAAATACGATGATCGATTTCAGCGGCGACTGGCCCCGCATTTCATTTCGCGATCTGCTGTTGCGGGACTGCGGCATCGACATCGACGCGTTTCCCGCGCGCGACGGGCTGATGGCAGAGATCGACCGCAAGGGGATCCGGTTCGAGACCGACGTGGACGTCAAAAAGGCCGGACGCGGCACGCTGATCGACTTGCTTTATAAAAAAGTATCTCGACCAGCCATTGTCAATCCGCAATTTATCACCCATCATCCGCTCGATTTGTCGCCGCTTGCGCGCAAAAACGACGCAAACCCGCTCGTGGTCGACCGGTTCCAGCTTGTGATAAATGGATGGGAGGTCGTGAACGCTTATTCGGAGCTGGTAGATCCGATCGACCAGGCGGCGCGGTTCAGGCAGCAGGCCGCGGCCCGCGCTCAGGGCGACACTGAGACAATGGAGGTTGACGACGACTTTGTGCTGTGTATGGAGTACGGCATGCCGCCGATTTCAGGCTGGGGCATGGGTATCGACCGGGTCGTGGCGGTCCTGACCAATGCTTCAACCCTTCGCGACGTGGTGCTGTTTCCGTTGCTGCGACCGGAAGAATAAATGAATTCCATGGAACTTTTCGTCTCCCTGCGGTATCTGCGCGGCAAGCGCAAGATCGGCACCTACATTACCGCCATCGGCGTTTTCCTTGGCAGCTTTGTCCTGATCATCGCGCTCTCCATCGCTAATGGCTTTGAAAAAGAGGTGCGCGACCGGATCGTGGGAACGCTCGCCCACGCAAAGATCTTTCAGTACCACTCCATGGAAATTGAAAATCCTGACTCGCTGCGCGAGATTATTCTCCAGCAGCCGGGCGTGGTCGCTGCCGCGCCGTACATTACCGGCAAGGGCGGAATCGAGCATGAACAGGTGCAGGAAGGCGTGCTCATCATGGGCGTGGACGATTCGCTTGAACAGACCGTGACCGATCTTCACGCAAAGATCAAGCATGGGGCATTTGAACTCGGCACCAGGGTTTCGAACCGTGACCGCAGTTTTCCCGGCATCGTGATAGGACTCGGGCTTGCAGACAAGATGGGCGTGCGGCAGGGATCCGAGGCCGTGCTCATGTCGCTTTCCACGCCCGAAGGGTCAAGTGATCCGGTGCCGAAAATGATGCGCTTCACTGTTGCCGGAATTTTCGAGACCGGCATGTATGAATACGATCTGAATCTTGTGTACATTTCCATCGCATCTGCCCGGGAGCTTTTTGATATGCAAGGGGTTGAGGGTATCCAGATCAAAACCACCGACCTGTTTAAGGCCGCCAAGATCGTGGAAAACATCAGGAATGAACTCGGGAACTACCCGTTCCGGGTCCTGGACTGGGAGTCGCAGAACAAGTCGCTGTTCCAGTGGATGAAGCTGGAGCGGCTCATAATATACATTGTCATTTCGCTCATCATGCTGGTAGCCGCGCTCAATATTGTATCATCGCTTATCACCATGACGTTTGAAAAACGGCGCGAGATCGGCATCCTCATGAGCATGGGAGCGCATTCATCATCGATCCTTAAAATATTTGTCATTTACGGGATTGTGGTCGGATTCGTGGGTTCCACGGTAGGCGTGTCGCTCGGGGTAACGCTCTGTGCCATCCAGTATCATTGGCGCCTCATTCCGCTGCCCGGCGACATTTACTTCATTGATACGCTGCCGGTCATTATCAGGGGCTTTGATGTGGGCCTCGTGTACGTGTCGGCAAACCTTATCTCCTGGCTGACAACGCTCTATCCCGCGTACAAGGCGTCAAAAATGCTGCCGGCGGAGTCGATACGATATGAGTGATCCCTTCCTGTCGGTTCATCGCCTGAAGAAAACCTATCACGATGATGCGGGTCCGTTTGATGTGCTGCGTGACGTGTCGTTTACCGTACAAAAAGGAGAGATGATCGCCCTGCTCGGCGTTTCCGGCGCCGGCAAGACCACGCTCCTGCAGATTCTCGGCGGGCTTGACCGGGCCACGTCGGGGGAGGTGCTTTTTGAAGGACGCGAGCTGTCGCGGCTTGCGCTCAGGGAGCTGGCCGCCTTTCGCAACCAAAAAATCGGTTTCGTATTTCAGTTCCATCATCTGCTCCCGGATTTTACCGCGCTTGAAAACGTCATGATTCCCGGTCTTATCGCGGGCAAATCCAGAACATGGTGCGTGGAGCGGGCAATCTACCTTCTCGAGACCTTTGGCCTCAAGGGAAGATTCTCTCACTACCCGACGGAACTTTCCGGCGGCGAACGCCAACGCGCTGCGCTTGCTCGCGCCCTCATCAATGATCCTTCACTCGTGCTGGCCGACGAACCGACCGGAAACCTTGATAAAGGAAATGGCGAGTTGCTGCTCAACTATTTCCACCAGGCCAACCGCGAACTCCAGCAGACCTTTATTATCGCCACGCACAACAGCCAGCTCACCGAAGGAATGCACCGGATCATCCATCTTGAGGACGGCGGTGTAAAGCCATGACCGCGCCTCTTGTGTCGGTATGTGTCAGGGATCCGCTGTTTTCTTGCTTTCTTTTGTTTTCTGTTCCCCGAAGAGTTTCTTACCATGATCAAAGAACTGCTCAATCGTAACGGTGCTGGCAATTCTGGCATAGGGCGGTTTGAGTGTCCGCGAATATTGTGGCATCATGCCGTTCTCCGCGTTCTCGGCATGGTTAGACACCGCGATCAGAATAACAATGCCGCCGCCAATGGAAAGCGCAACCATGACCCGGCGAAGACCCGCGGTTCCTGTGGCGATTTTAAGATTTAAAAAGAGAAGCGTTGTCGACAACAACCCCATGCACACATACTGGGTGCTATTCGAGAGCACGAGGCTGGAGGTGAAATAGTCGACATATTCGGCCAGTGTCGTAAACAGGGAAAAAAGTATAAACGCGGCATTGGCAACAATGAGTTGGAGGCTGAAATCACCCCTCCTTTTTACGATGAATCCGCTCAACGCCCAGACACCGGCCCACAGCAGCGGAAAAAAGAGCAGGGGAAGCGACTCTGCAAAAAGAGCAATGGGTTTTATCTCGGTGACCGAGTGGAGATACCGGTTGGCCGTGACGAAAGAAAACGTCATCATAATGGTTACAAATGCAATAAGCGGAATACCCACTCGAGTTCCGGCACCCTGCTTTGCCGGGAGCGGCAATGCCGGCACCACCTCCTGCGTTGGCGACAGAAACCGCAACGTGGTCCTTCCGATCAGTACGCTGTCGCCCGATCGCACCTCCACGGGTGCGTTGATCCGCCTTCCCTTGCCGAAAAGCACACCATTCGTGCTGCCCTGATCCACGACCAGCCACCCTTCGCCGCATTCCTCTACGGAGAGGTGACGGGGCGAGACATAGGGGTCCGCAACAATCAGGTCGTTCTCCGGCGCCCTGCCGACGGAGAGCGGAAAGCGGCTTACCTTATGAAAGACGCTCCGGTCGCTTGAACGCCCCAGAATCTCGATAATCAATCCCGCCACTGCAACGCCCCCATGAACCGCTTACAAAACGCAATGGCCATTTCCCGGCTCACGCCGAGCAGGGTAAGATCAATAACCATGCTTTTCGACCGATTGTTGACAAGCGCTATTTTAAGCACCACGTCGTGCAATCGCCGGTATTTTTTATAGCGCCAGGAACACATGGTCGTTTTCCATTCCGCGCTGCCGGCGGCGACAAATTCGGTGGCGCAGGCAGGTTCCTCCAACTCTTTTTTACCCGCATAGTTGGGAACATGGAAGTTGGCGAACTGTTCCTGCAGCATGTGGTAAAACCGGTGCTGCCCGAGCTTTTCGGTTTCGTACCAGTGGTAATTGAACTCTATGCTGCCGGTAGTCAATTCCGCGGAGAGATAAATGTCGTCGTCGTTGGCGCAGTATACCGACGAAACGGTATAGAGCATGTCGCTGTCGTTCCTGCTCTCTCCCCAGCACTTGAAAATAGAGCCCATTTCCCGCGGCACCAGCACATTTCCCAGCGTGTCCTGCTTCCACTCTTTTTCCAGGAGCGCCTTGATATAATGACGCTGGTTTTCAAACAGCTGTGTTTCAATGCGTTTTGAGAAATCGACCGAATCGGTCCGCATTCTTCCCCTCACCGAATCAATGAGCGCTTGGAGGTGCCGTGCCGGGACCAGAAAGCTGATTTCCTGTCCCGCGGTAGACACGTTGACGCCGATCACCGAACCGGCGGCGTCAATTGCGGGTCCCCCGCTCATTCCCGGATTGAGCGAACCGGAAAAGTGGATTTTTTCGTACAGCGACCGCTCGATGAGTCCGCTGTAGGTACCTTCGATAATCGTCATGCCCAGATCGAGCGGGTTGCCAATGGAAAAAATACGGCTGCCCTTCTGCAGCTTATTCTGATTAAGCGTAAAAAACGAGGAGTACATGCTGTCGCAGGCAACGATGGCCAGATCATGGACCACGTCAATATCGAGCACCGAAAGGGGACCGGTCCGGTTATCGTGCGCCACATATTCGAGCCGGTAACGCCCCGGCTCGATCACCATATCCGAAACAACATGGTAATTGGTTGCGAACAGGCCGTCGGCGCCGATTAAAAAGCCGGAACCGATCGTAGATTTCTTTCCAGAGCTCTTATCAATGACCCGTATCTGAAACACCCGCTCCTGCAGCATGGAAAACAGTTCATTCGCATGTCCGCTGGATTGATCGTCTTTCTCCGCCGGTACGGCAAAGACACATGACGCAGCAACGAAGACGAGGAGCTGGTGCATACTTGCACGACCGGCCATGATCATCAGCCTTTGCAAGACGGCGGGGTCATCCCCGCCGCAAGAAAATGGATGAAAAAGCAGGACTGCCGCCGCGGACAAACACAACACCCGGACACCTGAATGCTTGACCATCCGCAGCAACCGAAATAGAGAGTATACTTTTCCCTGTGGGAACAATGCAATATATCCAGAGGTATTAGCCTGATATGCTGTCGAAATAGTAGTTTTATTTCCATACCGATTCACGCCCACCCCCAAAGGACCAGGCTGTCATGAAGCAATGCCAGGAATGCGGTCTCCATCCTGCCACGATACATCTGACCCAGATAATCGATAACGAGACGCTTTCTTTCCATCTATGCGATGAGTGCGCTCAGAAACGTGGTATTCACCTATCCATTGCCCAGCAGCCGGTATCCGACGTCGGGCCCGAACCATTACCCATACGGCCTGACCGGGAATGCGGTTCGTGCAAAAAGAAGCTCTCCGAATTTATAAGCAACGGCTGGCTGGGATGTCCCTCCTGCTACAGCGCCTTTGAGCAGGAGGTTGACGATCTCCTGTTTCGCATGCATGGCTCGCTCGAACATAAGGGCAAAGCGTACCGCCCAGTACCGGCGGCAGACGCCCTCTCTTGCCCTGATCTGCGCCTCGCTCTCGAGGCAGCGATAAAGAATGAGGATTTCGAACGCGCCGCAGTGCTTCGTGATTCGATCCGGGGCCGTAAAGGAACAACGCACGCATGAATACCGACCGCCCTTCGCCGGTTCGAAGGAAGCGAATCCGGCTGCCGACCTGGTGCAATGGATCAGGACCGGAAAGCGACATCATCATCACAACCAGAATAAGGCTGGCGCGCAATATTGCCGGTTTCTCCTTCCCCCCCCATGCTTCGCTGCGGGAACGGGCAGCAGCATACGGCGCCGTGACCGGCGCACTCAAGGCCTTCGGCACCGGAAGCGTTATGAAGGCAGTCAATTTTTCCACCACGCCCCGACTCGAAGCGCAGTACCTCGTCGAGCGGCGGGTGGCGAGCCCGGACCTGCTCAGTACCGACGGGGACCGCGGCGTGGCATGCGATGAGATGCAGCGCCTCTCGGTCATGATCAATGAAGAAGATCATATCCGGATGCAGTGTCTCGTGTCGGGATGCCAGCCGGTTGATGCGTGGAAATTAATCGACGCGTTTGATGCACAACTCGGCAGCGCGATCGACTATGCCTTCGATTCCCGCCGGGGATTCCTTACCTGCTGTCCTACCAACTCCGGTACCGGCCTCCGCGTCTCGTTCCTGGTGCACTT
>JAFGDP010000042.1 GCA_016932075.1 Chitinispirillaceae bacterium | reverse complement strand
TTTCTCATCAGAGCCTCCATTGGTTTGAGTAAAATAAACCATGGAAACTCTTATCGGTCATGTGATACTACACAGGGGTAAGGTCGTCTGTCCAAAAACCATTACGGTTATAGAAAAGCACACGATCAATCCTAGCTTGATCCGTATCATGAAATCCCCATTGTGCTGTTCTTTGACGCCAAAGAGCGGTCTCTTATAACATAGCTGACTTTACTTGTATTATCAATATAAAAAAGCAAGTGCCGTTTCCCAAAGAAAACGACAGGTTATGGTATTTTTTTCAGTTGGTACCTGTTCAGAATCGACTTTTTTTGTATGTCATACCGGCGAAAGCCGGTATCCAGTAACCGAAATTAACTTTTAACTATGTTCTGCTGTAGCAGTACCCTAATTCCCGTCACTCCCAAACGACTTCCACCAGCACAGAACCTCATTTCAGGCTTCCTAAATTCCCTTCTGGCGGAGCAGAACCCCGTTTCCGGCTTCCTCAACCCACTCCTGCCAGAGCAGAAGTCGGTTTCCGGCCTCCTCAACCCGGTTCTGCTGAAGCAGAATCCCATTGTGGACCTCCTCAATCTACTCCTGCTGGCGCAGAGGCCCATTTCCGGCCCCCAAAATCCACTTCTGCTTGAGCAGAAGTCCGTTTCAGACCTCCCAAATCCAATTCTGCTGTAGCAGAGGTCCGTTTCGGTCCTCCTCGATCCGGTTCTGCTGGAGCAGAAGTCCATTTCTGACCTCATCAGCCTAGTTCTGCTGGAGCAGGACACCATTGCGGTCTCCCGCAATCGACTTCCCGAGCCCGTGAACCCCAATTTCGAGGCCGAAAAATGGACTTCCCGGAGTCGCGAACCCCATTGAGGAGGTCTGAAATCGAGTTCCCGGCACCGCGAACCAGGTTGGGATCTGGAGAAATCCTTTTTACGGAACCTGTCCGGCTCCTACTCCTCTGCTCTACCTCGCACAGTAACCGTCACGCGAAGGATCTTTTTCGTGATCAGGTCATACAGCAGGTACAGCGTAAGTGTTCGACGAACAACCGGTTCATGTGAGGGCAGGGGAGCGGCATGTGCTTCAAGCACCAATTTTTTATGCACCGTATCCCTGCGTATAGGAAAAAAGGCCAGATTTTTCAGTTCCGGAACAGTGGCATAGCCACTCATCTGCTTCTTTGCCCACTGCGAGAGAGTTTTGATGATGCCGGGCTGAACATATGGCTTAATCATGGGGGAAAGGGTGTCCCATTGTGCCGTAACGGCCAGGGAATCTTCCCTGCATTCGCCTGCCGCACATGGCTCCCATGCATCCACTTCAGGGATGAATGACATCTCTTTGACCAGGGCGATGTCGCAGGGAATCACATTTTTTTGTGATTGACTGCATGCAATCAGGACAGTCAGAAGACAAGTTGGTATCAGTAATAATCGTTTCATCAAGCTTCCTACATGGAAACAGTGGTGTTCTTAAAATAATCTTCCGACAAGCGCGGGAAGTGCGTTTTCCGTGCGCAGGACCCTTTGTCCGAGTGCAACCTGCTCAAATCCCAGCTTTTCAAAAAGATCTATTTCATATTGGATAAAACCGCCTTCAGGCCCTATGGCAAGCGTGACCGGAACCGTGAGGCAGCAAGGGCAGGGAATAGCAGCTCCGGGATGGGCCAGGAGCGATCTCGATCCTTTAATAATGACCGGCAGTTCATCCTGCACAAACGGCTTGAACCGCTGGCGAAGTTCAATGTGAGGAAGGACCGTATCGCGGCCCTGCTCAAGGCCGAGGAGCAGATGGTCGCGCATGTTTTTTTCATTGAGCGCCGGGCTTGACCAGTAGCTCTTTTCCACGCGCCACGATCCGATGATAAACACCTTCTTGACGCCCATGGAACTTATCGCCTCCAGGCAGCGCCTCAGCACCTTGGGCCGCGGCAGTGCCATGACCAGCGTGAGCGGGAGGGGCGGTGGCGGCGGATCGTTCAACGTGACGGAAAGCTCCAGATACCGGTCATTTACTTCCGTGACGAGACCAATGCCGAGATTTCCGTTCAGGAGCCCGACGCGCAGGGTGTCCCCGGCGCTTGCCTTGCAGATCGTGAGCGCATGCTCCTTGCGGCGTCCGCGAAGGCGCGCCCGGGTGCCGTTCGCATCGGAAAAATCGGATTCAAAGAGAAGAATAAGGTTCATCGGGGGAGTGATCGTGGTAATGCTTTCCCGCAATGTTGTCAGAAATTATACTGCACGCGCGCCATCCAGTACCAGTCATACGAGCGGGTGAGCGCTTCTTCCTCGTCACGGTCGCCTTCCACGTAGTTTTCGTGGTGCAGGTGGTCCCGCGCGAACTGGCCAGTCACGGCAAATCCCCTGGTCAGGCTTTTCTTGAAGTTAAGCGACCATTTCCACCGGTCGTAGTTGTAGTCTGCCGCGGAGTAGGATTTTTTCGCGACGACCGGTTTGGCGTTTTCAGAGTAAAACTGCTGGCTGTAATAGGAGTTGGAATAGCGCCATCCGTACGATTCGATTTCCAGCGATACGTGATCGAACAGATTGCAGGTCGGGAACGTGAAACCCGCCATGACCGGGATGCGCTCCATGATAGAGCCATAAAAATCATTGACCGTGTCGCGTATCCAGGCGGTGTCGCTGCCGTTTATGCTCGAAATATAGGCCGGATAGTCCTTGACACCCAGTACCGCGGCTTCGCCGTACAGCCGCAGGTCTTTTTTCCCAAATGTTTCTCTGACACCTGCGGGAAGGAACGCCTTTGGATCGAATGCCGCACTGCCCATGAGTTTGATGCCGCGAAACGTGTAGTAATCGGTTGATCCGTCCGCCGTATAGTAGGCGTTTTGCCTGCTGTCGTATTTCGGCGTGGTGAGCTGCTCGGTCACCGAGAACCAGCGGTGCAGGCTTATACCGCCCCCCAGTTCGGCAAAACGTTTGATCGATACGTTCGCGAGGTAGGAGAGCGACCAGTCGTGGAGCGGCTGGATCTCCACTTCGGAATGCAGGAGCAGGTCCTGCTGCACGATATCGAGCAGGGAATTGCTCAGATGGATGCCGTACAGCCGTGCGTACGGATAATCGAAGCTGGTGAAAACATAGGAGGGGTAGGCGCCGCTTCGAAACAGGTATTCGCCGAGGTTGACCGCGTCGCTTGCATATTTAAGCGGAAACATTCCCACGCTCAGCCGGAGCGCCGGATCGTCATTGCCGAAGAAGCTGTAGGTGCCCTTTCCTTCCAGTATGGATACGAACGAATACTGCCTGAACGGCACGTTGGCGATGCTGTTGGCCTTGGGAAAGGTGTTGAACCAGAGCTTGATCTCAGGCTGCGCGACAATCAGCAGGCGGTCGTTGATGGCGGCCTGCACGCGGACCCTGATCAGGTCCCGGTGCAGCCATTGCCGGATGTCGATCGGGATCTGCGTGAGATGGCTGCGCAGTATCTGGCCGTGTTCAAGCGCAACGGTTCCGGAAACGTCAAGACGAGGGGAGAATTCTTGGGCATGACCTGTTGACCATGCCAGGCCAATGATCAGGCACACGAGGAGATGTATGTTTACCCGTTCCTTCATGTTCGCTCCGTGCGTCCGCATTATCGCAGGATCAGAACGCCAAGCAGCATTTCGATGGTCGACGTGCTGATTTTGGTGTCCTTGAAGATCGAGGTGATGCCATTACTGGCGCGCGCTTCGAGCGTTATTTCATACCTGCCCAGCGTGTATCCGACGCCTCCGCCGGCACGGTATCCCGCCTCGAACACCACCATGTCGCTTTTTGTCTGGCCAAAGATTAAAAATTTAATGTCGCTCTCTTTGTAGTTGTCACCGTCCACCTTGACCACGGTTTCCGCGAAACAGTTGAACGAGATGACCGGACCCGCGTAGAGAAATGGCGACCACCGGCCGAACCGGGGTTTGCACGCGGCCATGACCGGCAGTTCGAAATAATTCATCTTTCGTTCGATTGTAAGCGGGCTGGTCACGGTATCGGTCTGGGCATTGACGATTTTTGCTATGTCGACACTGCCTTTCCAGATATTTCCTTTCTTTGCGAAGGACAGCTCGGACATGAGGGCGACCCAGTCGTTGAACTGGGCGCAGAAGGTGACCGCGCCGGCCATGCCGAGACGCTGCGGATAGTCGTCAATGGCGTGGCCCACAAGACCGCTGATCGCCGTTGCGCTGTCGTCGAGCGTTTGCGCGTCCGCGCCCGTAAACTTTGACAATGACGCTCCTGCCTTGAACCCGGTTTTAATATCAACCGCTGCCGTTGAAAGGACAAGGCATGCCAGCAGAAGACCGGCGGTGTGTACAACGTTCTTCATGTTCATCTCCTTTAAAATCCTCATGCGATCCTTTTAAAATGCATAATTTACGCGAAGCATCCAGTACCATTCCCGCGATCTGGTAAAGGCGTCTTCTTCATCACGGTTTTTTTCATAATAGATATCGTACCGCATATGGTCGCGCGCGACCTGGCCGATCAGCGAAAATCCGCTAACAACGGTCTTTTTAGCATTGAGCGACCATTTCCATTGCCCGTACGCATAGTCGGTTTTCGTATACCTGCTTACCGCGGTAATGGCGGGCGGCCGCGGATTTTCGGACTGAAAGCTCTGCTCGAAATAGACGTTCTTTTCAGGCCAGCGATACGATTCTATTTCAAGCGAAAGGTAGTCAAACAGGCCGCAGGCCGGGAACGTGAATCCTGCCATGACCGGGATACGTTCGTGCAGGTTACCGTAGAAATTTCTTGCCGTATCGAGCACCCAGGAGGTGTCGCTACCGTTTACTTGCGGCATATAGGCGGGGTAGTCGGTAAGCCCCAGAATCGCGAATTCGGCGTAGAGACGAAAATCCTTTTTCCCGCACAAGCCGGACACGGAAGAGGGGAGGAGCGGCTTCGGATCGATCGCCGCCCTGCCCATGAGCTTGATCCCGGTAAACGTGAAGTAGGACGAGTCGCCGGTTTCATTAAAATAGAGGTTGGTGGGATTTTCCGGCGATGTCAGTTCATGCGCAACAGGAAACCAGCGGTGCAGGCATACGCCGCCGCCAACCTCGACAACAGAGAGATTGGCATTTGCCAGGTAGGCAAGCGACCAGTCGTGGAGCGGCTGCACATTGGTCTCGGTATAGAGCATCATTTCCTGCCTGAAACTGATAGCATCGCTCAATACGGGAATATCGCTCACCAGATGAAGGCCTGAGAGCCGGGCAAATTGATATTCAAAGGCCGTCTGAAGGTACGGCACATAGGCGCCTGAGCGGAACAGGTATTCGCCCAGATTCATGACATCAGGATTGTATTTGACCGGAAATACTCCTCCGGCAAAAACGAGTCGCTCATCATCGTTGCCGAAGAAGCGGTACATTCCCTGTGCCTCGGCAATGGACACGGTGGAGAACTGGCGGAACGGCAGGCCGGTATGGTCGCCGCCCACGTAATCGGTGTGGAGCGGATAGTTGTTGAACCAGATCCGTACTTCCGGTTCTGCCGCGATGCGCACGTTTTCACCAAGGGTCGCATGCAGGCGAAAATTGAGATACCCGCGGTTCATCCAGATGCGCCACGGGATTGGTTTGCTGTGAAAATGACCCATGACCATCTGGCCGCTTTCAACGGCTGCCCTGCCGCCGAACTGGATGGTGCGATCCATACTTTCCGTCGCTGCGCACGGTAGTGCAAGCAGCGCGGAAACGATGAACACCGCGGTCGTCATTCGAAACCGATTGTTAAAAATCATACTGCAGCCTCATCATCCAGTACCATTCGCGCGAACGGGTGAATATCTCTTCGTCGTCGCGCTGGGACTCCTGCCAGAACTCATGTCGTGCATGGTCGCGCGCAACCTGGCCAACCAGTGAAAATCCGCGGGCGAGCGTTTTTCTGATATTGAGCGACCATTTCCAGGAGTCATAGGAATAGTCGTCACTCGTGTATTTGCTCGTGTCCTGGTCCTGGGGCGGCAGGGGATACATCTTTTTACCCTGCTCGCAGTAATACACATTTTTGTATGGCCAGGGGTAGTATTCGAACGCCAGCGACAGGTCGTCAAGGAGTTTGCACGTAGGAAAGTTGAACCCGAACATGACCGGAATACGCTCCATCAGGTCGGTGTAATAGTTCTGGGTCGAATCCGGTACCCATTGGGTGATGATGTTCCCGGCGGTCGGATCAATGGTGTCGAGCCGATAGGCCGGATAGTTGTGCAGGCCGAGGGCCGCTCCTTCGACAAACACCCGCAGCTCCCGGTCGCCGAATTTCGAGGCAAGCGCTTGGGGCATGAACCGCTTGGGATCAAAGGCAAACCGGGCCATGAGCTTCATACCTTTGAATGAAAAGAACGCGCTATCGCCGTTTTCCGTAAAATACAGATTAGCCGCGTCCCGTGACTCGGCAAGACTGCCGTCCGTTATAAACCAGTGGTGCAGGCTGATCCCGGCACCGGCATCAAACGGGCCGGCTGTTGTTCCGATGAGGTAGGAGAGGGACCAGTCGTGCAGCGGCTGTATCTGTGTTTCGGTGTGGATAAGGAGCTGCTGGGAGAGGTAGCCGAACAGTTCGCTTGAAAGACGGGCGCCGGAAAGCGTGCCGTAGGGGAAACAGAATTTATTCACAATGTACGGCACATACACGCCGGTCCTGAACAGGTACTCGCCTAAATTAAGCGCGTCTTGATTGTATTTGACAGGAAAAATACCGAGCGTGAGCCGCAGCCGGGGATCACTCGTGCCCCAGAAGCTGTACGTGCCCTGTCCTTCGGCGATCCCGACATAGGAGTACTGCCGAAATGGCGTGACCGTATGCTGTCCCGTGATCATGACGCTCGGATAGGTATTGAACCAGATCCGCACCTCGGGCTCGGCAACAATACTCAGTTTCTCGCCGACCGTTGAGGCGAGGCGCACGTTGATATATCCCCGGTGGAGCCAGAGGCGATACGGCACCGGTTGCGTCATATAGCGGTTTGAGGGATCTAAAAGATTGTAATGACCCCTGACGATCTGTCCGTCTTCCACCGCGGCTTTGACCGAAAGGTCCATGGCCGGTTCCTGATTGCCGCCAAAACAGAGCAGGGGGGTGGAAAGCATCAGGAACAGCAGCACGATAGAGATTTTGTGCACCGGTATTTGTCGCTTCATGAGATGATATCCATGACCGTGACGCGTCCGCACCTCTTATTTGAAATGCATGAACGCATGACGCCGTAACACCTCGCCGCCCTGTTTTTTAACCTGAAGGCAGTAATACCCGGCCGTAAGCGTTTCGGTAGAGAGCGTCACCGTCTTTTCCTGCTGCTGGAGCGGGCAGGCGATCCGCTTTCCCTGGAGATTATACAGTGCTATGTCAAGCGCTTCTGCCGGTTTGACCGGAAAATGGAGCGTGAGACGGTTGTTGCGCTGCGTAACGTACGCGTGACGCACGCCGAATCCGATACCGGGCATGATAACCGGAGCAATAAACGGCAACGGCGACGTGTCGCGTGCAGCCGATACGAGCGTTATCGAATCGGCTGCCAGATTTGCCGCAAGCGCCTTGACCGTGATGGTGCCGGGTGTATTGGTCGATTTTACCACGATGGCAATTTTGCCGCATTTTGTCTGGAGCGTTGTGGGCCCGAATACGTTCGCGGGCCCGGTCACCTGGAACGTGACATCAACGGCCGCGTTTGCCAGTTGGCCGTTATCGTTGCGAACCGCGGCAATGATGCGCGAAATGTCACAGCTGTCGCTTATGAGGGTGGTGAGGTCGGGCTCCAGGCTGATCCGTGTGCCGGTGACTCCGGTTACTGGATTGTCTTCGGCCGTTCCGGTCCAGTTTTTCCTGAACAGGTAATAGACCTGTTTTGGAATCCGGTAGTGATCGACCGCGCCCATTGGTTTTTCCTGGTTGATGAGCACTGATGAATAGTCGTTGAATGACCACATGGACCCGCCGATATAGGAAAAATTGCCGTTGCCGTCCTTGAGATCGCGAATTTCAACCCATTTGTTCCAGCGGGTGGTGGCATACTCTGCTTCCCGCGCGTCACACCGCGAGCAGAAATCGATCCACCCTTCGTGGTATTCGGTGTTCAGACGGATTTTTTCAGGGTGCGCCTGCGCGACACTTGCCCAGTAGTTGACCCCCAGAATATCGGGAATCAGGGCAATGGTCTGGTTCGTGGTATTGGCCATGATGGTGAGCCGGGTTGAGTCGAGCGCATGCGCGGTGTTGTTGAGCCTGGTAATGCCGCCAAGGAAATCGTCTCCCGTTTCGCTTGCCGGCTCATTGAAAAGTCCCCACATGATGATCGATGGGTGATTGTAGCCGACCTCGATCATTTCGCGGATGCACGTGTCAAGCCTGGTCCAGAACAGCGGCGGATAGCTGGCGGTATTGACGCCCCAGGTCGGCACCTCAATATAGGAGAGCATGCCCAGCTCATCACAGGCATGGTAGAACGAGGGATCGCGCGGATAGTGGGCACAGCGGATCATGTTGGATCCCATCTCCTTGACCAGCTTGACTTCTTCAGAGTACCGCGAGTTGGGCAGCGCATTTTCGATCCAGGCAAAGGTCTGGTGCAGGTTGGACGCCGTGAGCCGCATGGCCACGCCGTTGAGCTTGAATCCTTCGGTAAGCGAGTATTCGCACCAGCGAAACCCGAAGCGCTCCACAAAGTCGTCGACCGGCACGCCATCGACCAGTACGCGGGTATATATTTTGTAAAGGTATGGCGACGCGACCGACCATAATGTGGGATTGGCGACCGGTCCGCTCGTTTTGTCGAACGTATGGGACTGCCCCGCCGCGACGGTCGCGGTGAGCGCTTCGCTGAGCACCACGGCGTTCGATGAATCGGTGATGACATAGCTGAGCGTTACCTCCTTGGAAGCGGCACTGCCGTTCATCACAATGGTTTTTACACGCACCGTGGCGCTGGACGCCGAGACCTCGGGGGTGGTGATACGCTGGCCGTAAAGCGGAATGTGTATCTGGTCGGTGCAGACAAGCCACACGTCGCGATAGAGGCCGCTGAACAGATGATAGTCGGGAAAGGTGTTGAAATTGGCGGGATTGCCGACATTGCCGGGCGGCACATCGGTTTTATAGGTATTGTCAAGTTTCACCGCGAGCACGTTGTCGCCGGACACCGTTTTCCCGCTGATATCGATGGGGAACCAGGTATACCCGCTCGCGTAGTGAGCGCCCGCCTTCTGGCCGTTTATCCAGACATCGGCGCACTGCATGGCGCCTTCAAACTCGATGACGAGTTTTCCGGCATGGGGTGCCTGGGGGATTTGGAAGGTTTTACGGTACCATGCAATGCCTATGTAATGGTTCAATTCAGACTCAAACGTTGGTTCATCATACGATGCGGAGTGCGGTACATTCACGGTCTGCCAGGAGGCGTCGTCAAAGCTCGCCGCGCTGGGGTCGCCCGAAGGTGTCCCCTTGTAAAATTTCCAGCCGGAATTGAGCAATACTTTTTGACGCTCCTTGTATATTCGCTCCGGATAGAATTCAGCCCGGACAACGGTACTGAAAAAACATACAAGAAACGCCACGGTCATTGCGCGTTGAAACGCCATATAAACACTCCTTTTTAAAATAGCGCTATCTGTCCGGTAAAATATACATAGACCAGTCGTCACCGGGTGCAAAAACTTCCCTTTTACCGGCCCTTTTTGTTTACTCCTGTAAACGGACATGGTGAATCCACCATCGTATGTAGCGCTTCATTCGAGACGATCGCTCTGTTTTTGCCGGTCGTTTCGTATTTCTGGAAAACAGAGCTCCTGGTACCTGCATTGGCGGCAGACCGCCGGAGAGGCCTGGAGCGGAAAGCGGTCGATAGGCAGCGGGATATTTTCATCACGGTCGGTGCAATACTCCAGCATTTCCTGCGTCTGGTTTTTTATCGTTTCGATAAAGGCCGAATAGCTGCCGGAATCGAGCAGCAGTTCGAGTTCACCATAGGCAGGGTAGAGGTAGACGATTTTGGGAAAGATCCGGTTCCAGGGGATGTTGAAGTTGCTGGCCGCGGCAGCGGCATACCCTTTGAGCTGGGTCATATGTTTTGCCTCGTCCCTGGCGCCTGTTTTCCAGTCAAGAATATGGACTTCCTCATCTACCGGCATCAGAAAATCCATTTTGCAGTACACCTTCATTCCCTCGAGCCGGGTCTCGCCATACCCTTCCGGCTCGATCATCCAGTTTTCCTTGCTCCTGATCGCCTTCATGAAGATCCAGGTGTAGCAGGGAGAGCCGAGGAAATTTTTCAGACAGGCGAATACTTTGTCGCGGGCTTTTTCCGGATCGACACTGCCGTGTCCGTAATACTCTTCGATAAATCTTTTTTTTGCAAAGTAACCGGTAGTGGTGTTACCTGCATAATCGAAAAAGCGGGTTTCGTCGATATCATTGTCGCTCTGCTGCAGCCTGCGAAGAAACGTTTCTATCACATCGTGCACCACGTTTCCAATTTCAAGCGGCATTGAGGTGAGATCGCGCAAAAGGGTCATTTTATATCGCGGGACATCCGGGACATATTTCGAATAATAGGTGTAAAAATATTGCCTTTTACACTTATCAAAGACCTCATATCGTGATATTGACCAGCCAAGAAGCGGGGTAAACGGATAGGACTCGTATTGCAGTTTCATAGCGTGCTCCATCCCTGAGCTTCGGGGATTAAGAAGAAAATAATTAGGCCCTTACGGTCGGTGGGCGTTAAAAAACATCTCACGCCCGTTGTTAGCGCGGCACTACTGGCAAAAACGGTACGATAAGAAGATTACATCCGGTTGATGAACTCGAGGGAGTCGTTGCAGAGTTCGAGTTCGATCCTGATATTGGTACAGTCATCCCCGGTGATATATCTTTCCTCGTACCGGGCTGGGGATGATTTTTGAGCGCTCTGTGCCGCCTGATGGGCGTTCTGGTGCAGGTGGGAAGATTTTTTCACGCTGCAGGGGGCCGTAGCCTCGGCATCAGCAATCTGCTCGAGCATTTTGAAAATCATGGAGCTGCGGGTGGCGCCGCTGATTTTTTTAAGCTGTTTTGGGTCAAGCAGAAATATTTTATGCTTGAAATACATAATGGGCGAAAGGCATGAGGGACAGTTCAGAATAATGACACATACGCTCGTGCTGAGGAAGATCTGTGAAACCTGTTCGCAATGCGGACATTTGATGTTAAGCGTCGTGATCATACCGTTCCTTCCAAACAAGACAACATGCTGTTCACCGTCCGGTATCTGCCTTTTCGGTGCCGGTTTCTTCCGGTTACTTAAGCGCTTATTCCTTCAATTTTATTGTACCATCAAACTGAATGGATGTCAAGAACATGATGGAATACGGCCAGGCTTCGCCTTCTGAAACCCTTCAATTACTGCGAAAAACTCTTGCGCAGAGGGTCAAAAAGCACAAGCACAGGGAAACCAAGCAGCTCGCTGAGCTGCGGGAATCCGAAAAAGCGGTATGGTACCGCCAGATGGCCGACTCTCTTCTGGCCAGCCCACAGCAGGAAGTACGAGGCAGAGCACAGACGATGGTGAAGAATATCCATACACAGGCCGAGGAACGGATTGCCATTAATCCCAAATTCGGGTTCAAGGAAAATGCGCAACTCCTTTATAAAAAAGCCAGGAAAGCCCAAAGAGGAGCGGAGATAAGCGCATCCAAGGTGGCCCGGACACGCGAGGAAATCAGACTCGGAGAAGAGCTGCAGCAGGAGTGCGATCGTGCACTGAAAAACGGACAGGTGGTCGAACAGGAGGAGGTGTGTACCCGGATCAGGCAGTATCTCGGCGAGCATGTTCCAGGAAAAAAAGCATTGGAATCGAACCGCACCGTAGCGGGGCTGGTGGTTCCGTACCGGCGATATACGATCGACGGCTGGGAGGTGTATATCGGAAAAAACGACCTCCAGAACGATGAGCTGACCACCCGGTTCGCGCGGCCATGGGACCTGTGGCTGCATGTGGCTGCTCATTCAGGATCACATGTCCTGATCCGCAGAAAGGAAAAAAAAACATCCATACCTCCTGAAATCGTGGAAAAGGCGGCTGCTCTTGCTGCCTGGTTTTCCAAGGCCCGGCATACCTCCTATGTCGAAGTGCACTATACCGAAGCCCGGTACGTGCACAAACGACGGCGCGCGCTCCCCGGCCAGGTTATCCTGGACCGTTTTAAATCACTGCGGATTGCTCCGAAATCCCCCCATGATTTGTTTCCGTCGAAATATGATCCGGCAGAATAAAATGTCGCAGCGTGCTTGATTTTTTCAATTCCAGCTAGTATCTTTAAAAGGATATAAAAATCGGTACATCGTGGGGTGGAGTCCCGACTTTACGTCGGGAGTAGCTCGTTGGGCAAAGCCTCGAGCTATCGGACTTGAAGAAGTCCCAGAATCCCGAAATTAAAATATCGCGGGGTGGAGCAGTCCGGTAGCTCGTTGGGCTCATAACCCAAAGGTCCTTGGTTCAAATCCAAGCCCCGCTACCAATAGAAGGCCGTAAGTCAATGATTTACGGCCTATTTTTTTTTGGGGATTATGGGCCGGAAAAAATTTGGTAACTCGTCCCGTCCTATGGAAAAAACATATCCGTCATGCAGCCCTCCTGTAATAATGATGATGAAGACCTGATAAGATAGGAATTTTTAGTATTTCACCTTTATCTTCCGGAGAATAGCCGGTCGGCGATTGCTGACCGAGCCCCTGATGCGGTCGTAGGGAATTATAATAATGAATATAGTCTGCCAGAATTCTTTTCAGCTGGTTCCTGCTGAGAATGATATAGTGATCAAGCGCCTCCCTTCTCACCGATCCCACAAACCTTTCCGCGATTGCATTCATATTCGGTGCTTGCACTGAAGTCGCTATTCCCTTTATCATATAGTCGGCATACCGCAAATTGAATTGAACCGCATTGTCATGCAATAGAAATATGGTTCGGCTTAACTCTTCTGATAATTCTATCAGCTGCTGTCGAACAAATTCTTTTGCAGGATTTTCCGTCACCGCGAACCGAACGATCTGTTTCGTCTGGTGGGATATGAAAAACAAGACATAAAACCGCTTATTCAGAACCGTATCTACGGTAAAGAAATCCATTGCATAAAACGATTGCTTATGCATTTCAAGGAATTTCCTCCAGGATATTCCTGCCTTGATTTTACCCCGTTTCCTGAATTCGCGGATGATGTTCCATATTGTTTTGGAATCTAGGACAATACCCAGTTTCAACAACTCTCCCTGGATTCTTTTCACTCCCCAGAAAAGATTTTCGTTCTTTATGCTTAGGATGAGATCTCGAATGTTTCTTTCCACCGGTCTTCTTCCTTTGATTCCCGGTTGATGCTTAAAAGTCCATAATCGCCGGATAACCATTTTCTGCCACCGAAGCACTGTGGCTGGCTGGACAATGGTGATGTAATCTTTGACCGCCATAATCTTATTCAGAAACACGAAAAACAGTCTATCAAGGTGGTTCGTAACTATCCGTTTACCTTCAAGCCGCCTCTTCAAGATTTCATTCTCCTTCTCAAGGATGGCGATTTTGAATACAAGGCGTTTTCGAGATAGGAACAGTCTGAAAAAAAGCCTGAAGAATAGACCGGCCAATTGGGGCATAGAACTCCTCTATTATAGAACCGATTTTGTTTTTAGGGAAAGGGCTGAAAATACATCTATCGAGGCAGAGTGTATTTGTGAAAAATGAAACAGGGAAAGTGGGGGAAGGGGGAGCTTTTTTCTATGGATATAATTTTTCCATAGCACGCGATTTTACCATAGCGTAAGTGCTTCGTGAAGGCCGATCTTTCCAATGACATTATTGCTTCTTAACGTAGGCATATATATATTATCTGCATGCAAAAAGAACCGATTATTGCCTATCTGAAATCCCGTGGTGGGTATGCAAGGATGAGCGAAATGAAAGCCGCCCGGTTCAATACCCGAGATATCGCCCGACTTGTCAGTGACGAAACTCTTGAAAAGATCAAGCCGGGTCTATACCGTCTTGCTTCGATAAGCACATCTTCTGAGGAATACATGGAGATGGTCGATATCTGCCGGGCCTATCCAAAAGCTGTAATCTGCCTTGCATCAGCTCTCGCGTTTTATAACCTCACCACATTCAATCCCCAGGAAGTTTTCGTCGCGCTTCCGCATAACCATCGGGCACCGCAAATAGATCACCCGCCGCTCAGGGTTTTCTATTTTCACGACCGGTTCTATGGATGGGGAATTTCCACCATTAAAAGGAAACATGGTGTAATTAGAATATATGAACCTGAAAAAAGTATTTGTGATGCATTCAGATATCGCAGCAAAGTTGGTGAAGATCTCGCTCTTGAAACCCTCAGAAAATATTTCGCCACAGGGAAACCGGACATCGCAAAGCTGATTGACTATGCACAGCGGTGTCAAACAAAAACTGTAATGACCCCGTATCTCCGGGTGATGACGGTGTAAGAATGACACAGAAACAGATCAAAGACTTCGGTGCATCTGTACGGGAACGGCTTCTCCAGCTTTCCAGAAAAACAGACAAGAGTTTTGACTCGGTTCTCAGGCAGTATTGCCAGGAGCGGTTTCTGTACAGATTGTCTATATCACCCTATAGAACAAATTTTATCCTTAAAGGAGGGTTGCTTTTCTTTTCACTTTCAGTTCCTGTCCGTCGTCCAACGGTCGATATCGATTTTCTGGGAATCAAACTTACCGATAATCCCGAGAAGCTTAAAACAGTATTTACCGAAATATCGCAGATCGCTTGCCAGGATGGTATTGAGTATCACCCTGCACAAATGAGGATTGAGCGGATCAAGGAAGGAACTGATTTTAACGGAAGTCGTGTCTTCATTCCCGCGCTACTGGCAAAAGCCCGGGTTATTCTTCAAATAGATGTCGCCTTCGGAGATGTTGTTACAAAAGAACCGCGGGTATTCGAATTCCCGACTCTTCTAGGCCATCCAAAACCGAGCATTTTCGCCTATTCCATGGTGACAATGATCGCGGAAAAATTCCAGGCAATAGTTGAACGACAGACTGCGACGAGCCGAATGAAGGATTTCTTTGACATTGCCTGTCTTTCGGAGATTATGCCTTTCGACGGGAATGAGCTTATAGAAGCTTTTGCAAAAACATTCTCACG
This sequence comes from Chitinispirillaceae bacterium, assembly GCA_016932075.1. The sequence continues at coordinate 73,428 of JAFGDP010000042.1, read as the reverse complement.
TCGAGGAACAGGCACCGGTCGGGCCGAATCGGTTTTTTCATCAGAGTTTGCGTCAAATATCGGGCTTGCCAGCCTGTGGAAAGGCTTTCTGGCCAGGAATAGGCTTACGTATTCCGATGACTTTGCAATTGTCATGAAAATTATCAGGCACTTCTTGGAACCGGTAGTTAATGAAACCTGCAGAAATAGAAGCTGGGACAATAAAAGCACCTCCTGGCTGCCGCCAAAATAATTGGTAACTATTTTGGTAACTTTTCCTGTGGCGTTTATGGCGAAACCGGTTTATGCATATGGTGCGTAGCGCCAATACCTTGCGGTTAAGGAACGGCAGTGACAATATGGCGCTTCCGCCTGCCGATTTTAGGACATATTCGCTATATACGATTTGTCAAGACGGCTCATAACCCAAAGGTCCTTGGTTCAAATCCAAGCCCCGCTTATCCCCGTGGCAGGGGCAGGGGAGCATCCTGCATGAGCTTTTGCAGCTCCTCCTTTTTCCCCTGGGCCTCAAGCGCCTGGGCCAGCAGGTCGCGCAACTGGGTATTGGACGGGTCGGCAGCATACAGGGGGAGCAGTTTTTCCTCGGCAAGCGCAGGCGTGCCGTATTTCATGATGATACGGTGCCGCAGCATGATCGGCTGCATGTTCCACGTAATCAATGAAATGCACTTGTCCAGTTTATCCAGGGTCTTGTCGTAATAATCTTTTTGCTGGGCGCGCAGCTCTGCAGCAAGGGTGGAGTCCTTGGACGCGGTGTCGTTGATTGCCTTGTCCAGCTCGTCAATCCTTTCATTCATGGTCATACCATACCATAAAAAGCACACCGCATAGTCGGCTGCGATGCCTTCGTACGGCTCGTCTTTGTCAATTATCCTTTTTGGGAAGACCCTGAATTTATACGTGTTGTCAATGAGCGTTGCCATGCGGTCGGTATCGATCCGATCCTTGTCGGGCAACGGTTCCGGGAACAGGCGGTAGGCCAGGCCCTGCATCTGCAGATACGGATCAAGCCCCATGAAGTTATCTGGCGAAACCGAGGTGGCGAAATAGACCGGCTTGCGCCACTTGTTCGCGTCCACGATGTTGAGCACCATTTTGTCCTGCACCCGCATGACCTGGTACTTGTCGCGTCCGGGCACGGTCACCTCGATGCCGGCATTGGGCAGTTTTATAAGGGTTGAGGATTCAAAGGGATTGTATTCCGGCTGCAGATTATCGATCTGCGCGTCGGAATAGGAGATCGGCACCTTTGGCTCGATTTTCTTGAGCTGTTTGATAAACCACAGGGTATTGACGAGGCTCAGGTTTACCAGACGGACGTCTTTGCGCACACCGTATGCCTCCTGGATGGCCCAGATCGGAAACGTATCATTATCGCCATTGGTAAAAATGATACCGTCCTTTTCGCATGACATCAGCAGGTTGAAGGCGTATTCAAACGGCATCCAGTTGTCGCTGCGGTCGCGAAGCGCATAGTTCTGCGTAAGGGGCAGCGCCGGTGAAAGGGCAAACAGGATAAGGACCAAAGGGGCGGCAAGCGTACGCGTTTGTGTGCTGCGGCTGCTGAACATCTGGAACAGGATAAGTCCCGCGGTCAGACCTATCCACATGCTGAAGAACATGAAGCCGGTGCTGTAAAAGTAGTCGCGCACCCGGACTTCCCGGTAAATGGTAGGCAGGGGCCCCTGTTTGCCGTTTTTTACCCAATGATCGTATTCGATGCGGCTGTCAGGCTTTGTTCCGTCGGCGAAATTCATGTACCACACCATGCCCAGGGTGGTGAGCACGGTAATCAGGACGAGCAGGGTGGCCAGTCGTTTGTTCCTTTTGTAGACAAGGTAAAATCCATACAGGACGAAAATTGTGGGAAGCAGGTAGATGAGCAGCTTTCCGTAGCCGGCCGCAGACCCGTCGATAAAGCTTTTTTCCTGGTCTTGCGTGTCGAAATGAAAGAACTGCAGCATGTGGAACCCGCCATATCCCATATGGCCGTCAATTCCGAGCTGCTTGCGAAAGAGGTCGCCGCGCCGCCATAAGGAGCGGGAGACCATGCTTTCGTTTCCATACTGTTTCCGGTCAAGGACTTCCATGACCGCCGAGAAATCGACATAAGGAAATTGGCCCTTTGGTTTGACGATCGGGTGGCCTTCATCAATGATGGGATTGAGCGCAGACCGCACCGGGAGGTAGATATGGCTTGAGAAACCGACGATCGCCAGCAGGACCAGCCAGAAGCTGAACTGCCATCGCACGCGGTTTTTCTGGTCGGCGTAGGTCATAATGAACAGCAGCAGGGCGACAAGAGGCACGAACACGAGGAACCACGAGAGGTTGTACATGACGAGCATCAGAGAAAGCGACGCGCCCCAGAAGCGCCAGTCTTTTCGTTTCTCCGGGTCCACGACCATGACGAAGGCAACGATCACCGGCATGGCGAGCGAGGAGATCATACGGATGCCGATCCCCATGAATATGATATAGCTTATCAGCAGGAGCAGGCGGTCGCGGCGCTCGTTTTTGGACTGGGCCCAGACCAGCGCGAGCCAGATGGTGACAACGACTGTGATATTGGTCACGTTCGACTGCTGCGAGCTTTCGAGTGCGGCGAACCAGAAGGTCTTGCCGAACGCGCAGAAGAGTGCGCCTACGAAGCCGCTGCAGTACAGGGTCAGGCGTTTCCAGAGCGTATCCGGATCTCCCAGAAGCAAGATCATGCTGCGCACGGTTATCAGGTATATGAACAGAACGGTAATAGCACTTGAAAATACGGCGATCAGGTTGAAACGGTAGCCGATGTCGCCGAAAAAAGAGGTCATGACGAGCCAGGCGCGGTTGATCATGATGAGCAGCGGGGTGCCGGGAGGATGGGGAAGTCCCAGACATGCCGACGCTGCCAAATTTTCACCGCAGTCCCACAGGCAGATCGAGGGTGCCATGGTGAGGTAATAAACAATAAGGGAGATCGTGAAAACGATACTCCCGACGAGAGCGTTTGTTTTTGAGTGGTCATTGAGAAAATTCATAGGGCGTGCCTTGGAACCTTGCGAGGTGAATTGTTGCTGTATTGTCCGTTTCAGATATCGGAGGTGTAAAATACAATCCGGTACGCTTTCTCGTTATATTTTGTAGATATGAAAACCAGGGTGGAAACCAGCGGCTGCCGGCAAACCGATGAAGTTCCGGTCTCTTTCTGGATAGAGGGTCAGCGCTATGCTGTTATTGAGGTGGAAGACCGGTGGCATGGTCCGCGCTGTTTGTGGTTCAGGGTGTTTGCCAGTGATGCGCGGCGGTATCTTCTGCAGCACACCTTCACGACCGGTATCTGGGAGGTCGAACCAGTGAGCCTGGAGCATTGCAGCAACAAGCAGTAATCAGGTTTGCAGCGATACCGTTGTTTTTTATGGAGAAATAATTTACAATTTAAAAGGTTTGAAGCGGGCAACGGAAAAATCCGTGTAATGATAATCAATGACTGTCAACGGCGAGACGTGACACCATGTACACCATGCCTTTAATTTCCACTAGTACACGGCTTTTTGACCAGTTGAACGCTATTATTAAAATGAGTAGCATCAGCGACTTGTACGATCTGTTGCTTCTCACCAATGCCCGCTCGGCAGAAGAGTTTCTCACGACCGACATGCCGGAACTGATATTCCTCAACTTTTCCGATCCAAAGGTGAACGCGCTTCAACTCCTCGAAACGATTCTCAAGGATCCGTGGCTTCTGCACGGCGGCATTATCGCCATTTGCAAAGATTACGCGACCGTTGAGCAGGTGAATTCTATCAAGGGAACGAACATCCTGGTTTCGCTCACCTACAAGGATCTCGAAAAACAGTTACCCAGCATTCTCGATATTATCCATAACAACCGGCGCATATTATTCCAGCGCGGAATCGGGCAGGACATCGTTGGTGCGCTTTCCGGTTCATTTCGGATCCGAAATAATATCTTCGAGGCGAGCTGCTATATCAACCTGATCAGCAACTTTCTTTACAATTCAAACAAACTGACCGTCGAAAAGAAATATTTTTTTCATCTTGCGCTGTATGAGATGATCATCAATGCCATTGAGCACGGCAATTGCGGCATCACGTACAATGAAAAAAGCGCCTTTCTGGAGCGGGGCGGCTGCATGCCCGATCTGATCGAAGAGAAATGCAGGGATCCCGCGATCGCACGGAAAACGGTCACCTTTGATTATACCATCTACCCTGCCTATGGACGTTTTGTCATAGCGGACGAGGGTAGCGGATTTGACTGGCGCACCATGCTGCAGACCATTTCCAAGGAAGACATGCTGCGACTGCATGGGAGGGGAATTATCATGACACAGGAAACCGTGCGCAAGCTTGCCTACAATGAGGCGGGGAATGAAGTCTCGTTTGAAATACCCTATGAGAACGAAAGCGGCTCCCTGACACCGGCACTATTCAGCCATATCGAGCCGCTAGAGGTGCGGGCAGGCGATATTGTCATCAGCCAGGGTGATCCGTCAAACTTCCTGTATTTTATTGTCAAGGGAAAATACGAGATCATTGTTAATGCTATAGTGGTTTCGTCGCTCTCGGCGGACGATATTTTCATGGGTGAGATGTCTTTCCTGCTGAACGACCGGCGCAGTGCAACCGTGAGGGCGGTGACCGACGGAAAGCTGATAAAAATCACCAAAAAAGAGTTTGTCAGGGCGATCAAGAAAAAGCCGCATTATGCGCTGTTTTTATCGCGGCTTTTGGCAGAACGTATCCGGCGGCTTAATCAGGCCTCTGCACATCCGTCGTCCGCAGCCGACTGATTCGTATACCGAACGCTTAAAACACCTTATGCTTCAAGGGGTGGGTTTTGCTTTTTCGCAGGACCCTGACCTTGGATGTTCGTTGTTTCTTGTAGGTTTTCTTGGGCGCAAAGGCACAGGGATTGATCCGGTAGTACGGCGTTCGCACTTCGCCGGACCAGTAGGTGTTGGCCCGCGTGGGAATGACATGGAGCAGTTTGCAGTAGTCCTGCGTCGCCTTGTCGTGGTTTTCGACTTCGACCTTTGAACAGAGCACGGGATCGATATTCTTGAAAAACACCGATATGAAGACGCTGTCGCCGAGTTTACAGCCACGATATATGCCGCTGAGATCGACCGGTATTCTGGTCTCCTGGCCAATGTCCAGTCTAATGAAATCATCAAGCGTGATTATGTCCTGCGTGGTCCGCTGCACCCCTTTCCCGAACAGCCGTTCGTCAGGAATTTCCGCAGTATCCGGAAACGCACGGATATCCAGGCACTCAATCTTGTCGTAAAAATTACGCGTGCAAATGGTAATATCGCGTGTGGACTCGTTATGCAAGACCAGGAACAGGTTCTTCCCTTCCTCCTCGATATGCGCCCTTAACACAAGGAGCGGCGGTTTTACCGCAGGTTTACTGCAGCCGGCAAAAAGCAGGACCGGGAAAACCATCCCCAGGGCGCGTAGGAGAATTCCGCAGGTACGCTTTTGCCTGAGCAATCCAGGCGTACGGAACATATGCATAGTTTGAATATGACCATTGCGGAAACGAAAAGCAACCGTATTTTGGAAAACGCCGGGTTGGTGGAGCTGACCGCACCGAGGGACGATAAAAAAAGCCCTGCCTCGGCATTATTTCTTGATCCCTCTCATAGAAAAAGGGTGGGTATTCACTTGAATGGGTCGAAGTCCGTAGCTTATAAAAAGAACGGCGTGCTCTTGCCATCCAAAATAGAATCCCCTGTGTGATGGTGTTAGTCAAGAAATAACGTAGCACACAGGCAGAGCTTTTAACATAACAATTGTACTATTCATTATTACGCTATGCAATCGCTTTTATTGCATGCTTGTTATTAATATATGCATTTTTTTTGCAAAGTGCATGGTTTATTATTCTTCCGCCGTGAAGGGGAACAGGCGGATCGCTGTGCTGCACGAATCAATTGCCCTTATGATTTCCCTCCAACTATCTTACCTATCGTCCGGTTTTTTCCAGTGTCGCAAGGGGTCGTCAATGAGCATGTTTGTTGTCGAAGGAAACCATAGGCTTAAGGGAACCATCCGGGTCCCGGGCAATAAAAACGAAGCATTGCCGCTTATTGCTGCCGCCCTCCTTACACCAGAACCCGTGACCTTTTCCAACGTGCCTCACATAGGCGATGTCACGACCATGCTCGGGATCGCGTCGCTTCTGGGTGCGGAGGTCTCCCCGCTCGATAATGGCGAAGTGACCGTTGTCGCAAAGAGGATCAGTACGCCGGTCCTGCCAATGAAGGAGGCTGCCACGATCCGCGCCTCGATCCTGTTCGCATCATCGCTTCTGGTGCGCAAGGGAAAGGCGGTCATCCGCCAGCCCGGCGGCGATTCAATCGGCAGGCGCAGGCTTGACACCCATTTTGCGGTGCTCCAGGCACTGGGCGCCCGGCTTCGCGTCGAACGGACCGCCTCTTCTGACGGCATCACCGAGGAGACGGGCTACGTTCTCACGGCACCGAAGCGCGGGTTGCGGGGAGCGACCATTCATCTTGACGAAGCGTCAGTAACGGCAACGGAAAACGCCCTTATTGCGGCGGCCGGAGCCGTTGGTCCGACCGTGATCGCCAATGCTGCTTCAGAACCTCATGTGCAGGGACTGTGCAGGTTTCTTGAAAAGTGCGGCGTGCTCATTGAAGGCGTAGGATCAAACCTGCTGACGGTATTCGGCACCGGTAGCATCCGCGGCGGGGTTCATGAGGTAGGCGGCGACTATGTTGAAGCCGGATCGTTTATCGGTCTGGCCGCAGCAACCGGATCAGAAATGACCATTAAAGGGGTGGATATCGACCACCTTCGCATGATCCTGCACCAGTTCGGGCGTCTGGGCGTCCGAGTGGAAACTGATGCGTCCCAAAGAGAGATTTGCGTGCCACGCAAGCAGGGACTTCGCATACATAAAGACATGGGGGGCGCCCTGCCGCATATCGATGACAGCCCATGGCCCGGATTTCCGACCGACCTTCTCTCAATACTGCTCGTTGTTGCGACCCAGTGCAAGGGTACGTGTCTTATCCATGAAAAAATGTTTGAGTCCCGACTCTTTTTTGTGGATAGACTTGTTGCCATGGGTGCCTCGATCGTGCTCTGCGATCCGCACCGGGCCGTGGTTACCGGTCCGACGAGGCTGTTCGGCACCACGCTCAGCTCGCCCGACATCCGGGCCGGCATGGCGCTTCTTATCGCGTCGCTTGCGGCCAACGGTACAAGCGTTATATACAACATCGAGCAGATTGACCGGGGATATCATGAAATCGATGCCCGGCTCAGAGCGCTTGGCGCCAGGATAGAGCGTCATACCGACCGGCGAAAGCACGCATAGATGATCCCTCTTGTCTACGAAGACGGCGACCTCGTCGCCGTAAACAAGCCTGCACATATTTCCTCCATACCCGAACGCGACCTATCTGTCCCGTCAATTCGAACCCTGCTGGAGCGGCAGCTCAATCAAAAGCTGTTCACGGTCCACCGGCTTGATAAGGAGGTAAGCGGGATCATGCTCTTTGCAAAAACCGCAGCGTCGCACCGATACCTGAACGGAATGATTTTTGACCGCGAAGTGAAAAAAACCTACGTCGCGCTCGTGCACGGAGGGCCAGCCGAAGACGGCGGCGTCATCGACGCTCCCATCAGGCTGTTTGGATCAGGACGCATGGGCGTGGATGAAAAAAACGGAAAACCGAGCAGTACCAGGTACCGAGTGCTGAAGCGCGGAGAACGGCTTACGCTTCTTGAAGCATATCCCGAAACCGGACGCAGGCACCAGATACGGGTCCATTTTTACCATATCGGTCATCCGATCGCAGGGGACCTGCGCTACGGCGACAAGGCAGTGCAGGAACAATATCCGCGGCTTATGCTGCATGCGAAGAGCATTGAGTGGAAAACACAGGAGGGACAGGAGATGAAACTGGAGGCGGGGGTGCCGGAGGAGTTTTTGACGGAGGGTAATGACGGATAGTTGTTCTGCGTTATCAACATAATTGAAGGTAAGAACAGGATGCTCATCGGTAAAATAAGCGCTGAGATTCCCTGGCCGGGCCCATGGGAACCCCCGAACCTCGTGGAAATTTTCTGGCAGCGGCCGTCCGAAACCGGAAGCGCCTTGGAGATATTTTAAAAGAATGAGGCGTATGACCCTTTCCGGCGTATTACCAACAAAGCGCCTGGATAGTATCAATTCCGATGGCAATATTGTAAATTATTGCATCATGTTAGAATCCACAAGTTAACGAAATGTATTTTTGAAACGATCCACAACGATCATTGAAAGGAGTAACCATGGCGAGGATCAGCAAGAGCGAGCTTATCAAGCTGCAAAAGAAGTATGTGACAGATGAAGCGATCGGCAATAAGGTAGGAATCACCAGGCAGGCGATACATCAGCTCAGAGGCAAATACGGCATCAAATCCTCGATAAGCGATAATCCCAAGCGGAATGCCAGGATTATTGCTGCATACAAAAGGGGGGCTGTCGGACCGGCACTCGCGAAAAAATTCGGCCTGTCCGTATCCCAGATCTATGTTGTTTTGCATCAGGGAAAGGCGATAAAGAAAAAGGCGAGGAAAAAGAAGTAAATTTGCTGCTGTGTGCAGCTTTGGTTCGGGGAAGCAGATCGATAATTGATGTGCTTCCCTTTTTTAATTGCCTCGCAGCTCCAATCACCCAATAATCCTTTGTTGAACAGCATGCTCGTAATTCCGGATATCCGTATGTTGATTCGATATACTATATTGCGGTAGATGAAACCACCGGGTGTTTTGCATGAAATCAAGGAGTACTATGATCATTCGGAAGAATTGCTCGGGCATCCTGTTGTATATGGTATTGTTTTTTTGGCTGGTTCTTGCGTGTTCCTGCGCTTCCGTCCGCCATGTGCGGCCCATTGAAACGGGTGAGCTTACGGCTTCAGCTTCGTTCGGCGGGCCGTTTGCCGGGCAGATCGGATGGGCGCCGTTTCCGCTTCTGGGAATTGGAGCGAATTATGGTATCATGGATAACATTGATGTGGAGACGGGATGGGCGGTGACATCAGCCCTCTTTGGAGTGTGCGAGCTTGAAGGCGGGTGCAACTGGCGACCGCTGAAGCCTGCAGGAGGAATTCCAGGGATTATTGCCAGCGTAAAACTTCTGGGAACAACCGATTTTCAGAAAGGGAACAGCAGGCTCTGGCCTGACGCGGGTATTACCGCGCTCTGGCAGCTCCATCCGCGACTCTATTATTATGCCGGCATGGACAACTGGTTTGAGACGCACACCACAAGGTATGACGGCAATAAACAGAAATATCACTGGCTGCCGATCATACATACGGGTCTGGATTGTGGTTCACCTGCATGGCAGTGGCAGATTGAGGCAAAGTGGTATGTGCCGAATATTGATCCATTAAAGTCGCCTTCAAATCCAGTTCAAACAATAACCATAGGCGGATGCGGCTGTTTTGGCATGTTTGTAGGGGTGAGTCATAGTTTTGGGAAAATGGGCCGGGCAGGGAAAGGTGGTGACCATTGAACACGATTAACCGTTATCAGCTTCCCTTTGCCAGCATGATGAAAATTTTTTGTTTACTGGGGTTTGCGTTTATCGCAGGGTGCTTCAGCCTTGATCCGTTCCTGTTCTCCGGCGAACCGCTCTCCTCGTACCAGTTTGATAATTATACCGGTGAACGGGAGTGCAAGGATGCGATTGACACGGTCAAAGCGCTGGAAGCGGCCGGTATCGCGCCGGCGGTCGACGATACCGCTTTCAGGCACTACCGGATACCAAGCGGAAACGGCGAGATCTCGGTGGTGGTTCTGTCACAGGTACCGCCGCCTTTTTTGGAATCTGATACAGTCATGGTTTATTTCAAGGGCAAGGGACCTCATATTGATTTTTACTGGCCGCGCACCCGGCTGCTTCATGCCATGGGATATCCGGTGGTCATCGGTGATTACCGGGGATTCGGCATGAGCGCAGGCGGTGCGACCGAGGCCTCGATCTCCGAAGACGGGCATGCGACCATGGGATTTGTCCGCGACAGCCTGGGAAATCCGAAGGTGGTTGCGTACGCCTATTCGCTCGGATCACTTGTGGGCTGCGATGTACTTGCCAATGGTGATTATCCTCAGGTGGTCAGGTTTGTGCTTGAGGCGCCGATCGGCAGCATTGAGACGATCGTGGAGAACGGCAGTATCGTCGATATCCCAGGGTCATATTTGTCCTCCTATACCGGCAATAACGCGGAAAGGATAATGTCAATACGGGTGCCGCTGTTCTGGATCCACGGCACATGCGATGAGACCAATGACCGGGAAACGCAAGGGTTGCCCATCTGGAACAACCATAAAGGCGAAGGGTATTATATCAAAACGATCGGGGCCACGCATACGACCAATCCGCAGGTGATCGGGTATACGAGGTATGTGCGAGCCGTGCGGTCGTTTATTCAGGGCACTGCTGCCGATTCCCTGCGAACAATGCTTGACGGCAATACACAGATCGTGTGGGGGAGAAAATAGGGAAGGGGCCCGGTGCGCTGCGCCGTCATGTCCGGTAGCGTGTCGGATCAGGCACTTCGGCCTCCAAGAATCCCTTTATCCTGATACGGCAGCTGTCACATGATCCGCATGCCGTACCGTCGGGAGACGGGTCGTAACAGGAATGGGTCAGGCGGTAGTCGACACCGAGAGAGAGGCCTTTGCGGATGATCTCTGCCTTTGTCCAATTGATGAGGGGCGTATGGATGTTCAACCGTTTTCCCTCGACCCCGGCCTTGGTGGCAAGGTTGGCCATGCGCTCAAATGCGGCGATGAATTGCGGCCTGCAGTCAGGGTATCCGGAGTAGTCAACGGCATTGACACCGATGAAAATATCGCGTATGTCCAGCACTTCGGCCCAGCCCAGCGCGAACGAAAGAAACAGGGTGTTGCGGGCCGGGACATAGGTTGACGGTATTTCAGCGCTTTCTGCGCCGTGGAGGTCGCGGTTTTTAGGGACCGGAATACTTGTGGTGAGCGAACTGCCGCCGAACGCGGCAAGGTCTATGGAAACGATCCGGTGTTCGCGGACCTCCAGATGCCGGGCGATCTTTTCTGCCGACGCAAGTTCGACCGCATGACGTTGACCGTATGAGAAGCTCATGGCGTACAGCGAAAACCCCTCGTGCCGGGCAAGTGCGCCGCACGTCGCAGAGTCGATACCGCCGGAAAGCAGGAGAACGGCTTTGTTCATACGCCCCTCGTTTCCCCCCAGAGCACCTTGTGCAGCTGCAGCCCCAGCCTGACCGGCGCGTTTTGACTAAGGATCCACTCTGCCAGATCTTTGGGAGGGAGGGTTTTTATGTTCGGCGAAAAAGTGATGCGTGCGGTTTCATGAAGGTTTTCCCGCCTGACCAGTTCAAGGGCCCAGGAAAAGTCATCTGCATCAGAGATGACGAACTTGCATTCGTCCGCAGGTCTCAGATGGGTGTAATTTTTGACCAAAAAGCAATTGTCATGACCGCTTGACGGGCATTTGATGTCCACGATTCTGATCACGCCGGACGGAATGACCGAGATGTCGAGCGAACCATTGGTTTCAAGCAGCACCGTGTAATTCAGATCGAGAAACCGCTGGCAGAGCCGGGGCGTGTCGGTTTGCAGCAGGGGCTCACCACCGGTTATTTCTACCTGGCTCGTGCGGTGCTCCCGGACCAGGGCGGTCACCTTATCTATGGATACGTCTTCACCCTGTTCCCAGGAATAGGCAGTGTCGCAGTACCTGCACCGCAGGTTGCATCCCGAAAGCCGCACCAAGGAGCAGATGGTGCCGGCATAGTACGATTCGCCCTGGATACTCTTAAAAATTTCACAGACATTGAGCATGATTATTTAAAGTAGGCGGCGCAGCAGCCCGGTGTTTCAAATACTTCTATTCTGCTTACTCTGACGTTTGTGCCGACAAGCGCGGCTTCAAGCTTCTCGAAGATATGCCGGGCGATGTTTTCCGACGAAGGAGAGAGTCCCACAGCGTCCAGTATGGTATTCAGATCCGTATGGTCGAACTTGCCTGTTATTTTTTTCAAAAGGTTCTTGAGTATTCGGAAATCGATGCCAAGGCCTGACGGGTCGAGCGTATCGCAGGTCACCTTTGCCCGGACGAGCCAGTTGTGGCCGTGGAGATTTTCGCATGGGCCATCGTATTCTATAAGCCGGTGAGCGGCGGAAAAACTTGTTTCAACGGAGATCTCGTACATATGCATTTGAAAATATATCATTTCCCAATATCGAAATCGCGCATCCTGTCTTGCAGCAGCACGTTTTAATATTCTATAATTACAGAAATTACATATCCGGCCGGCATGAAACCATGCAGGAGGAAGGAGCATGCAGTCAGGTGCGGACGCCGGCGCGGGGATGATGACTGCCGGGTGAGGGAAACAGGTGCGTTCGAAATGGAACCGTTATGAAGATTTTTACGGCTAGTATACTGCTGGTTTTATTGAACGGAGTGGCCCCCGCTGCCGCGGCGTCATCCGGTGAGTCGCATTTCGCGGTTCCGGCGATTCTTGAAAAAAACGTTGAATTCTGGAAAAAAGTGTATTCTGAACTGTCGATCACCAAGGGATATCTCCACGATGCGGATTACCCGATGGTGATTTTCAAAACGATCCCGAGCAGCCAGACCGCGTCAGTGATAGAACGGGAGCGTGCTGCGATTAAACGGTCGCTTGAGGTAATGGAGGAGCAGCCTGAGTCGGCCTGGACTGCCATTGAGCATCGCTATAAAAAGATGTATCTGGAACATGCGGATTCATCGGCCATAACCGGGGCGTCCGGGCGTATCAGGTTCCAGCGAGGCCAGAAAGAACGTTTTATACAAGGACTCAAACGTTCAGGTCTTTTTCTCGATACCATACGCGCCATTTTCCGGGCCAATGGTATTCCTGAGCGGATTGCATATCTCCCCCATGTGGAGTCTTCGTTCGATCCTACCGCCTATTCCAAGGTCGGTGCCGCAGGTTTGTGGCAGTTTATGCGGCGCACGGCCCGGCTCTTTGGTATGAAGGTCACCTACACTGTTGATGAACGAAGAGATCCGGTATACTCGACGCTTGCAGCGGCAAAGTACCTTACACGGGCATACCGCGAACTCGGCTCCTGGGCCCTTGCCATCACCTCCTATAATCACGGTATCGGCGGTATGAAGCGGGCGGTCGGAAGAACCGGTTCACGGGATATCGGAGTTATAATCGAAAATTATTCGAGCCGGAGTTTCAGGTTTGCATCCAGTAATTTCTACAGCTGTTTTCTTGCGGCGAGCGACCTGGCCGAGAACCATCACCGGTATTTTCCCGATGTTACGTTCAGCAAGCCGCTGCGGTATCACGACATCAGGCTTGACTATTACATTAAACCGGCGGATCTCTGTGCTGCGCTGGACATAGTACCAGCGCGCCTCGCAGCCCTCAATCCCGCGATACGGCGAGCGGTTTTTTCACGAAACAAGCAGTTCGCAAAGGGAATGGTCATCCATCTGCCTCTGGAAAAAACACGGCGGGAAGCATCTGCCGCGCTTGCCGCGCTGCCAGATTCTTTGAAGAAAACAAAACCTGAACGGCCGAAATTATACCGGGTGGAACGAGGGGACAACCTGTATCGAATCGCGCGAATGTTCGGCCTGACCGTGCAGGATATCGCTCTTGAAAACGACCTGACGAGCGCAGGCAGGATCAGGGCCGGACAGCTGTTGCGTATTCCGGGCTCCAGGGCCGCCACGCTGGCGGAGGCCGCAAAGAAAAGTGACACGGCAGCGGTACAACTTGCCTCGTTGCAGGAAAAAACCGAGAAGGGTTCTCGGCGTGTGGAAAAACCTCGGACCGATAAAGCCGTTTCCCAAAAAGCGGGCTTGTTGCGGACCAGCAAAAAAGCCGTGGGGAAAAAGCGTCCTGTTTCAGCGTTGCCGCCGGTTGATGATTCCCTAAAAGCGTTGGCATCGGCGCCTGCCGTATCAGAGGAGGAGGCGTTGCGCAAGGAACGGCCGCAGAACGTGTCAAGCAGTTTTGATGCATCGGTCTATTCCCTCGATGCCGTTGTCGAAAAGGACACTGCTTCGGCAGTGATCACTGTTGCGGTGGGTGAAACCATGAGTCACTATTGCGACTGGTTGATCGCCTATGCCCGGAACATAAGAAAACTCAACGGCATGAGAAGAGGCGCGCCGCTTCGGGTGGGCCAGCGGATGCGAATCCCGCTGGACGATAAGACCAAACTCGACCAATTTACCACCACGCGCCTTGAGTATCATATGGCGCAGGAAGAGGATTTCTACGGGCAGTATACAGTTTATGAGGTGACGCCGCATCTTGTTAAGCGGGGTGACAATCTCTGGAGTCTGTGCAATGACCGTGATGACGAGCTGCCGTTCTGGCTTCTGAAAAAGTACAATAAAAAGACCGATTTCGGAAAGCTTGCCGTCGGGGACACGATCTGGATGCCGATCGTTGTTGAAAAAGGAGGGGGATAATACCGCTCCCCTTATTGAAAATACGCCACCCCTGACTCAAACAGGAGCTGGTCCTTTACGCCGACGATGTTTTTGCTTATGTTGCTGCCTTTTCGTTCTGAGTGCCCCATTTTTCCCAAAATCCTGCCGTCCGGGCTGGTAATACCCTCAATGGCCCCGTGCGAACCGTTGGGATTGCCGCGCATATCGTCACTGTCTTCGCCGTCCTGGTTCACGTACTGTGTGGCTACCTGGCCATTGTCGAACAGGGAACGAAGCTGCTGGTCATGCGCAACAAAACGGCCTTCGCCGTGAGAAATCGGAATCGCATACCGGTCGCCGATTGCCGCCTTTAAAAACCATGGCGACTTGACAGAGGTTACTCTGGTATATGCCATGCGGGAAATATGACGTCCAATGGTATTGAATGTCAGCGTAGGACTTTCCGGCTCCAGCGGCCTGATTTCTCCGTAGGGAACGAGTCCGAGTTTGATGAGGGCCTGGAAGCCGTTGCAGATGCCGACCGCAAGCCCCCCTCGTTTATAGAGAAAGCCATCAATTGTTTCCTGCAGGAGTGGATTGCGGAAAAAGGCGGCAATAAATTTACCTGAGCCCTCAGGTTCGTCACCGGCGCTGAAACCTCCGGGGATCATGAGGATCTGGGATTCTTTGATGCGGCGTGCCATGGCAGCGATTGAATCGCTGATATCATCGGCACTGATGTTCCGAACCACCTCAACTGCCGGAAGTGCGCCGGCTTCCTCGAATGCTCGCGCCGAATCGTATTCGCAATTGGTGCCGGGAAACACGGCAATAAGCACCCGCGGCTTTCCGACGCGCACCGGCGGCCGCAGGGTCGTGCGCACGCTAAAAAGTGATGACGTGTGCCGGTGTGGCCGGATCGGCGGCTGGGACGGGAAAACCTTTTCAAGCGGGGCCTCCCACCACCGTTCGATTTCTTCAATTGAAATGACGGTTTCATTGACCGTTAGTTCCGGTCGTGCAGAGGTGGTGCCAATCGCTGTCCATTCGATTTCTCCAAAAAGCTCTTCAGGAGAGGCTACGGTGCCGAGTTCCGCAACAATAGAGCCGATATCCGGCGTAAACAGGGCCGCAGCGTCAAATGATGGGGCGAACACGCATCCGATCCTATTGCCCAGGCTCATTTTGCTCACTGCTTCGGCGATGCCGCCGCTGCGCACCGTATGTGCGGCAACCACCCCGCCTTTGGAAATGGCATGGTGCAGAGCTTGAAATGTTCGCTTGACCGTATTAAAGTCCGGCATAACCGCACGGTCACGCCTGAGCGGCAGCAGCACGACCAGGTGGCCTGCTGATTTGAATTCGGGAGAGATGGCCTTGGTTACATCAATGGCGGTGATGCCGAACGCGACAAGCGTAGGCGGGACCGACAGGTCCCGGAACGTTCCTGACATGCTGTCCTTGCCGCCGATGGCGGCGATGCCCAGACTCTGCTGCGTATACAGCGCACCGAGGAGCGCGGCAAACGGCTTGCCCCACCGTTTCGGATCATCGCCGAGTTTTTCAAAATACTCCTGCAGGGTGAGCCTGATGGTGCCGGGGTTGCCGCCCGCTGCCACGATCTTGGCAACCGCATCGATGACGGCATAGACCGCGCCGTGAAACGGGCTCCAAAGGGCAAGCTTGGGAACATATCCCCAGCTCATTGCCGTGCCGGTAGTGGTGTCACCGTGCAGGATCGGCAGCTTTGCGACCATGCATTCAATCGGTGTTGCCTGATATTTGCCGCCAAACGGCAGAAAGACCGATCCCGCGCCGATGGTTGAATCGAACTGTTCGACCAGTCCGCGCTGGCTGCACACAGCAAGGTCTGAAAGCATGGCGTGCCATGCATCTTTGAGCGTACGGCCGTGTGAGAATGAGTCGGCAAAAAAGGGAGCGTCGCTGCGGGGCGCGGTCACGATGACGTCACTCTCCTGCATGACGCCGTTCGTGTCGATAAAATCACGGCTGAGGTCTACGATCGTTCTGTCGCGCCAGCGCATCCGCAGACGGTTCGTCGTGGTGACCCGTGCAACAACCGCCATTTCAAGGTTCTCGGCTGCTACCGCCCGGCTGAAAGCGGGAAGGTCGGCAGGATCGATGACCACGGCCATGCGCTCCTGAGATTCTGATATGGCAAGTTCGGTGCCGTCAAGCCCCTCGTATTTTTTAGGGATCGCGTCGAGGTCGATGTCGAGTCCGGCCGCGAGCTCGCCGATGGCGACCGAGATCCCGCCGGCGCCGAAATCGTTGCAGCGCTTGATCATCCGGGTCACGGCCACGGAGCGGAACAACCGCTGTATTTTCCGCTCCGTGGGCGGATTACCTTTCTGGACCTCGGCACTGCAGGTGCTGATCGAATGCTCGGTATGCTCCTTTGAGGAGCCGGTAGCGCCGCCGCACCCGTCGCGTCCGGTCCGGCCGCCCACCAGAACGACGATATCGCCCTCACCGGGAGCGGCGCGGCGCACAAACGCTTTCGGCACTGCGCCGACCACGGCGCCGATCTCCATGCGTTTGGCAATAAATCCTTCATCATATACCTCTGATACCATGCCGGTGGCCAGACCGATCTGGTTGCCGTACGAGCTGTATCCCTGGGCCGCCAATGTGGTGATTTTCCGCTGCGGCAGCTTGCCCGGCAGTGTTTTTTCAACGGAGCGCCGCGGATCACCGGAGCCGGTCACGCGCATGGCATGGTACACGTAGGCACGGCCCGACAGCGGATCGCGGATCGCGCCGCCAAGGCAGGTCGCCGCCCCGCCGAACGGCTCGATTTCGGTCGGATGGTTGTGCGTCTCGTTCTTGAACATGACGAGCCACGGCTCCTGCCTGCCGTTCACCGTTGCGTTCACCACGATGCTGCAGGCGTTGATTTCATCTGATGTGTCAAGGTCCTCGAGGAGCCCTTTTTTACGCAGCTCCTTCATGCCGATGGTCGCAATGTCCATGAGGCACGGTACCTTCCGTTCGTCTTTTTCATGGACATATTCTCTGGCGCGGATATAGGATGAAAACGCTTTTTCGACCGGTACGGTAAAGGGTGACGGCTCGATAGAGACCGTTTTGATTCTGGTAAGGAACGTGGTATGGCGGCAATGGTCTGACCAATAGGTGTCGAGCATGCGCAGCTCGGTGAGTGTGGGATCGCGTTTTTCGGTATCCCGGAAATAGGCCTGACAGAACGCCAGGTCGTCGATGCGCATCGCAAGCCCCAGATCAACGCGCATCTGGTCCAGGTCGCTGCGATGTTTTGTGTTGAATCCCGTGAGAACAGGAACGTCCGGGGGGGGCTCAAGCGCGAGGGCGAGGGTTGACGGTTTATCGAGGCGGGCTTCGCGTGAGTCCACGGGGTTGATGCAGTATTTTTTTATCCTGCCGAGCTCCGTGTCGCTCAGCGCGCCCTGGAGAATCACGACGCGGGCGGTCGCCACTGCCGGCCGGATGCCGTGCGTCATAATCTGGATGCACTGTGCCGCTGAATCTGCGCGCTGATCGTATTGGCCCGGAAGATAGTCGATCGCGAAGACCCGTTCGCCGGGCGTGAGCGGTACTGTTTCTTCATGCACGGTATCGACAGGCGGTTCCGCAAACACGATGTCGCGCACCGCCAACAGTTCGCTGTCGGAAATACCTTCAATGTCATACCGGTTGACAAGCCTGACGCCGGTAAGATTTTTGATGCCGAGATGTACATGCAGGTCCTGATACAGCGCGCGGCCGGCACTGTCAAGGCCGCTTTTTTTTTCAACAAAAAGCCGTTTCACTCCTGCCATAGTCGTTAAATGGTCCTCTCCACATGGAACAGAATCAGGCACTGAAGAGCCTTTGAAAATACGTTTGTGCGGGTGATTGTCCCACAGAATCGTTGCGACTGCCATTGGGAGGGGCTGTGCGCATCCCATACATGGGACGCAGGTGCCGGTTATGGGACGGTTTGAACCGTGCGTACGGCAGAAAAGCGCATAATCATGGGTATGCCATTGGCATGATAGTTGATGAGATATGAGGTTCTTCATTTTTGGAGAACGGGCGTTTTCCAAGAGAAAACGGTTTTTTCCCGGGATTGTATATAAGGCGGTAAAAGAGGGGTATATTGTTAATAGGAAACGAATCAATGCCGCAAGATACGAAGAAAAGAGATGGTTACGGCTGTTTTCGACAGTTCCCCAGCATGAAACCGGTGAGTTGAAGAATCTGGGAGAGGGGTAGAACCAGACGATGACAAAGCGTTGCCCATAGTGTCATCGAACATAAGAGGAGGCGTTTGTTTGATCCGTGTTTCCTGAGAACAAGCGCTTCTTTTTTTTATTCTGGCGCTCTGCATAATATGCCGAGTTCAAGCATCTATAATCCCCGCATGCGCAGAGAATCAGACACGGTCTGTATCCGCGATGCCAGCTCGACAGAAGCGGCCGACAGCGTGTAATCAAAGCGTTTTTCCGGTGCATCGATTGCAATGGAAAAAAGCACCCTGGTTTTTGGGAAATCCCAGCGGGCATATGATTGTGTTTTTATGTGAAGGTAATAATCATACGGGTGATATCTGAGATTCCAGCTCTCTTTTTTCAGGTACCTGTCCAGCTTTACAAAACAGTATTTAGGATCAAATTCCTTGAAAAAGGGCTTCTTCTTTCCGTATTTTTTCCGGAGCAGATCATAGATGTCTCGCGTAAAAACAGTGGTTTTGGAGCGGATTGCGTTGTAATACTCGTTGACGCTTCTGAAGACGTTGTAATTGAAGTCGTAGGTTTTCAGTTCATTAAAATTAAACCGGACGGTCGCCTGAAAAAACCTATTGTCACAGAAGTAGTAGGTGATTGCTGCAGGGTATCCTGCGATGTCGCCGGTCGAACGATATGCCGTAATGCCCAGTTCCTTTGGAAAATCAGCTGCGGCACCCTGGTCTGATTGCCAGTTTACTGTAGATACGAGCTGCCGGACCTTGTCGGGGGGCGATCCCCACGACGCACCATTAAATCCGTTATACGACGCCGGATCCGCAGGTGTGGTGGCAAGGATGAGAGCGGCAAGCAGCGGTTCAACGGTCATGCTTTGATTGTACTATGAAAAGGCAGGGCCCGCAAGGGAGCGGTCATGACATCCTCACTCGATTGTTCCGAATATCCTGCCGTCCTTAAGGTCGAGTCCAAGGTTGCCGGTCAACGGCTTGGCAACAGCGGTGATAGCGCCAAGCTCGATTGACCCGCCGCGTGTTCGCGACAACGATTGTATCTGCATGGTGATGTATTCGGTGGCGAGGATCGTATCGGCCGGTGTGATTTCATAGGAGATGTTGGCGGCAAGGTACCGGGCCATGTGAAAACGTGCATGCCGGTTGGTTATATCCGAGATGCAGGTCGAGCAGGGGAAAAGGTCGATCCGTATGAAATCGCCGGAGCGGATTGCGTTCTGTTCTTTAAAACCTTCTGAGAAAAAGGTCATTCGAACGGTATCATTATCAAGCCAGCATCTGTTCGGCCAGGTGCTGTTTCCCGGCAGGCTGTCATGATCGCCGGTTACGCTTCCCACGAAAACGATCTGCGGTTCATAAAGGACGTCAGGGTCCCCCGGGGAAGAGCAGCATAAAAAGATACAAAGCGAAATCGATATGCCGTATCCTGTTATAAGCGTATGCAGGGCTTTTTTAGGGGCGGTATCCATGAAGGAATCCTTTTTAATGTAGTATAGAATTGTGAGGAAGATATTGCAAGATGCGGTGCTATGATTTATTTGATACTGTCATTGCGAACCGTTTAAAATTCTTTGCGGCAGCAGGTTTCCATGGCGCTTTCGCAACAGGAGATCATCGATTACGCGTCCCGGTATGTCGGTCCGGACGAAATGGTGGATTTTGCCTATGAGGGGGACCTGTTTTGTCTCATCGGCCGTGATCTGTCCCGGGATCATGTCATGGCCGATGAAGAGGGGTGGAAGTTTCAGGGGTACGGTGTCTGCCTCGGATATACGCTTGACCAGGAATCACAGCCGGTCGGCAAGTGGCTGTGGATGCATTTTGCGAGCCTTGCGGTATTTCCCCCTGTTGAGCAGGTGTTCAAGCTGCAGCCGCCCCATGTCGTGAAAGGACGGTTTCAGAACCCCGGCAGGACCAGCGAGTTCCGTATCATCAAACTGGACATGAAAAGACCGCTGGGCGATCATGGGGGAAGTATCGATTCGGTTAAAAGCACTCCACCAAAAGCCCGTTCCATCGAGCCGCTCGAACCGTCACAGCAGGAGGAAACCACGGACAAGGTCGTGCCGTTCAGAAGAAAGAGAAAAAACACGAACAAGGATGAGTGACAGATAAAAAAAGGCCCTTATCAAGGGCCTTGTAAGTATAGCAAGAAAAATTCGGGCCGTTAGAAGAAGCACTTCTCCGTGTAGTGGTCGCCATTCTCATATACTAACTTTTGGACTTTTCCGGCAGGTTTTGGAAAAGAGAGCGTGTATTTAGCTTCATGCTCCTGGTCCAGGATTTCGGGGTCCTGGAGCGCTTTTTTATGGGCCTGGTACCGTTTCCCTGCCTCGTCAACGATGAAAAAGTGTTCTGATTTCATGCGGAGCGGATTGTATGAATAATTGTAGATGCTGACGGTGGCGCTCACGCCCCCGGCCTGTTTAAGGCTCGGAATCGCAAGAAGAATATCATATTTGTTGATCTTGCGGAAAGCCGAAGAGTCGATGATGTTTTCGATGACCCGCAGATATCCGGAATAGGTTGCGGCATTGATTTTATGGAGTTCGCTGAGGAGCTGCTTGGCCTTCTCGTTTTCCGGGGCATAGAGAAGCGCCTTTTTCGCAAAATATTCGGCACGTATCATGGCGTCGACGTCGTCCTTATTCTGCTTGCCGTTTTCAAATTCAAATTCAGCGAGTTCGAAATTTTCCTTTGCCACCCGTGCTATAAGATCCTGTTTTTTCTGTACCAGGGAATTCGGGTCGCTGGCGAACGAGATCGCCTTGTCGATAGTGACGAGCGCCCGTTCGGTCTGTTCCCTGATAGAGAAGGAATCAGAGAGCTGGATGAGGAAGAGCGCGTATTCCTGTCGGATATTGGGCGGAGCATCGGTCGTCAGGTGTTTTTCGATATCGTTCATGAACAACGGAATGGCGTCTGAATTCGCAGATCCTTCATTGAGTACCATCTTGGCTCGTGCCAGCGATAACTCGAGGAAACGGGAGCGCAACCGGTTGTTGATCCTGTTCGGATGTGATTCGATGGCCCGCTGGTACATGGTGTAAGCCATTTTTTGCTGAAGGCGTTTCTCGATTCCATCGAGCCCTTGGGCTTTACGATATGCACTGTCACCGCGTTGTTCATACGATCCAAGACCACATGAAGCGATAAGTGCTAAAACGGATAAGCCGACAATCAGTCGTCCGATACTCCTCATGAGTTCCTCCAGAGGTTGAAAAAAGTATCTTAGTGTTCGCGCCACCTGCTCGTAGCGATTAAAAGATGTTTTTTACCCGGTAGTACTGTCAATAACTATTTATTGAAAATGAAAATATGCCCCTGCAGAGGTGATCCCGGTTTGCCGTGCCTGATCCGGCGACGTATTTTTTGCAAAACGAATGGATCACTCCATGGTTGATGCGGCTCTACGAAGTAAGCGGCAGGCGGCGCTCGATATTGTTTCACGCCTGGTGAAGGGCGGCTATACTGCGCTGTTTGCCGGGGGATACGTACGCGATATGATCCACGGCGGCGAAAAGAGGGGAGATATCGATATCGTTACGAACGCAACGCCCCAGACCATAACCGGGCTGTTCGCCCATACTGTCGGGGTAGGTGCCCAATTCGGCGTGGTGGTCGTGGTTGAGAGCGGCATTCCCTTTGAGGTCGCCACGTTCCGTTCCGATATCGGAATCAACAACGGCAGGCATCCTCAAACAGTGGTGTTCGCTGACGCCCGCTGCGACGCCGGGCGCAGGGACTTTACCATCAACGGCATGTTTTACGATCCGCTTACCGACACGATTATTGATTATGTTAACGGGCGCAGCGATCTTGAAAAGGGGGTTATCAGGGCCATCGGTGATCCCGCCATTCGTTTTCAGGAGGACTATCTTCGTCTCCTCCGCGCCGTCCGGTTCGCCGCGCGATTCGGATTCCAGATTCATGAGGACACGTGGCAGGCGATCCGCGAGAATGCTCCGGGCGTCGGCCGTATCTCTCCGGAACGCATTTTTTCCGAACTGGACAAGATGCTCAGGCAGCCGCATCCGGACCATGCGGTTGCACTTCTTGCAGAGGCCGGTCTCCTGGAATTGGTGCTGCCTGAAGTCGCCGCGTGCAGAGGAGTTGAACAACCCCCCCAGTTCCATCCCGAAGGTGACGTGTTTTCCCATACGCTCAAGGCACTCCGGTTGTTAGGCCCCGCATCGTCGCCAACCCTGGCTTGGAGCGTGCTGCTGCACGATATCGGCAAAAAGGCGACCATGCAATGGTCCGACCGCATCCGCTTCAATAATCACGATCAGGTGGGCGCGCGCATGGCGCGGGCGGTACTCAAAAGGCTGCGGGCTTCAAACGACCTTATCGACTCCGTGGTTGCCTGTGTCGGTAATCATATGAATTTTATGAACGTTATGTCCATGCGTCTTGCCACCCTTAAAAAGCTGCTGTCGCGTCCCACGATCAGTGATGAGTGCGAACTGCACCGGATTGACTGCTGTGCAAGTCATGGCAACCTCGAAAATTACAATTTTGTAAAAAAACGGCTCGAACACTTGGCTCGCGAAGAGATCAAGCCGCCACCCCTTCTTCGAGGAACCGACCTTATCAGCCTTGGTCTTGCGCCGGGGCCGATTTTTTCCTCGATACTTCGGGAAGTCTATGATCTGCAGCTCGATGAAAAAGTGCGCACGCGTGAGGAGGCGCTTGAGCTGGTCAGGAGGCAATGGATCGAGGGAAAGGTTCCAAACAGCACGTGACGAGGCACCTGAAGGCGCGGTTTCGATAATAACCCTTGTCCGATACCGGTCAATAAACTATATTAGTACGTTGATTTACCGTATGCTGAAGGAGCGGGCCAAAAGCCCGTTTTTGCTTTTTGCATATTTTTCGCATTGTATGCGGCGGGAGAAACCATGATTCCAGAAGCACTGCGTGAACGTGTTGCTTCCAGTCTCGATCAGCTTGGATTTGAGCTGTTTGAACTTCAGCTTGTTCCGGCGGGAAGAAGGGCGGTCTTGCGTGTCACTATTGACAGCGCGAATGGCGTTACCATCGGCGATTGCGAACGCGTATCCGATGAGCTGTCCCTTCTTCTGGATGTGGAAGATTTTCTTTCTGGAAATTCTTATACGCTCGAGGTTTCCTCGCCTGGCATAGACCGTAAGCTGAAAACCGAGCGGGATTTCAAGCGCGCGGTCGGCCGTGTCGTCATCATGCAGATGCGGCCTGCTTTCGATGGGAAAAAGACCCTTCGTATGAGCATCACGGCATGCGACGGCGAGTATCTGCGGGGTGAAATCGACGGGCAGACCATATCGCTGCCCCTCGATATGATTGCCAGCGGAAAAGAAGAGTTGCAGTTTAAATAAAAATAAAAGGAAAGTACGAATGGCAAAGAGAAGCAAAAATGAAGCGGTAAAGGGGCTTGATATTCTTTCATCGCTCAGCGCAGTTACCAAGGAAAAAAGCATTTCACTTGATCTGGTGCTCGATACGCTCAAGGACGCGCTCGTATCTGCAGCCAAAAAATATCTGGGAACTCCGGCGCACGTCGATGTGCAGGTCGACAGGGAGAAAGGTATCCTGGAGGTTGCTACCCACCAGACCGTGGTTCAGACCGTTGTTGATCCGGAAAACGAGATCTCCCTTGAGGACGCGAAAACAATCGACCAGGAGCTTGAGGTCGGGGATGAGCTTGTGCAGGACCTCGACATCGGTCAATTCGGAAGGTCCGCGATTCAGACGGCGAAACAGGTACTGCTTCAGCGGGTGCGTGAAGCGGAGCGGGAAAAGATCTATGCCGATTTCTACGACCGAATCGGCGAGCTGGTCACCGGGACGGTGCAGCAGATCGACAAAGGTAACCTGCTCGTCAATCTCGGCCGTACCGAGGCGGTCATGCCGTACCGGGAGCAGATCAGAAAAGAGCGTTACCGCCAGGGGCAGAATATCAGGGCATGTATTGTGGAAGTAAAGAACAATCCGAAAGGCCCCATGGTGATCGTCTCACGGACGTGTCCGGAGTTTTTGGCGCGACTCTTTGAACTCGAGGTTCCGGAAATTTTCGACAAGACGGTTCGTATTGTGAAAGTCGTTCGCGATCCGGGCCACCGTTCAAAAATCGCGGTCACCACAAGCGACAGCAGGGTCGATCCGGTCGGCGCGTGTGTCGGCATGCGTGGCAACCGTGTTCAGGCGATTGTCCGCGAGCTTTCCAACGAACGGATCGATATCATAAATTGGACCGAAGAACTGTCGCTTCTGGTACGCCGTGTTTTCGCTCCGGCCGAGGTAAAACGGGTGATTCCGGTCGGCGAGAAAAAAATACTCGTCGTGATCAGGGAAGAGGATCTTGCCCAGGCAATCGGCCGCGACGGACAAAACATCCGTCTGGCCTCAAAAATGCTCGACAAGGAGATCGATGTATTCGGGGACGAGGAGTTCAATAATATGACCGAAGAGCAGCGTGCTGCTGCGATGAATGAGAGCGCCCCGACACCTGCCGAAGAAGTCGGCAGTGAAGATGCGGCAGAACAAGCCCCAGAGGGTTCTGCAGCAACCGGCGGGGACATGGAGCAGGAAGCTGCCGGCGATGATGTGCACAACAATGCTGGTGAGGCTGCTGCTGCCCCTGCAGCGGAAGAGGGAGGACAGGGTTCTGCGGAATTCCAAAACGCCGAAGAACAGGAGAGATCTGAGCAGACCTGACCGTGTACAACGTGCTCATTGAGCGACCGATAACAAGTACTACACCGCCACGTTACAAGGTGGAACAATGGCAAAAGAGAAAGTATACAAATTAGCGCAGGAGTTCAAGGTCTCGAGTGAAGCGCTCGTGCAGATGCTCCGCGGGATGGGTATCGCCGTGAAGAGCCATATGAGCACGGTTGATGAAAACCTGCGGGACGAAATCAAGAAGAAGTTCGAACAGGAGCGGGCCGAGATCAAACGGGAATATGAGCGCAAGCGTCAGATGCTCACCAAGGCACGCGAGGACCTCGCTGCCGAAGCCGGACTGCAGCAGGAGGAGCAACAGGCGCCGCACATTGAGGCGGCAGCACCTCCGGCGGCTGCGCCTGAAGCCAAAGCGGAGGTGCCTGCCAAACCGGAAAGGAAACCGGGTGCATGGCACCATCCGGGTGTTCGCCGTGCCGTGCCCTCGTCCCAGCCGACAACTCGTAACGGCACCCCGTGGCGCCGTGATACGTATATGCCGTCAGGACCGGTCACCACGCGATTTATCCCGCCTTCACCCGCGACCGAAGGGACTCCAGGCGAAAAGCCGTTCGGTGCCGGTCGCGGGCATGACAAGGGGAAGAGAAAGACCGGAAAGAAGCGCTATGAACGGGTCGAAGTTGATGAAATGGAATTAAAGGCCAACATCAAGAAGACCCTGGCGAAAATAGGATCCGGATCGGCCCGTAAAAAGTACCGTAAAGAGAGCGGTCAGAAAGATGCGGAGGACCAGGAGCAGAGGAAGGTTCTCAACGTGTCAGAATTTGTGACCGCCAACGAGCTGGCAAACATGATGAACGTGTTGCCTGCGGAAGTCATTACCAAGTGCCTTGAACTCGGCATGTTTGTGACCATCAACCAGCGGCTTGATTTTCCTACGATTGAACTTCTATCCGACGAGTTTGGCTATACCGCCCAGCTCATGACCGAATACGCCGCGGATGAGGAAGTGAAGGAGGAGGAGGCGGAAGGGACGCTGGAGCCTCGCGCTCCGGTAGTCACGGTCATGGGCCACGTTGACCACGGCAAGACCTCTCTGCTCGATTATATCAGAAAAACGAACGTGATTGCAGGCGAATCGGGAGGGATAACACAGCATATTGCTGCGTACGAGGTGAAAACCGTTCACGGCTCGGTCACCTTTCTGGACACACCGGGTCATGAGGCATTTACCGCCATGCGCGCACGCGGATCACAGATTACCGATGTGATCGTTCTCGTGGTCGCTGCAGATTCCGGGGTTATGCCCCAGACCAAGGAGGCTATCGATCATGCCCGTGCCGCCGGTGTTCCGATCGTGGTTGCCATCAACAAAACAGACCTTCCGACCGCAAATATTGATAAAGTCAAGAACGAACTGGCCCAGTACAACGTGTTGGTGGAAGATTACGGCGGCCAGGTGTCGTGTGTGGAGATTTCGGCAAAGAAAGGCACGGGCGTCGAGAGGCTGCTTGAAGTGCTGGCCCTTGAAACCGAGCTGCTTGACCTCAAGGCAAATCCGTCCGGTTCGGCACGCGGGGTCGTGATCGAGGCCGAACTTGACAAAGGAAGAGGTCCGGTGGCAACGGTGCTTATCGAAAAAGGCACGCTGCGGCGCGGCGATTCGTTCGTAACGGGTATTCACTTCGGTCGCGTGCGCGACATGCTCAACGAACGGGGGCAATCGGTCGATTCCACCCGGCCGTCACAGCCGGTCTTGGTGCTTGGCCTTGATGGGACGCCACAGGCAGGCGATTCATTCAAAGTCTGCGAGGATGAAAAAGAGGCACGGGAAATCGCCGCGCGGCGGCGCCTTGCCCAGAAAGAGCGGGAGCTGCGGCGTATCGGCATCGTGTCGCTTGACCACCTGTACGAGCAGATTCAGACGGGTGCCGTGCAGTCGCTTAATCTCATTATCAAGGGCGACGTTGACGGCTCTGTAGAAGCGCTTGCCGCTTCACTCGAAAAGTTGTCCACCAAGGAGATCAAAGTCTGCGTCATCCACAAGAGCGTCGGAGCCATAAAGGAGAGCGATATCAATCTCGCAGCCGCTTCGAATGCGCTTATCATCGGATTTCACCTCTCGCCCAATTCGAAGATCCGGGAACTCGCGCGCAAGGAGGGTATCGAAATACGCACCTACCGCATTATTTATGAAGCGGTTGACGCTGTGCGCAGTGCCATGGAAGGTATGCTCAAGCCGGAAATCAAGGAGACGGTTCTGGCAGCAGTCGAGGTGCGCAAGGTGTTCAAGGTCTCGAAGGTGGGCATGATTGCCGGTTGCTATGTCGAATCCGGAACGGTCACGCGTGGGGTCAAGGCGCGACTCATACGTGACGACGTCGTGGTGTGCGATTCCAGAATCGGAAGCCTTCGGCGTGTCGCCGATGATGTCCGCGAGGTATTGGCGAATCAGGAGTGCGGATTGAGCCTTGAAAATTATCAGGATTACCGTGCGGGAGACCGTATCGAGACCTACGAGGAGGTCGAAATCGCCCGCAAGCTTAGCTCTTCCTGAACGAGTGACGTATCATGCCATCATCGCAGTACCATATTCAACGGCTTGCCGAACAGTTGCGGCAGGAGATCGGAACGGTCATCGCTCGGGAAATGCGCGATCCGCGCATTCCGCCGGTCGTGACGGTGACACATGTAAAATTGTCTCAGGATACCCGCAATGCAACGGTGCATATAAGCATTTACGGTGAGGAAAATGTCCGGAAGAATGCTTTCGAGGTAATCAACGCCGCAGCGGCGTACATTCAGCGTATCGTTGCTCGCCGCGTTACCATGAAGCACTTCCCGCAGCTTTGTTTTAAACGGGATGATTCGATTGAATACAGCAGCCATATAAACGAACTTCTTAAAGAAATACAAAATGACCTGGAACAATCTTAACAGCCTTATCAGTCAGCACACGAGGTTTTGCATAACATCCCACCTGAGCCTTGACGGTGATTGCGTCGGTTCGCAGCTCGCGTTTGCGTGGTATCTTGAGTCAATCGGAAAAAAGCCGTGTATGTATAACCATGATCCGGTGCCGGGAAAGTTTATGTTCATGCGGCATGCCGATCGTATTTCCACACAGCGTCCGCGGGGCCCGGTGGAGGTGCTGGTGGTACTCGATTGCTCCAACAAAGGACGCCTCGGCTGGGATACTGCTGATTTTGACGGCGTGCCGGTTATTAATATCGACCATCATCGTGACAACGGGGTCTTCGGTACTGTCAATATCGTCGATACACACGCCTCGGCAACCGGCGAGCTTCTCTACCGGTTTTTTATTGACCACGGCGTCGATTTTCCACCCCACGTTGCCGAGGCGCTGTATGTCGCCATCCTGACCGATACCGGTGGATTCCGTTTCCCCAACACCACGTCGTCCATTCTCGGTATAGGTTCCGATCTTGCGCGTCGGGGAGCCGATCCGGCCGCGGTGTATGAGCGGATTTATGCTTCGCATTCAAGGACCGCGCTTCTTCTGCAGTCGCGCATCTGGTCGACGCTCGATTTTCACCTCGACGGCAAGGTTTGCTCCATGGAATTGCCCATGACGTTGTTTGACGAGCTCGGTGCGGTATACAGTGACAGCGAAGGCATGGCCGATTATACGATCACCGCTGCGGACGTGGAGGTCGGCCTTCTGGCAAAGCACAACGAATCCGAGACCCATTTCAGCCTTCGCTCAAAAGGGGCGGTGGATGTGGGGAAAATTGCGTCTCAGATTAAGGACGGCGGCGGCCATTCAAGCGCTGCGGGATGCACGATGAAGGCACCGTTTGCGCAGGCGCTCAAAGAGATGCTCGCGATAATCGCAAGGGAACTTGGTTGAGCTCTCTCCATGGATTTCTTTGCATCGATAAACAGCGCGGTATCTCTTCATTCACCGCTGTGTCGCTGGTGCGCCGTTTGCTTGGATGTGCCAAGGCCGGCCATGCCGGTACGCTTGATCCGCAGGCAAGCGGCCTTCTCCTGATCGCGCTTGGCAATGCAACACGGCTGCTGCCGTTTTTGCCGCTGGAGCCAAAAAAATATCGTTTCGAGATTCAGTTCGGCTCGCAGACCGATACGCTTGATGCTCAGGGACGGGTGATTATTTCAGGCAATGCCGTGCCGCGGCGGAATGCCTGCGAAGACGTGCTGTCCCGTTTCCGCGGACCGATTATGCAGGTGCCGCCGCAGTTCTCGGCAGTAAAAGTCAAGGGAAGACGCGCCTACCGCTTGGCCCGCCGGGGGGAAAGCGTCGTACTTCCTGAGCGTGAAGTGGTTATCCATGACCTTACGCTGGTGCGTTATAACGAACCGTCGGGACAGGCGCTGCTGGAGGTAAGCTGTTCGGGGGGAACGTATGTTCGGGCGCTTGCCCGCGATATCGCGGCCGCGCTTGATACGTGCGGTTATGCGCTTTCGGTGCGGCGACTGTCGATAGGAGCATTTACTGTGGAAAACGCGTGCATGCTTGAAAGCGGGAACAGGCTGAACGAAAAAATCATTTCAGCCTATAATGCATGCGGTGACTTGAACCGGATAATCGTTGATGATGAGCCCCGGATCGCGCGGCTCAGAAACGGACGTACGGTCGTCTGTAAAGAACTGCCGGACGGAGGGGCGCGGGGCCAACCGATCATTGCGTTTAATGGCCGGCATACGCCGGTGGCAGTGCTGAGGAGAGCAAAGGACGACCTGTGTAGGCCGGTGAAAGTATTTATATAAGAATAGGAATGGAAAGCCGTATTGCTATGCGCGTTCTTTACAGCAGTGAACCACTTCCTCAAGCCGGACGTTCAGTGGTCACGGTGGGCAACTTCGACGGCGTGCATCGCGGGCACCGTCAGCTGCTTAAAGAGGTGGTCGCACGCTCACGCGCAGCCAACCTTATGAGCACGGTGGTTACGTTTGAACCGCATACCCGTCTCGTGTCGCCGGATAAGGGGAAATATTTCCTTCTTTCAACCTTTGAGGAAAAGTCCCGGTTTATGGAACATGCGGGAATCGAATGCCTTGTGCGGATTTCTTTTGATACGGCAATGAGCCGCATGTCTCCTGAACAATTTATCGGTTCGGTGCTCATCGAAAGGCTCCACATGGCCCAGTTGATCATGGGGCATGGCCATACCATTGGCAAAGATCGCAAAGGAAACGAGAATTTTTTGCGTTTGATGCAAGACAAATACCATTTTTTAATATTTGTTGCTGATCTGCTGGCCCACGGGGGAGAGATTATCTCATCAACGCAGATCAGGGAACTCATTACGCAGGGTCGTATTGCCGAAGCGGTTGGACTGCTGGGCCATCCCTATCTTATAAGGGTTGAACGTACACAGGGAAGGAAACTCGGGACAGCAATCGGGTATCCAACCCTCAATTTCAAGAGCCCGCCTTCGCAAAAGGTCATTCCTCCACCGGGCGTGTATGCGGCTGAAATGGAGTATGAGGGAAGGAGTGAGGAGGGGGCGCTGTACTTCGGCGAGAGTCCCACGGTGTCTGAATCGAGGGAAGCCCGGTTTGAGTTTTATTCGTTTGATCGTGGCAGAACCGAGATCCCGGTGGGAAGCAGGGTTTTTTTATGGCTTTATTCGTCGCTTAGGCCTGACCGGCGATTTGAATCGACCGATCACCTGAAAGCGCAGATCGCCCAGGACGTAGAGATGATAGAGACCTATTTTCATGAGGAGAAAATGCAATGGCGTTGACGAAAGAACGTACGCAGGAACTGGTCAGTAAGTACGGAAAAAATGAAAAGGACACCGGCAATACCGAGGTCCAGGTCGCGCTTTTGACCGAACAGATCAATCTGATCACGGCGCACCTCAAGGAATTTCCCAAGGATCATCATTCCCGGCACGGTCTCTTGAAGCTCGTCGGCAAGCGCCGCTCGCTTCTGGATTATCTGTCAGGCACCGATATCGAGAAGTACCGCGCCTTGCTCAAGAAGTTGAACATCAGAAAATAACATGCCCAGCCCGCGGAATTACATCGGCAGCACTCTATCACGCAGGAATCACTTTCCTGTCTTTTTTTATTACCATTCATCAGGAGCAGTTCATGTCTTTATGCAACGTTGAGACCGAAGTGGCCGGCATCAAGGTTTCGATCGAAACCGGCCGGATGGCAAAACAGGCCGGCGGCACATCGGTCGTTCGTATCGGCAACACCATGGTCCTTGCCACGGCCTGCAGCGGCAAGGAGCCGGAAAACGCAGGTTTTTTCCCCCTGTCCGTTGAATATATCGAAAAGACCTACGCCGCAGGAAAGATTCCGGGCGGCTTTTTCAAACGCGAAGGACGACCCAGTGAAAAAGAGATATTGTCGGCACGTTTGGTGGACCGTCCGATCCGGCCATTGTTTCCGGAAGGATACCGTAACGAAGTGCAGATCATCTGCCTTGTCGTTTCCGCCGATGAGTATTACGATGCAAGCGTGATGGCGATTACCGCAGCGGCAACGGCGCTTGCGCTTTCCGACATTCCATTCCGTGAACCGGTCGCTGCCGTGCGGATCGGTCTTGTCGATGGCGCGCTCAAGGTGTTTCCCACTCTGGCA
Organism: Chitinispirillaceae bacterium; assembly: GCA_016932075.1. The sequence continues at coordinate 41,465 of JAFGDP010000042.1, read as the reverse complement.
GAGACCGAAGCCTCGGCGCTCGAACTGGTCGTGGCCGGTACCGAGAGCTCCATCATGATGGTCGAGGGCGGCGCCTGGGAGGTCGGCGAGGAGACTATCGTGGAAGCGCTCACGCTGGCGCACGGGCATATCAAGCAGATCATCGCTATCCAGAAAGAGGTCATCGCACAGGCTGGAAAACAGAAAATTGAATTTGCTCCCGCCGCGATCGACCCCGGCCTTGTCTCTGATGTAAAGTCAATAGTCAATGGCCGAATTCACGATCTCAGCTTCAACGGCATAAAACAGGAGCGCTACAAGGGGATTAACGCCCTTCTTGATGAGGTGCAGCAGGCGCTTTCCGAGAAATACCCGGAGCAGGAGCGCGCCATCGAAGAGGTTTTCACGGGGATTGAAAGCGACGATATCCGTCACACCATCGTTTCGAGCGGCGTTCGTATCGGCGGCCGCGGCCTTGATGAAATCAGGCCCATCACCTGTGAGCTTGACATCCTGCCCCAGGCGCACGGTTCGGCGCTTTTTACCCGCGGGGAAACGCAGGCGCTCGTGGCGACCACGCTGGGCACCAAGCTCGACGAGCAGCATATCGACAACATTCAGGGCGAATATGATAAATCATACATGCTGCATTACAACTTTCCTCCCTTTTCCGTCGGCGAAGTGAAGCGCGTCGGTTCCACCAGCCGCAGGGAGATCGGACACGGCAACCTCGCGGAGCGGTCCTTGCGTCCGGTTCTGCCCGATGAAAAATGCTTTCCCTATACGATACGTGTCGTATCCGAAATCCTCGAATCCAACGGATCGTCATCCATGGCCTCGGTCTGCTGTTCGTCGCTCTCGCTCATGGCGGCCGGGGTTCCGATCAAGGCGCATGTCGCGGGCGTCGCCATGGGTCTTATCAAGGAGGGTGAAGAGATCCGTATCCTCACCGATATCCTCGGTACCGAGGATCATCTCGGCGACATGGATTTCAAGATCGCGGGAACGCGTCATGGCATCACCTCGGTGCAGATGGACATAAAAATTGCCGGTATCACACAGCAGATCATGCAGGAAGCGCTCGCAAAAGCGCGGGACGCCCGGATGCGGATAATTGAAATTATGGAGCAAACCATTCCCTCCTCCCGCAAGGAGCTGTCGGCCAATGCGCCGCGCATTACCACCATCACAATTGAAAAGGACAAGATCCGCGAGGTAATCGGTCCGGGCGGCAAGGTGGTCCGCGACATACAGGAAAAAACCGGAACAACGATCAACATCGAAGACGACGGCACGATTCAGATCGCGGCGATTGACAAGGAATCCCGCGATGCGGCGATACAGATGGTCAAGATGATCGTTGCGGAACCCGAGCTCGGCGCCGTCTACGAGGCTGAGGTCAAATCGATCGTTGAGTTCGGCGCATTTGTGGAATTCCTGCCCGGTAAGGAAGGACTTGTTCATATCTCTGAACTCGAGAAGCATCGGGTGGCCAAGGTCGAAGACGTGGTCAAACTCGGTGATAAAATCAAGGTCAAATTAATAGGATTTGACCGCGGCAAGGTCAAGCTCAGCAGAAAAGCGCTTCTGTAATCAAAGGTATCAGTTGCCGGTTTGCAGTTGACAGATAATTAAATCGGAACCGGTAACTGATAACCGCCAGCGGTGAACTATTCATGCATATATTAGTCAAACGCCTCCCGCATGCCCGGGATCTTCCTCTTCCGTCCCGGATGAGCGAACACGCCTCGGGATGCGACGTGGTCGCGGCGATCGAATCGGAGATCGTGCTTCCGCCGCTCGGTCGCGCGCTCATTCCTACCGGCCTTATCTTCGAGATTCCGGCGGGATTCGAAGTGCAGGTCCGCCCGCGCAGCGGACTCGCCATTAAGCACGGCATTACCATACTCAATGCTCCCGGTACCATTGACGCGGATTATCGTGGTGAGGTCAAGGTGATTTGCGCGAATTGTGGAAGCGAACCGTTTACGGTCAGGCGGGGAGACCGCATCGCGCAGCTCGTTCCTGCAAAAGTCGCCGCAGAAATCGATTTTTCAGAAACGGATACCGTTTCGGATACGGTCCGGGGAGAAGGCGGATTCGGGCATACGGGAAAATGAAAAAGCGGATTGAAGATTGATGAATGCAGCATTTTCCATCTTTCATTCTGCTACCGGTGATCCGCCATTATATCCTGTCCCGCATAAAATATTTTTATCTTCATGAAATCCTTCACACAGTTCACCTTTTGCCCGCGCTGTGCATCAGACCGTATTGAAGTGCATATGAAGAACGCGATACGGTGCGATTCGTGCGGGTATGTCTATTTCCACAACTGCGCCGCGGCAGTTGCCGCCATTGTTGAAATCGACAGAAAGGTTCTTCTCCTCAAGCGTGCGCATGATCCACAGAAGGGGCTTCTTGATGTGCCTGGCGGTTTTGTCGATTACCGGGAATCGCTTGAAACGGCACTGCGCCGCGAAGTGAAGGAGGAGTGCGGCATAGAACTGACCGATCTGCGCTATTTCGGATCGTTTCCCAACAGGTATCATTATCTCGACGTCACGTATTTTTCTGCCGATGCATATTTTCTCTGTACGGCGGGAAATGGTTCAGCACCCGGTATTTCGGAAGAAACAAGCGAGGTCGTGATTTTAGAACCGGAAGCGATCGATGAAAAAGCCGTCGCGTTTGATTCGGTGAAACAGGCGCTTCATGCGTATCGCACTTTGTGATAAGAAGGAAGCGGGATCCCTGGGATCATCACTCCCCTGTAGAGCGCGTTTGTTGTTGTCCGTGATGCGCCGATATCACGGGGATGTATAACTGGACGACCACCTACCGGAGTTATCAGATGCAAAAAGCTTCCTATGACCTTTCAATTGTCCTGTCCGGCGAAGCCGGGCAGGGGCTTAAGACCCTTGAAGTCATTTTTGCGAAAATCGCCAAGGCTGGCGGGTTCCATGTGTTCACCTATACCGAGTTCATGTCGCGCATACGCGGGGGAAACAATACGACGGAAATCCGTATTGCATCAGTTCCGTGTCCTGCGTTCGTGGACCGTATCGACATCGCGGTATCGCTGCAGAAGGAGGGCCTGCGGCGTATCGCGCATCGCGTGACGGATGGCACCGTCCTCATCGGCGACGAAGCTACCATTGATGCGCAATTCCGCGGGCATGGCCGCCTTCATCTTGTTCCCCTGGGTGCCCTTGCCAGGGAGAGCGGCGGGGCGATACTGCTCAACACCGTGGTGCTGGGCATGCTGTGCGCCCTCATGTGCCTTGACAAGGGGATTGCCCTTTCAACCCTCAAAAACACCCTCAAACGGAAAGACGAGGAAACGCTCGCAAAAAACGAGACCGCGTTCGGCAAAGGGTACAACGAAGGTGAACGCATCAGGACCGCCGGGAAGATGCTGTGCGGCATCCCGAGTCGGGCCCCCGTTGCTGGCGATCACCTGCTGTACGGGTCCGAGGGCGTCGGTATGGGCGCGATTGCCGGCGGGTGCACCTTCGTCGCGTCCTATCCCATGTCCCCGTCGACCAGCATCCTCGAGTTTATGGCGCAACAAGCGGCTTCTTTTGGCGTGGTCGTTGAGCAGGCCGAAGACGAGATCGCGGCGATCAATATGGCTGTCGCGTCCTGGTACGCAGGCGGACGCGCAATGGTGACTACCTCGGGAGGAGGATTTGCCCTCATGGAAGAGGGAGTAAGCCTTGCCGGCGCCATGGAATCGCCACTGGTGGTTCATCTCGCTCAACGGCCGGGACCGGCGACCGGGCTGCCGACGCGGACCGAGCAGGCGGACCTCAACCTTGCGCTCTATGCCGGCCATGGAGAATTCCCCCGCGTGATTTATACACCGGCGGATTTCAAAGATAGCATTGACCTCACCTGCAGGGCATTTAATGTCGCAGACAAATACCAGATCCCGGTATTCGTGCTCACTGACCAGTATTTCCTTGATTCGAGTTACAATACCAGCGGCATAGATCTCACCGCCTGCAAAGAGGAGAAACACATTGTTGAAACGGATAAGGCCTACCGGCGGTATGCGTTTACTGAAAGCGGAATTTCGTCGCGCGGCATTCCCGGTCTCGGCAGAGGCATTGTCTGCGCAGACAGCGACGAGCACGACGAGGGTGGGTATATTACCGAGGATTTCACCATGCGCACGGCGATGGTGGAAAAGCGCAACAGGAGGCTGCACCCCCTGACCGAGCAGGCCATCCCGCCCCGGTTCAGCGGGCACCGATCATACACGACCATTCTCGTCGGCTGGGGTTCCACCTTTCATACGCTCAATGAGGCGCTGGCGAAATCAGGCCGGGAGGATGTCGCGTTCCTTCACTTTTCGCAGGTATATCCCGTTTCTCGCTCAGCCACGCAGTGGCTTGAAAAAGCGGCACTGCGGGTGACCGTTGAAAACAACGCGACCGCGCAGTTCGGGACGCTGCTCACCCAGGTGACCGGGATATCGTTTCATAAAAAAATCCTCAAATACAATGGAATGCCTTTCTCGGTCGAAGAGATCACGGAAGCGATACGGCAACTGTAACAAAATCGGAGACGCACCTCATGACACATCCCTATGATTTCGACCATTCCCCTGATATGGCCTGGTGCCCGGGATGCGGCAACTTTTCGATCATTCGTATAGTCAAGGAGGCGCTGACGGAGCTGTCGCTTCCGCACGAACAGCTGGTCATGGTGTCGGGCATCGGTCAGGCGGCTAAAACACCCCAGTATATCAACGTCAGCTATTTTAACGGTCTTCACGGGCGTTCGCTGCCCGCGGCAACCGCCATCAAGGCGTCGAATCCCAGCCTTATCGTCATTTGCGAGAGCGGCGACGGCTGCACCTACGGCGAGGGCGGCAACCATTTTATCCATACCATCCGCCGCAATCCCGACATCACCAACATCGTGCACAACAACATGGTATACGGTTTGACCAAAGGACAGGCCTCGCCCACGAGCAGGAGAGGATTCAAAACGCCGGTCCAGATCACCGGGGTGGCGAACGAGCCGTTCAATCCAGTGGCTGTGGCCATTGCGCTGAACGCATCATTCGTCGCGCGCGCTTTTTCCGGCGATGCCGATAAAACCAAGGAGGTGATTAAGAAAGCGATACAGCACAAAGGATATGCGCTGGTCGATTGTTTCCAGCCCTGCGTTTCTTTCAACAAGGTCAATACGTTTCAGTGGTATCGTGAAAACACCTATTGGATTGACGATGCGCATGATCCTGCCGACCGTGATGCGGCCATGCGGCTTGCCCTGAAGTCCGACGCGTTCCCTTTGGGCGTCCTCTATACGAACCTTGCCGCGCCTGCGTTTGAAGAACAACTTGTTGCCTATCGGGACAACAAGAAGCCTCTCTATATGCGGACACCGGATTACGAGAAACTGCACAAGCTTCTGGATTCAAAGCGGTGATGTACGGTTGGGGGTTACCAGTGCATCGCCCAAATGGCCGGGTCTTATGGTATCCGGGATCTCTCATGTAAACCTCTGCCTCGCTTCCATGAAATCCTTGTCTTTCCTGTAGGCCAGATCGTGCATTGTATCTTGCCCGAACGGCGGGGTAATAGTATTTTTGCCTATAAGCAAAAAAACAAACAACTTATTTTGCCGGGAGGCAAAGATGTATCTCACCCGACATATCGAAAAAAACGTCAAACATGATCTGCGGAAAAAGATGGTTTTTATCGGCGGGCCGCGACAATCAGGTAAAACCACCCTGGCAAAGCATATATGGTCGGAACCGAAGGGAGCTCTGGCAGGAAGATACATGAATTGGGACGCGATGAAGGACCGCCATTCGATCATGCGGGAGGAGTTTCCGGCAGGGAAAGGGCCCCTGGTTTTGGACGAGGTGCATAAGTATTCACGATGGCGTCAGGTGCTGAAAGGCCTGTACGATACGCGCGGTCGCGAATTGCAGATCCTTGTTACCGGAAGCGCAAAACTTGACTATTATCGACGGGGAGGGGATTCACTTCAGGGTCGCTATCATTTTTACCGGCTGCTGCCGCTCTCGCTTGCCGAGTGCGGTGAAGCAAAGCCCTCTACCCTGCAGGACCTTTTAACGTATGGAGGATTTCCCGAACCGTTTCTGGCAGCGTCGGAAAAGGAAAGCAGGCGCTGGAGCTATGAATACCGTTCAAGGATAGTCCGCGATGAACTGAGGGACCTCGAACGCGTCGATGACGTCAACCTTATTGAGCGTCTTTCGCTGCGGCTGCCGGAACTGGTCGGATCGCCGCTTTCACTCAATGCGCTCCGCGAGGACCTGGAGGTGTCACACCGAGCGGTATCGCGGTGGTTGACTATACTGGAAAATCTCTATTCGATTTTCAGGATCTATCCGTTTGGAGCGCCGAAAATACGTGCCGTCAAGAAGGAAGCCAAACTGTATCAGTTCGATTGGACCCTGGTCAAAGATACGGGATGCAGGTTCGAAAATCTTGTGGCTTGTCACCTTCTCAAATGGTGCTACTTTCTGCAGGACACGGAAGGGAGGAACTGCGAACTGCGCTATTTCAGGGACGTGCATAAGCGCGAGGTGGATTTCGTCATTGTCGAAGATGGAAAACCGGTGCAATTTGTTGAGTGCAAGGTGCGGGACGACGCCTGTTCCCCGGCACTGCGCTATCTCACGGAACGGTTTGAAAACGTCCCTGCCGCCCAGGTCGTTCTTGATACCCGATCGGATATGATGACCAGAGGGGGCATAAGGATTTGTCCCGCGCATACATTTCTAAAGGCGTTTGTTTGATTTATGGAACAACCACTCTTCCACCCGCTATGATAACGCTCGACCATGTCTCCAAACAGTACGGCGGCGAAATGCTGCTCGACGACGTTTCGGTCGCGTTTCATGAGAGCGAGCGCACCGGCCTTGTCGGCGTCAACGGCTCTGGGAAGACCACGCTTATGCGCATGCTGGCGGGTGAGACGGTTCCGGACAAGGGGAGCATACAGAAAGCGTCCGATTGCACCATCGGCTACCTGCACCAGGAGGTTGAGGTGTTTGACGAGCACACGCCCATGGAGATCGTGCTGCAGCCGTTTGCCCATCTACTTGATTTCGAAAAGAAACTCGAGGAGCTGGGGCATGCGGTCAACCGCGACGGGACCACCGGCCACAAAGCCCTCAGGAAGATCGAGGAGCTGCATCATGCCGTCGAGTTTCATGACGTATACTCCCTCCAGTCCCGGGCGGAGTCGATCCTCGCAGGGCTCGGCGTACCCTTGGAAAAATGGCGTCGGCCGCTGAGTGAATTATCCGGAGGCTATCGCATGCGCGTGGTGCTGGGAAAGCTCCTGCTTCTGTCACCCGGGTACCTGCTTCTTGACGAGCCGACCAACCATCTTGACATGGATTCCCTGGTCTGGCTTGAGAAATTTCTCGACCGGTACGAGGGCGGCATGATGATCATCAGCCATGACCGTGACTTCCTCAACCGCATGACCGGATGCACCGCTGAAATCAGTAACCGCGCCATAACCATGTACAGGGGAAACTATGACGAGTTTCTCACAATGCGCGAACTGGTGCGGGAGCAGGCGCGCAACCGTTTCCGAAACCTGCAGCTTCAGATCGCGGAAAAAGAGCGTTTCGTTGAACGGTTCAAGGCAAAGAACACCAAAGCCACACAGGCGGCATCGCGGCTCAAACAGATCGAAAAGCTCAGGGAGCAGCTGCCCGAGATACCGGAGGAAAGCGGCACCATCGACTTCACCTTTGCCCGGACCGTCCAGTCGGGCGGCGTACCGCTGAAGCTGTGCAATGTGTCGGTACGTTACGGCGAAACAGACGTGTTCTCCGGGCTTTCAATGGAAATACGGAGAGGGGACCGGGTCGCGGTCGTGGGGCCGAACGGGTCGGGTAAATCAACGTTGCTCAAGCTCATGGCCGGCGACCTGAAACCGTGGAGCGGGACATGCGAGGCCGGTTACAATACGATTGTCCGCTATTTCGGCCAGCACCAGCTCGAACAACTTGATCAGGAAAAAACGGTCGAGCAGACCGTTGCCGAAACCGCGGTCAAGACCGAAAAGACGTTTATCAGGAACATTCTGGGCGCCTTTCTTTTTTCCGGGGACGACGCGGTCGCGAAAAAGGTCGGAGTGCTGTCGGGCGGTGAAAAATCGCGGCTGGTGTTCGCCACCATGCTTGCAAGCCCCGGGAACACGCTCCTGCTTGACGAGCCCACCAACCATCTGGACATCAATTCCGTTGAAACGCTTCTGCGCGCGCTGGAAAAATTCACCGGAACCATCGTGCTCGTTTCGCATGACGAGTATTTTGTGTCCCGTATCGCCGGCCGCGTCATTGAAATGCGGCCCGGCCTGATCCGCGATTTTCCCGGCACGCTTGCCGATTACCGGACGTACGTCGAAGAGGGACTCTGGGGGAACCGCGCGGAGGGAGACGCGGTGAAACCAGGCAGGTCGCAGGAGGATGCGAAAGACAAGGAACGCAGGATCCGGGAGAGGGTGCAGCGTAAAAAAGCGCAGCGCGCCGTGCAGAAACTGGAGCGGGAGATCGAGGCCAGAGAGGAGGGCATGGCGCGGCTTAGAGGGCTTCTGGATGATCCGGGTAATGCCTCCAACCATGTGCTGCTGGCCGAGACCGCGCAGGCTATTGAATTGGAACAGGCGGAACTCGATGACCTGATGCGGGAGTGGGAGAAGCGGCACGCCGAACTAGAGGATTTTGGAGTGGGATAGCGGGAAGTATTTTTTATCTCTGTTTACCCCTCACCTCATCACCCCGATCCCGCCAATGCGGGATCACCCCTCTTCCCCTCTCCATGAATGCGGAGAGAGGAAGAGGGGTCGGGGGAGATAGGGTGAGGCGAATATCTCGATACTTTCCAAAAAGGAATAATCAATGGCAAAATTCAAAGGAAAAGCCCTTCTCCCCTTGCCGTTCGTCCGCAGCTATGTGCTGCCGCAGCTGGTGCGCGACATCCAGTCCTGGCACATGGTGCCCCAGCAGATACGCAAATACCTGCTCCCGCACGATCCGGACAAGGACATTCCGGTCGGACAGATTTCCCTGCGGGTAAACGAGGTTTGCAACCTGCGCTGCGCATCGTGCGGTCAGTGGGGTGAGAACGGGCATTTGCGCAAGAAGCTCGAGAACGGAGAGAAACTGGATCAGCTGGACTTCGACGTTGTCAGGCGTGTGATATTCGAAACGCGGCGCGACCATCCCTTTTATTACATCTGGGGAGGGGAACCGACCATGTGGAAACCCCTGCTTGCCCTGTTTCAGGAACTGGCGAAATACAAGCTCAAAGGATCGATCGTCACCAACTCGCAGGACCTGCAACGCATCCTCGAAGACCTGATCGATACCGGAGCGCTCTCAGTACTGTTTCTCTCCCTCGACGGCTGGGACAGTGAATCGCAGAACGTCATGCGCTCCCCGGCGCGCGGCGGCACGTCGGATAATTTCGAGAAAACCATGGCCGTGATTGAGAACGTACACGCAATCAAGCAACGCAAAAAACTGTTCTCGCCGTTGGTCATTCCCATCTCGGTCGTGTCGAACCACAATTACATGCACCTTGCGCAGATCCACCGGCTCATCCTCGACACCGCGCAGCTGCACCCGTACTACTTCGGCTGGTTCATCACCGAGGAGGACGCGTCCCTCCACGAAAAAGTGTTTGAGGCGCGTTTCGGGTACAAACCGGACAAACATCGCGGCTATTTGAAGTCCTGTTTCAACGATGTGGATCCGGCAATCACGGCGGCCCAGGTCCGTGAGATCAAGCGCATGTCAAAAGGCCGTGCCTGCGTGCCGCAATTTTTGCCCGACATTGAGACCGAGGCCGAGATCAGGCGATACTACAACGATCACGCCTGGCACTGCGGGTATCCCAGCTGCGAAAGTATTTACTACATCGCGGAAATATCGCCCGACGGACGCGTCACTCCCTGCCGCGACTACCAGGACTTTACTGCCGGAAATATCAACACGCAGTCGTTCTACGACATATGGAACGGGCAGCAGTTCAAAACATTCCGTCGGGAGATGAAAAAGGGCCTTATGCCGGTGTGTACGCGGTGCTGCGGATTGCAGGGATTCTGAAAGGATCTGTTTTTTTTCGCGTTACCCTCGGCCGCGAAGCGGCCGTCGGGTGGGCTCTCCGCCGGGCTCATTTTTGTTCGATAGACCGTCATTGTGCATGCACACAATGGTTGTTCCGGAGTGCATGCACGATTCGTCGTCCAACAGGAAGTATGCATACACAATGAATACAATGTGCAACCGCATTATCCCGATCCTGTCGGTGATCGCCCTGCTGGGGGGTTGCATGCGAAACACCCCGGAGCAGGGCGGTATTCCCGGAAGAATAGTTTCCTGCGCCCCCAACGTTACGGAGACGCTGTTTGCCCTTGGGCTCGGCAACAAGGTGGTCGGTGTCACGAGCTACTGCCACTTTCCGCCGTTGGCAGACTCGATTGAGGAAATAGGGGGGTATACGGACGCCAATCTCGAAAAGATTCTTGCATTGAAACCGGACATCGTCGTTCTTCAACATGAACACGCGAAACAACGGTCATTTCTCAAGCGCTATGGCGTTCCAGTGCTTACCGTGAATTTCGGCACGGTGAGGGACATCTGCAGTTCCATTGTTGTTATCGGCAAGCGATGCGGCGCGCAACAGAAGGCCGACAGCCTTGCAGGAAATATCATTTCCATGCTGAACATTGACCCGGGCGTAACGAAACGGCCTAAAGTGCTGGTATGCGTCGGGAGAGAGAGTCCAGGCAACGGCGTGGTCCACAGCGTGTATGCCGCAGGGGCCAGAACGTTTTACAGCAGCCTGATTGAGGCTGCCGGCGGAGCAAATGCATGTACCGATACACTGCCACACTACCCGAAACTGTCACGGGAAGGGATTATAACGATTGGGCCGGACATTATAATCGACGTTGCACCTGCCATGGGAGAGTTTGCCTGCAGCACACTCATTGCAGACTGGCAATCGGCAACGATGATTCCAGCCGTTTCAAACAAGCGCGTCTATTGCCTGGCTGAGGATTACGCAACCATTCCGGGGCCGCGCGTGGTATTGCTGCTCGAGGATATCAAGCGGATCATTGCCGATGAAAAGAGTTGATAAGATGCTGCCGGGTAAAACACCGCATCCTCCTGCCGAGTTGCGCGCCGGTTGGTATTGTCGGCGATATGGACCGGGGCGGCGTATCCGCCTCTCCGGCAGGCACCATGCAGTGGCTCGATCCCGATGGCCGCGCACACTTTTGAAAAAAATACAAACGTCATGAAAAAAAAGTATATTACCACTGTTCAGGAAAAGGGAATCCCGTGAGAATCGGGAGCGGGCCCGCCGCTGTGACCGGGGATGATCGCTTCAAGCAAATGCCACTGTCCGCTGCAGGATGGGAAGGCGAAGCGCGTCAGATGATCCGGCAAGCCAGAAGACCTGCCTGAAATTGTTCATATGCTGAGTGCAATCCCGGGGAACGGGTTGCGATCACAGCTTCACAAGGATGAAAAACGGCATCCCTGCATCGGTTCTCCCGATGCGGGGATTTTTTTTGAAAGGAGGAGGCCTGCGACATAACCAAGCGCTTCAGCAATAAAAAACGCCGGATCAAGGGAAGGAAGTGCGAAGCTTCCGCCGCCCCGCGACTGTAATCAGGACGAAAGCCGCATAGCGTCACTGTTCCGCTCAATAGGGATGGGAAGACGCGGTGACTAGGACGAAGGAGAGCCAGTAGACCTGTTCCGTGCGTCTGCAACCAACAACCGTTCTCTCCCGAGGGGGAAAGGAATACGCTATGAAATACCGATTCTGTTTTTTGCTGATAGCCTTTTTTACAGGTTCCGTCTTTTCCAGCAGTACGAACATCGACAGCGGCAGTAATAAAAAAAATCCGCCGACGGCGGCAGTGACGCCTGTCTCGCCGTCTCCTGATGGGCTGCCGTATGCTGATTCCGTGTCATTGAATACCATTATTGTTACCGCTGCACGTAGACCACAGGCGACGCAGTGGGTGCCAGACGACCACCAAATAATTGACATAAGCAAAGAAGAGAAGAACAGCTCTAAAAAGGCGGTGGAGCTGCTGGCCGAACGCCTGCCGGCGAGGTTTTCCGATATCGGCGGTGGTAACTTGAAGAACATCAGTCTGCGCGGGGCAGGAGCGGAGCGCACACTGGTGCTTGTTGACGGCCAGCGTATCGGCACCGGCGACCAGGCGCTGCAGGATCTTGGTGACTTTCCGGACGAGGCTATTGAACGGATAGAGGTTGTGGAGGGCGGTCAGTCTGCGCTTTACGGTATGGACGCTGTGGGCGGAGTCGTAAACATCATCACAAAAAAGCCGCAATCCGAAAAGATATCAGTCAATATCTCCTCAATGGTTGGCTCCTATGAGCCACGCAGCGATGCGCCAGCACTGAACAATATCGGCATCACTGGAACAATAGGCCAGAAAAAAGGGCCACTAGGCTGGCTTTTCGGCGCAGATACCCGTATGGGTGATGGCAGGTTTGAATACGAAGAACCGAATAATAATCTGTACTACCGGGAGAACGACAGCCTCTTTGACGGTGGTTTTTTCGGCCGGCTTGACTATACCCGGAAACAGTATTCGCTCGGCGTGAACGGAGGGTTTAGGAAGCGCAACTGCGGGACGCCCGGCCCGACCAGCTGGCCGCTCGATGCGTCGACCAGTAAGAATATCGGTTTCGCAGCGCTCAGCGGCTCCTGGAAAGCGACGCCGTTTCTTTCCCTTGCGGCAAACGGCGCGTTCGATTACAACGGCGTGCAGTATTTAGACAGGACAATTTATGCCTGGGACTCTATTCCAGACACGAGCACAAACAACTGGGCGACACAGAGTGCTGAGATATTGGGGACGTATACGATTGCAGGCCAGAATCTGACGGCCGGAGTTTGCGGATTTCGCAAGTCGGTCACATCCAACATGATTATTGCAGATGATACTAGCGCCCTACAGGGCGGCGCTTATACATCAGCAATCCTCGGTCATACTATAGCCGGATTCACCGTGAACGCAACGCCGGCCGCACGGTTCGATTACAACCCGGTTTTCGGTAGCGCCTGGACTGGAAAGTGTGGGGTCATTTCTGTCTGGAACGGTCTGCTTAGACCTGGTCTGTTTTTTACTATCGCAAAGTCATTCCGCAGCCCGACCCTGAGTGACCTGTACTGGAAAGATCCCTATATGGTGGGGAATCCGCAACTGAAACCAGAGAAAGGATGGAATTGGGACGTCGGTGGTCAGATGCGCCACCGGAGCGGTCCCATAGTCCTGACCGCCAGGGCAGGCATGTATCAGATGAGCATTCGCGACATGCTGGCGTGGATTACCGATACATTGACAGGGGTGTCATACCGAAAAAACATAAAGGCCGCAGTCATTAAGGGATATACCTTCAAATCCGCAGTTTCAGTGCTTAACAAGTACACCACATCATTTGATTTTGTGTATAACGATGCCCGCGACACTGCCACCAAAAAGGTGCTTACCTACCGGCCCGAGTACATGGTTACCTATTCGAATAGCCTTGACCTCGGCCGGTTCTGCGCCGGCATTGCCGCGCGCTATGTGAGTAAAGTCTACACAAATGCAGACAATACCACAAGCCTTCCGGTAACCCTGATATTAAATGCCAATGTCGGGTGTTCTATCACGCCGGGTGGCTCAGGATCTAACGGTGTGCGGCTAGTGTACGACGTACTGAACCTGACTAATGAGCGGTATTATACAGATAAAGGATTTCCGCTGCCAGGCCGCGAACACAGGCTCGGAGTGAAGGTGGGATTCTGAGTCTTGATCTGGGGACTGTCATAAGGCCGGTTATCTATTTGCGATACGTGCCGGCCTCGATCCCGAACTCTTCCATTTTTTTGATGAGCCATTTACGGTCAATGTCAAGCAGGCGCGAGGCCTGGGAGACATTGCCCCCTGCCTTGGCAAGGGCGTTATGGATGGCGCTTTTTTCAGCCGATTCCCTGGCCTCACGCAAGGTGGTGCTTCGGGGAATGGCGGCGTGAGTCGAGAGGGCAATCTGGTTGAATGGGATGTCCTCGACGTTTATCCGGTGTGATGGGGATAAGAGTATTGCTTTCTGGATGCTGTTTTCGAGCTCGCGGATGTTGCCGGGCCAGCGGTGCGCGCAGAGCGCTTCCTGCGCAGCGGCGGACAGTGTTTTATGAGGCAGGCCGAACTGCTGGCAGTATTTTTGTATGAAATACCCTGAGAGAAGCGTAATGTCTGATCCCCGGTCGCGCAGCGGCGGCACTGACAGCGTCAGCACGTTGAGCCTGAAATAAAGGTCCTGCCTGAACTTTCCTTCAGCGACCTCGCGCTCAAGGTTTTTATTCGTGGCGGCGATGATACGCACGTCGGCACGGATCGTTTCCACGCCGCCGACACGGGAGAATTCACCTTCCTGCAGCACCCGCAGCAGGCGCACCTGAAGATGGAGCGGCATTTCGCCTATCTCGTCGAGGAACACCGACCCGCCATTCGCCGCTTCGAACAATCCGTTTTTCCGGGTGGTCGCACCGGTAAAGGAGCCTTTTTCATGGCCGAACAGTTCCGATTCGATAAGCTGTTCCGGCAGCGCCCCGCAGTTGATGGCCTTGAACGGCTTGTCGCTGCGTTTCGATTGGTCATGGACGAACCGCGCGAGGAGCTCCTTGCCGGTGCCGGTCTCGCCCAGAATAAGCACCGGGGAATCGGTGCGGCTGCTGCGCGATGCCAGCTCAATGAGCTTTTTCATGGCGTCGCTTTCAAAAAGCATGCCGCCTGAAGGCTGGAGCTTCTGCTCCTGAAGCCGGGCAATGGTCTCGCGCTGACGGCGATGTTCGTGGACTTTTGCAAGAATTTCTGAAAAGAGCGGTAGCAGCGAGTCGCAAAACGCCCGGTCCTGTTCGGTAAACGGATCGTTTCCCTGCAACCGGTCGAGATACAGATACCCCAGCACGGTATCTCCTTCTCGCAGCGGCGCGCACAGGACAGACGCTACCAGATTTTTTTCAAGGGAGCGGGCAGAGAGCTTTTCATCGCGCCACTCATCCTCCTGCATGATGACGGTCCGGGAAGCGGTTTTGGCCCAGTCAATGGCGCGGTTCGAGAATCGCTCCAGACCGCTGTGACGCGGATACCGTTCAATGGTCTTTCGTTCGCCGGTCGCAGGATGCTCTTCAACGAGCCGCGCAGCATCGCATTGCAGCAGCTTCGAAACCGCGGTCACCAGGTCCGAAAATACCGCTTCCCCGGTATTGTGCAGCAGACCTGCCACCGCGTTGACAAGATCGTGCAGCAGGACGACTGAAGGTAATGCGGGTTCCGGCGCTGGAACGGGTGCTACCTGAACATCCGCGCCCGGCCGCCTTTCCGCGAAAACGAGCGTTTCGTTTCCCAGCATAATACGGTCGCCGTGCTTGAGCGGTCCGGCAGGCCGTGTATCGTTGACCGTGACCGGAATCTCATCGGTCAATGATTGGACCGTATATGCCCCGTTTTTGAAAAGCAGGTGGGCGGCAACAGCCGGCACGTTACGGCCCGGCAGTTGAAGTTTGCATTCGGCCGATGCGCCGATGGTAAACACCCTTCCGGTAACCGGAATCGAACTGCGGGTCGATGCGACAATGAGCTGTGGATATTGTTCGGATTGCATGCGGTTACCTGGCACCGGGCGTCACGAGCACCACCTTGGTTTCAAAGGGGAGCAGCGTGATCCTCTCCTTCCATCGAAGCTGGTTTGTTTCATCATACCAGACCAGATCATGACGGCCGTACGGCAGGTCCATTCCTTGTTCCGCCTCTGCCCGGCTATCTACTTTTTTTCCGTTGATAAACAGCGAACCTTCACCGGGCAGTTCGGCCATTGCCACCCTGCCGTAAAGACCGTCACTGGTGAACGGCTGCTCCTTGAGCAGAATGGCGGGCGCCTCCCCGCGTTTTTCGGTGATTGACGAAACGAGTCGCTCGTCGGCAGACGTGGGTGCGAGATCACCAGCATGTGTAGCGACCGTCGAACTCTTCCTGCCGGCGAAAAAAGCAGCCAGAGAGAGCGCAATGACGGCTGCCGCTGCCGCACTCCATCGAGCGCCGGAACCGATCCGCTGCTTGCTCGAAAACCGTGAAAAATCGGCCATGAGCTGCACTGCTTCAGCATGTTCCGGATTCTCTTCGAGGGCCTCGACAAGAAGCCAGTATGCCTCATCGTTACGGTGTGCATACAGGAGCTGCTTGGCTGCGTGCACCAGGCGGTCCGCGAGCAGCTCGGCCGCGAGTGTTGCCGCGGCAGCAACACAATATTCGCGGCCTGATGCCTTGCCTTCGGGCGATGCGCGCCATGCATCGAGCAGCGCCGTACCGGAAGCGAAACGATAATCAGGGTGTGCCTGAAGACACTGTTTTACAGCGTCTGATTCGACCTGATCGCCAAGAATCTCGTACAGGATTTTGCCTGCCGAAAACACATCGGCGCGGATCAGGTCTACCTGTGCGCCCCGTTCCCAGACTTCGGGCGCCATATACGCCGGCGTTCCCTTGGCCACAAGCGCCATGGATGCTCGGCCGTCAGCGATATTCTTGGTGAAACCGAAATCGACCAGATACACGGCGCAGTCAGGGGTTATGAGTACGTTTGCCGGCTTCAGGTCGCGGTGCGCAAAGTTCTGTGCATGCAGGCTTGCCACGGCCTCGATAAAGCGGGTGGCACAAAAGAGCCGTTCCTCCAAGGTCAGTGGCAGGCCCAGCAGGGTCGAGAGTGGCACGCCCTTGATCCACTCCATCATGATGCAGACATTCCGGCCCCATCCGAACGCGTCATACACGCGCGGGATCGAACTGAGGTTGATCTGCGCCTGTACCCGTGCCTCCTGCAGCAGCCCTTTTTTACGGTTGCGGTCTTTTTCATGAATGATCTTGATCGCCACCCAGCGCTCAATGCCTGACTGGCGCGCCCTGAACACCGACGCGAACGAGCCGCTGCCGATTGCGACCGGATGGGAGAGGTTTCGCGGGAGCCGGGGTACCATTATTACCTGTCCGTACCAGGTGCCGTAAGATTTTCATTGCCATCCTGCTCGCGCATCTGTTTTTCAGCAAGCGCGAACCAGGTGAGTATGGCCTTATCTTTCGGCGAACGTTTCAGCGCCTTCAGCCAGAGACGGTGCGCCGCAACGTAATCACCGGCATGCCACTGTACCATGCCGAAGTTAAACAGTATCGCGACACTATTTGAATCAAGCGATACGGCTCTCGCAAGAAGCGCTTTTGCTTTTTCCACCTCTCCCATGCGGAAATAGATGATGCCGGCGGCATTGAGCGGTTCAGACCGCTTCGGATCATATTCAATCGCGCGGGTGAGGGCCTCAAGCGCGGCCAGCGTGTCGCGGTTATGGGCAAGCATGCGGCTGCGTTCTGACCAGACCTGGGAAAGCAGGCTGTTTATGCTTTCTGACGGGCGCAACGTCCGCGCTGCAGCAAGGTGGCGGCATGCGTCATGCCACGCCATGGAATCGTTTTCCTGATCAACGGCCTGCTGCAGGAGCGCCTTTCCCATTCCCACACGCGCTTCATAATTGCGCGGATCATACTGGAGTGCTTTTTCAAAGAACTCCTGCGCAGCGGGATAATCGCCGAGCTGCAGGCATGCAGCGCCCTTTTCCACGTTTGAATCAGAGCAGCCAATGAGTGCCATCGCAGGGATTATTAGAAAGAAAAATGAGAGCGCTGACCGTATCGTTGTATGCATCAGTGGCCTTCCATGTTCAGCTAGAAAGCGGCGAGCGACTGCGCCGCGCCAAAATAGATCCTGAAACTGATCCCTCCGCCATAGAACAGCTCTTTCATTTTCACCGGCAGATCGTTCTGCAGCGTTGAATGGTATTTTTTAAGATATCCATTCAATCCCACGGTGCCCAATTTCCACAGCTTGTATTCGAGCAGAAGCTCGCCGCCGATCATGAAGTCGATGCGGCGTCTTTTATGGTGCTGTATGTCGAGCGGGCCGCTGTATCGCTCGGCAGTGAGAATATTACCCAGTTCCTCGACTAGATAGTAGTTCCCGTCGCTGTGCGAATACGCAAGCCACGAACTGCTATCATAAGTAAATGGCGAGAACGGTATGGACAACGTGGTCCATTCATGCTCTTTAAAGTAATAGTTAACCATGCCTTTGAGCGTGCCTTCAATGGAAAAACCATGCGGTAGGCTGAGCTCGAGTCCTGCAGCCGGTGTAATACCCACATAACTTTCCGGTGCATTCATTGCATAGGTTCGGATATCCGAGGCCGCGCGATAGTCACGGATAAGCTGCATCTGTGAAAGCATTGATAGCGGATCAGGAATTGGGATTAGTTGCGTGCAGGAGGCGTCGGTATAGTGCCTGACAGTATCCGCATTCGGGTCTTCGATATACATTACCGACGTGGAGTAGTATGAGTTGAGGTCATCGGTAAGAAAACAGGTTACCAGCGGCATAATATTGAGATCGATGTTTGAGGTCAAGTGTCGTGACAGGTAGTTCATTAACCAGATTGCCTGATATAATACATCCCGTTCCTCGCCGACCTCAATGGAATACATAAGCGAACTGTACAAGATCCCTGCTGAGTTGATCGCGCTGCGGGAAAGCGATACCGTGTTGACCACCGATTGATCCTTGTACATATTAAGCCTTCCCTGGAGCTGATACCCGAGCGAAAGCCGGTTCCAGATGTTTTTCAGGTCAAGCGACAGGTCAAGCGCAATATTTCCCGAATCCCTGGAAATTTCCGTACGCTCCACGCCATTGGTAAAACTGCCGCCGAGTCCCGGAACCAGGATCACGCCGTTTTTAAGTGGCAGGAACCAGGATGAGTTCAGCGACAGGTCCAGCCCTTTATTGGGGATCTCCTCTGGTATTGAAATTTCATTAATGAAAGGATATGGTTGCCGTTCAAGGCTGTTGCGTTGATTAGGACCGTATCCCATGTTGACCAAAATCCGCGGCAGTACTGTTTTTACCGGAGGCGTGGATTTCATGATCGTATCAAGCAGATCATCGGCATCCTTTTTCAGGCCGAGCGCCAGGTAGATGTTGTACCGCTGCGTCATGAGCGATGCCGTGAGCGGGCCGTCACCGATCCGCTGCCCTGCAATCGAAAGAGCAAGCGCGGTATCAAGACTGCCGCGGGCAATATAGATTTCAGCCCACAAGTAATAGAGGCTGTCTTCGGGCAGTCCTTCCTGCACCGCAGCTTCAAGAAAGATAAAGGCGGAATCGACCTCTCCGGCAGAGAGCGCTGAAAGCACTTTCTGGCCGCGTGAAAGCGTTCCCGCGAATACAACACCAAGCGTTACGACAAAAAGCCAAAAGAGAAAAAAAGAGCGGAAAAGGGGAGAATGAGTGACCATAACGTTAATTATAACAATTGGATAGCATATACGCTATATATATACTGCAGAGAGTGATGCGGGAGGGATTATACCCCGCCCTGAAAGGATTACTTGACTCGTATGCGTATCTGTTTCATGCCAGGATCCACGAATGCGCCTGCGTTGTAAAAGGCCCGGCCAAAAACAGCCGTGTGTTTTCGGCCGAGCGGGTCAAACACCATGCGGGGAGCGAGCACGCCGTTACACGCAGGTGCGGAATTGCCGGGCAGGTGCGGACGCAGGATGATGGTTGCGCTCGTGTCCTGGGGGAGCTGGATCATCTTCAGGATCGCGGCATACGAACCGATGTTGGTCATCATGTCGGTCGTATCGCCGATCGCATACAGTTCCCATCCGTGGGACTTGTCAGCCGTGAAACGGAGATATTCAGACCATGCGCCGCACACCGTATCGAGCGAAATAAAGGTGGTAAAGCATTCGGTTGCCCAGGCCGTGCCCTGACGCACGGTCGATGCGGTATCGTAAAACAGCATGGCACCCCACGGATCTATCGAGTAATCCACGCAAAGCTTGTAAGCGATGAAATTTGCGCGTGTCCAGCTCTCAGGCGTCGGATAGTCGCTGCTTGAGTAGGCGTGGCGCACGATCGAAATCTGGGACGCAAACGTGTAGGTCGTATCATAAAATTGGTGATGGGTCTCGCTTTTCACCACCCGCACCCAGGAATCGGTCGGCAGATATATGGAGTACCCAAGGGTCGGGTCAGTAACGATAGTATCTGCTTTAACCGCTAAAATAACTGTAGAGATAATCAGCGCTGATGCGAATAAGCCCTTCATTGATATCCAGTCCTTTCCTTCTTTGCCTCTGCATTTATCAAGCAGAAGACGAACACTTTATCGCACAGTTTATAATCGCCGGATTTATTTACCCCGTTTCATCTCTTTGAATTCCAGTTTCCGTTCCATCTGCCGCTGCTCCATCTCCTGCAAGGCTTTTTCCACCTGCTCCCGGAGCTCGTCAGGCAGCTCTTCAAGATGCCGCGCCTTCTGTTCGCGCGCTTTTTCCTGCAGATCCTGAACGTTTTTCGCTGTGTCGACTTTTACCGCACCTTTTTGATTGGCTTCCATAGCGGTTTTTGAAGAGTCGATCTTCGCCTTCATCTCCTGCGGCAGGGTCATCATGATCTCGTTGTAGATCGCGTCCGCCCTTTGCAGCGTGTTTTTATCTCCCTCAGCCGCATACATGACAGTCGCACCTACAAACAAGAAGGCTGCAGCGACGAATAATGTGTATGTTTTCATAACCGTGTCCTTTTTTTACTTTGCGCAAGGGGAAGAACACGGCTTCCCCTTGCTGTATAAATACAGACCCCAACGAAGAACAGCCAGGACTGGATTGGTAGATGAGCGAATCCCCCGCGGGGCCTGATTATTTCCAGTCCGGTATGGAAAAGAGCAGAGGCAGGCCTGTCATGCAGGCCTGCCTTTTATACCCTGGTACTTATTTGCCTTTTTGGTTCCGGATTTTTTCCTGCAGCTCCTTCATCTCCGCGATTTTTTCCTGGAGACGGTTCTGGATCTGCTCTTTGGCCTGTTCAACTTCGCCACCGACCTGGGCCTGGACCCTCTTCAGTTCTTGAATGGCGGCCTGGATCTGGGCTTCCACTTTTGCCCGTTCCTGGTCCATGATCTGCTTTTTCTGCGCATCGTTCTTGCCTTGCAGTTTGTTCTGGAACTGCTCGGCAGCCTGACGCGCCTTCTCCACCTCGGGTTTTGCCTTGTCGATCGCATCACCGAGTTTTGCCTGGAGTTGGGTCTTGATCTGCTCAAACTCCTGCGCCTTGGTTTGGGTTTGCGTCCCATCTCCGGCCATGGCAACTGCAAAGGCGCCAGCGACAAGGATTGCAACGAGCCTCTTCATACAACCTCCTTGAAAGGGTTTTTGTTTTTCCAGTCCCACGTCTCAATACGCCTAAATAAAATATCAAGGCATGTGCCAATAGTATAACACGTTGCTATTATAAAAGTTAGATTTTTCAGGGTCTATCATCCCTATTCAAGATTGAGGTTGTACCGCTACAAGACAGGCAAGGACAGGGGGTATGGAAAGCATAAGGCATTATCATTTATTAAATTGTATGGAAACTGGAAGGTGGGGTGATATGACCACAAATAGTATGAAAAACCGTTTATAAAGCATAAAAGATTTATTTGGAGGGGGCACCGCCTTAAAAAAAAGCATCTCCCGCTATCGCCTGCCTGCCAAAGCCTTTTGCGACATTCCCCTTGCGGATTTTGCCCTTCGACATAGCACTTGCTTCGACCGGGCTTAGTACGGGCAGGGCAGGGATTGCGGAATGCGGATTTGAAAACTAAAACACCAGGCTATCCACCATCTCTTCTTCCATAATGTAAAAGCCTCGCTTCGCTATTCACGGGACCTGATGAGGTTGCAGATTCTTGATAAGCACTACCGGCAGTCCGCATGGTGGGGGTATGGCTTGATCCGCGTTCGCTGGCAAGGCGGACGCGGTTCAAGCCTAGGGGGCCACCGCCCCCTTATAGAAAATCATGTCATTGTACCCGTATTTTCAAATGACGTTTGAGACAGCCTGGACTGCCCCGTTCAAAACACATTTAGAAAATCCAAAGGCGATACTGAATTATTTTGAAGGTTCCATGAACAGATCCCTTGCCACCATGACACCTGAAGAGCTGGGAGAGCTTTTTCCGGTTATTATTTCCAGTCCGGATCCCAGGTGGGGTAGATTGTACCAGAGAGAGAAGGAACGAATCAAAAAGGCGCTGGGCGGAAAAAACATTGTCCGGATTCAGCATATCGGCAGCACCGCGGTTCCCGGACTGGTGGCCAAACCCACGATTGATATCCTGCTTGAGGTTCCTGAGAAGATTGATGCGCAATGGATCGTGGAAAAAATGGAGAGACTGGAGTATCACTACATAGCACGGCCGGAAAATCCCGCGCCGCATATGATGTTTGCTGCAGGGTATACGGTTCATGGTTTCAAGGGACAGGCGTATCACGTGCATGTCCGTTATGGCGGGGACTGGGACGAGTTGTATTTTCGTGATTACCTGCGAGCGCATCCCGATGTTGCGAAGGAATACGGTGAATTAAAGATCGGATTAGCCCAAATCCACAGGAACGACCGGGAGGCCTATACTGGTAAAAAAACGGCTTTTATACAGGGAATCACGGTTAGGGCGCGAATGGAAAAAACCTGAGCGCTGCTAAGTATTTTTATGGAAGTCCGGGAAACATCACGTCATTTATCAATGGAGGTGTTCATCGCATGAAAAAAGCGCAGTTCATTATCGGCTGTTCCATGGTTATGCTCTTGGCATTCGCTGCCGCGTGCGGCAAGTCTGAAAAAACATCCGGCCAAAAGTCCAGCCCGGTGCAACAGGTCAACGATGCCGAGACCTTTACCCGTCTCATTGAGACATCGGGAGACACGTTGCTCATGTTCGATCTGTATGCCGACTGGTGCATGCCCTGCAGGATCCTTTCGCCCATGGTCGAATCAATCGCGCAGGAGCACCGCGACCACGTGTTGGTATACAAGATCGATATCGACAGGAACCAGGAAATCGCGAGAGCGCTCGGTGTCCAGGGTATTCCGCTCGTGGTGTTCATGAAAAACAGAGAGGTGGTGCAGGCATTCGTCGGCGTGCAGCAGAAGGAAGAGTATGTCCGGGCGATCCTGCACCACGGCCACGGAATGCCGGCCGATGATACGGATAAAGCCAATGGGGAACTGGTGAACGGCGTGCGCGTGATCAGACTCACCACGGCGACGTCGCCCGGCAACATATATGTGTATCGCGGCGAGGAGGTCAGGCTTATTGTCGAAAGGGTGGATTTCCCCTATTCCATCCACATCCCCGCGTTTTCCATTTCGCAGGAGGCGGCGATCGGAAAAGACCTTGAGGTCGGATTCAAAGCCGGGGAAACCGGGGTGTTTCCGCTTTTCTGCAACGGCAAATGCCCGACAGGGGACGGGCAGCGGTTCGGCCGTATCGTGGTGCTTGAATACGAGGGCAGTCCGGGAAAGGGCGTGTTTAAAAGCATCAGCGCAAAGAAGTCCGGGGAGTATATTGACAAGGAGAAACCGTTCATTCTCGATGTCCGCACCCCCCAGGAGTTTTATGAGGGATACATTCCCGGGTCCAAACTCATCCCGCTCGGCCAGCTTGCCGACCGGGCAGGGGAGATCGCGGCGCAGAAAAACAGGCCGGTACTTGTGTACTGTCGTTCCGGCAACCGCAGTATCGCCGCCTCGCAGATTCTGCTCAGAAACGGATTCAAGAAGGTGTACAATATGAGGGGAGGAATCAAGGCATGGAAAAGAGCCGGAGGAGAGGTCGTGCGCTAGCCGGTATTGCCGCGGCAGCAATTGTATTCCCGTGTGCGGCCGCTAGTGCCCAGCCTGCCCGTGCGAATGATACGGCCGCCACGGAGGTCGAGGTGTTACGGTCCGAAGTCCAGCAGTTGCGGTCCGAGGTTGATCGGCTCGAAGCGGAGGTACACAAGCTTAGCCGGGCGCTGAAACAGCAGGGTGCGGATTCGGCGGGATTGGTTGCATCAAAAGATACGACAAATGAGCGCCGTGCGGTATCAGAAAAAAAATACTGGCTGACCACGTCGAGCCGTACCCGTCATAACTCCTCGTGCCGTTATTATAAAACAACGGCCGGACGGCCGTGCGGTCCCAAAGAGGGCTCTCCATGCAAACGGTGCGGCGGCTAGGATATGGCGGTTAAATGGCAGGTTATAAAAAAACGAATGGTATCCCGGCACCAGGGTTGGTATTAATAGGCCTTACAAGCATCCTCGATAGTGTCGTACAGCTCTATTTTTTTCACCAGTTTTGTCATCTCAAATAAGTTTTTAATCAGGTCGTTGGCGCCTGCCAGTTTGAGGTCTCCTTTTTTCTTGCTTGCCGAGTTTTTAATGTCGATGAATACCGCCAGAAGCATGCTTGAAAGATAGCTCACGTTCTGAAGGTTCATCACGATTTTGTATTTATTGTTGTTCATCAGGTCTTCCAGCCGGTTGCGTATGGTCGCGATATCGGCATGCATGATCGTACCGCTCAAGGATACGATGGAAATCCCGTCCTTGTTTTTTATCGTGATGGTCATGGCGCTTCCTCCTTCCATACTAGTATAAATAATTCCATGTCCATTGCCGATAAAAATCGTACCATGACGCACGAATTTTCGATACCTTTATCGTTTCAATAGATGTTCCAATTCCACCACAAGCGTGACCCGGTGACCGTAGCCGAGACCCGCCTCGTCATCGACATCGCCTTTAAACCCGTACTGCAGGGAGTAGCCCAAGTATTTGATTCCCATGCCGGCGGCATAGCCGATATTGTCGGTTGTGGAATACACCAGTTTATTGGCGCCTCCCCGCGCCGCGAACTCAAAGCCGTTCCATAAAACAGCGTACTCAAGGCCGCCGAACCCTTTGGCATTGTGCCGCGCGGGCTCCAGCGTCGATGCATCGGTATAGTCCCGATTCATTTTGTAGGAACCGTCAATCGCAGCGGTGACGCGATGCATTTCCTTGATGGTAATGCTGTACCCGAGGCCGGTCCTGACCTCAGGATCGATTTTGTACCCCATCATGTCAGTGCCGAGCGACCGCCCGGTAATGCCGAGCGCAATGCCGTGCGGAAACAATGTCTGCAAGCCGAGATCGAATCCCAGTCCTGCGCCGTCACCGGCATCGGTGTCGAACGTATGACGGTTGATGCTGAAACCGAGGCTCACCCGTTTGAAGATGAGCACGTCGCTGAGCAGCGTCCGACCCAGGCTCAGCGAGAACGTATGCTCGTTAGCCGAGGCCGTGCTGGCGGCAGAGCCGCTCGAGTAGTCCCATCCCTGTTCGAGCGTGGCATGCGCGAACAACCAACTCCCGCTTACCGTGCCGATGTTCTTGATGGGAACGGCAAGCGACGCGTAATTGATGTTGAGTCCCTGCACCTGCTGCATGATCCAGTTGGATTCCATGAGCGAAAGCGCGCTCACCTGCGAAAGACCGGCCGGGTTCCAGTAGGCCGCGCTCGGATCGTCGGCGATCGCCGTGTAGGCGCCGCCCATGCCGTACCCGCGGGAGCCGATCATGATATCCACGGGCGAGGCATTCGCCTGCCCGACGACGAGAAGCAGAACCGTACAGAGGGTCAGCGTATATTTCATGGCATCCTCCTTTATTGCAAGAGCCCAATTGGTTTGCGGATGATTTTCGTTTCGCCGGTGACGCTGCTTTTATAGGTAAAGAGATACACGTACAGTCCCGCGCCCGCGAACCGCTCGGCGACATTCTGTCCGCGCCATCCCACGCTGTAGGTGCCGGGCGGTTGGGACGTGTTTTTCCGGATGAGCTGATACACCAGGTCGCCGGCCATATCAAGTATCGCGAGGCTCACCGTGCCCTGCTCGGGCAGTTCGTAGTTGAAGTAGGAGCCGCTTGATGCTTTGACCGGGTTGCGCGTCCAGTAGGTCACCAGCTTTTCGATGGATGCGGTTTCCTTCTGCGCAATATCGAACATGGTGAAGTGGTTGACCTCAACGGACACGAGCATATGTGCCGTGTCGACCGATGCGGCGCCGGCCGCAAGCCACGTGGAGCCGTCCCAGAACACGATGATGAACTTCGAGGGATCGAAATCGTTCACGCCGTTCTGGTCAGGATCGAGATCAGCCTCGGTGTAGCTCAGCGTAACGCGCACCGGTTTGCGGAACGAGGTGCCGTCAGGCCCGAAATCATGCGGTACCTGCAGGAGCTTGACCGCACTGCTGAGCGGTTTCGGTTCGTCAATGGGAAGAACCCTGGTGATGGTGACTTCGGCACTGCCCAGCAGCGCATCCTTGGGCACGGTCACCGCGACGCCGTTGGGGCTTGTTACCGCGCCGCCCGAGCGGGAGATCGTTTTGGTCGCCTTGGGTTCGATGTAGGTGACCGTGTCGCGGCGGACCGTGGCATTGCCCGCATTATCCACCGCCTCGAACGCCATATAGTTCATTCCCGGCACCAGATGGATGATCCTTGAGAACACCGAATCATCAGGTGACAGGTCGACCGGGCTGTTGTTGACGTTTGCAGCGCTGTCGTTGCGGATGGTCACCATGACGCGCGACAGTCCGGATCCTCCCTCGTCGCTGTACGCGCCCCGCATGACCAGCTTCTCGAAATATGACCGCTTGCCGCCCGTGCCGGCTATGGTTTCCGGTTCGGGCGTGAGCGTAAACAGCGTGATCTCGGGCGGCGTGTTGTCGAGCCTGATGGCGCTCGTCAGCGTGACCGAATTGTTCAGCCGGTCGGCCGCGGTGATCGAATACCCGACCGTGCCAGTGGTATCGTTTTTCACCGTGACGCTCGCGGAGAAGACGTTGTCGCCCGCGACCCTGTCGCCTTCCTGGCCATCATCGCGCATGACCATGGCAAGGGTTGCTGTGGTGTCTATCCGCTGTGACCGCAGCACCACGGCCGAATCGGACCGCAGGCCGGTCAGCACGTCCTTGACAAGAACGGTGATGAGCACTGACGCGTCCCGTGCGGCCATGCCGGCGCTGTTCGGATACTGGGCTTTGGGATCGGCCGCAATGGGCGGCGCGTTATCAACGATAAAGGTGCGCTGGCTTGAATAACCGTTACGTCCTCTCGAATCGACTGCGCGTACCTGGATCGTATGGGTGCCCTCTTCCCAGCCGATAGTGGACATGCTGTAACTCGCCGAATCCACAAGGCTGTCGCTCCAGGGACCGCCGTCGATCGAAACACTGCGGCGCGTAATCGTGGCCGGACTGACCGGCGTGATCGAGAACTGGACCGTATAGGTTCCGTTAAGCGCTTCGCCCGCAACCGGGGCGAGGATGGCCACCTGCGGCACATTGATCACTTTGTACGCCGCAATCTGGGAAATGCCTGTTTTGCCGTTTGTCGCGGTTGCGCGGACCTGGACATTGTGGTTTCCGTCAAGGAAATCGGTTGTGACCCATACATATGATACGGAATCGCTGGTAGGCCGCCAGGATCCGCCATTAAAGGCGATTTCGGTCGTATCGCGGGACGAACCCGGCGCGTACGTCACCGTGAACCGGATCGTATCGATTCCGGAAATGACCCCGGTATCCAATGGCGAGACTATCCGCACGATCGGCGTATTGAACGTGGTCACCAGCACCAGCTCACTGCGCGCGGTCTTGCCGTTGGAATCAGTGATCCGTATCTGGACCGTGTGCTGACCGTCATTGCGCAGGAGCGTGTTCCATACGTAGGTGCTTGCTGTCGTCGACGTGTCCACAAACGCGCCGTCGATCCAGATCTCACGGCGGACAATGGTGGCAGGAGTTACCGGCGTGGCGGTGAACGAGACCGTGGTGGTGCCGGAAATGGTCGTGTCGGCCGGAAGGTGCAGGGTCACGCTGGGGTTGTTCCTCACCACGAACTTGACAATTGCTGATATTCCGGTCTTGCCGTTGTTGTCGGTCGCGCGGACCAGTATGGTATGTGATCCTTCGGTCAGGTTCGCCGTATTGAGGGTGTCGGTTGAACCTGTTGACGTTGCCCTCCAGGCACCGCCGTCCACTGATATCTGCGTCGAAGCAATGGTAGCAGGCGCTATTGGCGTTGCGGTAAACAGGACCACGAGTGTGCCTGAGACCACGGAATCCGGTCTTGGCGAAGTGATGGTCACCGATGGATTGTTTTGTATGACAAAGCTGACAATGGCGGACGTTCCTGTTTTTCCGTTGTTGTCGGTAGCCCTCACCTGTATGGTATGCGACCCTTCAGTGAGATTCTGTGTATTGAGCGTGTCAGTCGAACCTGTTGAAGTTGCGCGCCATGTCCCGCCGTCCACCGATATATGTGTCGAGGCAATGGTTGCAGGAGAGACAGCCGTTGCAGTGAACAGGACCACGAGCGTGCCTGAGACCACGGAATCCGGTCTTGGCGAAGTGATGGTCACCGAAGGGTTGTTTTGTACGACAAAGCTGACGATTGCCGAGGTAGCTGTTTTCCCATTGTTATCAATAACCTTGACCTGAATGGTGTGGGCTCCTTCAGTCATGTTTTGTGTATTTAGCGTGTCTGTTGAACCGGTAGAGGTTGCCCTCCATGCGCCGCCGTCCACCGATATCTGCGTTGAGTCAATAGTGGCTGGAGCCACCGGCGTTGCGGTAAAAAGGACCACGAGTGTGCCTGAGACAACCGAGTCCGGCCGCGGCGAGGTGATAGTCACCGTAGGATTGTTACGTACGACAAAGCTGACGATTGCGGAGGTAGCTGTTTTCCCGTTGTTATCAATAGCCTTGACCTGAATGGTGTGGGCACCTTCAGTCATATTTTGTGTGTTCAGCGTGTCGGTTGAACCTGTTGAGGTCGACCTCCACGCACCGCCATCCACTGATATCTGCGTTGAGTCAATAGTGGCAGGAGCCACTGCCGTCGCGGTGAACAGGACCACGAGCGTGCCTGAGACCACTGAGTCAGCCCGTGGAGCCGTTATCGCAACGGCCGGGCTGTTCTGTACGGTGATCATTATGGTTTTGGACAGTCCGCTTTTACCGTTCGAGTCGGTTGTTTTTATCTGGATCGAATGCGAGCCGTCGGAGAGCGACCCTGTTTCAAGAGTATCGGTGCCGGAAAGATTGATCGCCGTCCATGCGCCGCCGTCAATTGAAAGCGAATCCGCGGCAATGGTTGCCGTTGGCTTGGCAGTGGCGGTATAGGTCAGTGTCACATTGCCTGAAACCGTGGAACCGGCAGCCGGAGCGGTTATGGCTACCTCGGGAGCGTTCGCGGTGACATAGGTGACGATTGAACTTGTGGCGCTCATGCCGTTGGTTCCGGTCGTCCGTATCTGCACCGTGTGCGAACCGTCTGCCAGAGGGGTGGTGTTCCAGGTATGCGTCGTGTTGGCGGTCGTAGCGGTAAAGCCTCCTCCGTCAACGGATATTTCACGCGATAAAATTGAAAATCCACCGGTTATGGTTGCGGTGAAGTTGATGGTGTTTTGACCGCTGAGCAGCGATCCGGCTGCCGGCGATGTAATCGATACCGAAGGATACACGACGTTTCCGGAATCACTGGAAACCGTAACGATCACCAGCCGTTCCATGGTCAGTGCACCGTCAAAAGCCTGAATCACCAGGGTGTCGCTGGTGTTGTTATCGAGGGCGGTAACATCATACGTGCCGGTCCACTCATACAGGCTGGCAATTCGCGTCATGGCATAGGTGGTGCTCGATGCTGCCGCGCGGTAAAACCGTACTGAATCGGCGGTCGCGCTGCCTGACTTTTCAACATAGACCCGAACATGCACCACGCCTTCAACAACAGAGCCATCCTCAGGTGAAATCACCTGGCAGTAGGGTGCGCCAAGCTGCAGCACACCATAGCCGAGCGCGACCCGGTTGGGCGGACTGTTGGTCTGGTCCGCAGTCACCTGCACGTTATTCGTGGAGTTGCTCCAGTAATAGAGCCGCTCGCCGGCTGCAGCGTCTGCGTCATAGTATTCGAGTAAAAACTGGCTGTTGGCGCCGTCGTTCAGCGTGAGGTCGTATGCTCCGGCATTGCGGTCAACACGTAATTCGAACTCATGCTGGCCGGTAGTCGCGTTGTAGGCGGCATACCCGGCACTGTTGTCAGCTGCCTCAGGATCGTCCTCCCACGTGCCTGGTACGTCGTTGGTCACTGCCTGGTTGAAATATTTATCGGCAAAGGTGTTGCCCGCCGTAAGCTCAAGGCAGTTTTCAGCATTATCGTCGAGCAGCGCGTCATAGGTATCATTGGTGGTCGGCTTCTGTTCCTGATACAGCCGGATATAATCGGAAGCGTTGTTTTCATCGGTTATTTTTATACCGGTATATATCAGATTTGCGGAAGCGTCATCAATGAGGTACATGGTGCCGCGCAGGGTCGATCCCATAAAATTGGTGAGCACGATATCCCTGCTGTAACAACCGCGCCAGGCGTCATCGCCGGTAATGCCGTTGGTGAGGTTTGGCGAAGAGGCCAAAGCTTTATACGTGGCATACAAGGTGGAATAGGTCCGCTGGACCCCGAGCTGGATATCGGCATAGTTGGCAACCACATTCTCACTGGTTCCCGGAAACTGGTCCCAGTAGACCGTGCCGGCTCCAGCCATGCCCTGCTTGTTTATCTTAAAGAAAAAGCCGAGCTCGTCGGTTGCACTTACGTCAAGGTCAGAGTTGGTGGCGTTGTCGGTTTTGGCGTTGTTGAGGGGTATCCGCATTTCTATGTTGTTGATTGTGGCTGAAAAGTCCCAGCCGCTGTTGAAATCGTTTTCAGCGTCAGCGTCAATTGCCCAAGCAGTACCATTCCAGTAAAGGTCCTGGCGGCTGGTGTTCGTGCCGATCCTGAAAATCGCGCCGTCTTCATTGCCCGCGCTTAGGGCGTCATCGTGTGAACCGCCGGAAGCGCCCTCGTCAAAATAAAAGGACACGATGTTGTTGGCGCCGGTATTGTTCCATTCATAGGCCAGCGCGACATAGAGATAGTTATCGTCGTTCATGAGCAGCAGGGTCGCGGTATCGTTGGACAGCGGTTCGTTGTCGTCGGTGAGCGTGATCTTGCGGTTGTATGCTTCCTGCCACTCGCGCGGATCGGACGTGGCAACGTCACCATCGATTGTGGGCGCGGCTCCGCTCATTTTGAAACTGAGTAGCTGCAACGTTCTGCCGGAGTCGGCAGCGATGTGGCCGAAGCTGGGAAAGAACAACGCAATCGAAACAATAAAAAGCGCAGAAAACAGCAGGTGTGTTTTCAGCTTTACAACGTGTTTCATAACAACCCCTTTCAGAAAGTTTGCATGGGCGGAGTAGCTTAACCGATTAAAAAACAAATGACATTTATCCCTTTTACATGTAAAATAACCTGGCCGATTTTGGAATTGCGTTGTCAAAACCGGTGTTACTTACATTCCTGACTATCGATGACTCGCAATGAAAAGAACATAATCCTGGCTTTTCCAGTCTTGTAAAGGAATAAATCAAACTATGTGCCAAAACGTAATACAGCCGAATTTGTTCGGAAACGGGTATTTACAGATGAATGTATTGGCTGGTTTTTGGGGTGTTTACACTACACATCATTATTGCGCTGCGTATTCAATCGCCTATCATGAAAAAAAACAAATTGATAGTAATTTTTTCCATTTTTGTAGACAACTGACCCCACTTCTTTTTATTGGCGCTCTTACTTGTTGAAAAGAGAAGTCGTTAACCCGTCTGACAGCCGAAGAAAAAACCATTAAATGCAGGATCTGTTGTTGTTTTTAGGTCACGATTAAAAAAGTGATTTGTTTTGGGGTATGCTGGCTACACCTGCACCATGTTTCTATTTAAATATGGCAACCCTTTATTACATATATGGCGGTAATAATAAAAAAAACGAACTAAAAAATTGGCATAGTGGTTGCAACTACTAAAGAAAAATCGAAAAGTTTCAAATGAAACAAGGTTTTCTTCATTCATTCTAAGAAGGAGGTTTTATGAGCAGGATCTTTAAGATGTGCGTTGTCATGGCCGCACTATTTGCAGGAAACAGTATGGCCGCGACTATCAGCGGTACGGTCACTGACCAGTCGACCAGTGATAATCTGTCAGGAGTCACCGTTCTCCTGACCGCAGCGACTTCTCCCTCTACATCCCTTGATACTGAAACAACAGGTAATAACGGGGCCTATGCATTTGAAGGGGTAGAGCAGGGTGAGTATATCGTCACCGCCTCACGAACCGGATATGTTTCGTCGATCAACCGTGTACGGATTTCGGGTCAGAATCAGAATGTTTCACTGGATATCATGCTCGTGCCCACGGGAAATGCGCGTACCGGGGTGATCAGCGGTTCAGTGACAAACAGCGCCAATGATCAGCCCATACAGGGTGCGGTAATGATCCTTTCCCGAAGGAGCGGTACAGGGCCGGGACAGATAGAGATCGCAGTGGACACGGTCGGCACGAACAGTAGTGGTGCCTATCTTTTCGGTGATGTACTTGTCGGGCTCCAGTATTCTGTTGCAGCAATCGCCGCAGGATTTATGCCGCAGGAGAAAAACCAGGTGCCTGTCACGGCGAATGACACGACCGACCTTGATTTTGAACTTGTGGCTATGCCTGATCCGACGGCAGGGATTGTCGGAACTGTCAGTGACAGCGTGAGTGGCAGTGCGATCGCAGGAGCGCAGGTTGTTCTCCGTCTGGGAATGACAAGCGGCGGCCAGGGCGGCAGCAGGATCACCTGGGTCCCTGTCGACACCATTACCACCTCCACAAGCGGTACGTTCACTTTTGACAGCATTTCACCCAACGGTAATGAAAATCCGTACTCATTGGAGGTGGCAGCTCCCCTGTACCATACATTCCGTTCGAGCAATATCACGGTAACGGCCGATGAAACCGATACGGTCAATGTGCTGCTCAGGAGGCTCTCCACCGGCGCGGCGAATCCTGCCGTCAATTCGACCGGCACAACACCTGCCATTCGTTACGTCAAAGGCTCACTCGTTGTTGGTCCCATGGCGGATAAAGCAACGATTCACCTGTTTACCTTGTGCGGCCGGGAGCTGTTCAATACTTGTTTATCCGCAGGAGCCGGATGGATTGAACTCCCTCGGTCGATGACAGGAACTGCCTCGGCGGTGGTGGTTTCAGTCCGAGGGGCTGATTTCCGGATTGAGCGGACGATTCTGATCGGAAGATAGAATCTTTCAAGAAGGGTTGAGGTGACAAGGCGCCGTCTCATGCAATGGGACGGCGCCTTTTTTACGCGCATAGCAGGCGTTCTTCAGCGAAATACTATTTTCAGGTGGTGAGTTACTTTGCACCCAACCGAAGGCAGGAACATGAGCTATAAGAAAGAGTCCCTGGACTACCATGAAAAAGGCCGGCCTGGAAAGATCGAAGTAGTAGCTACAAAACCGTGCCATACCCAGAGAGATCTTTCACTCGCTTACACCCCGGGCGTGGCAGAACCATGCAAGGTCATTCACAAGGATCCTGATGCCGCATACCGGTATACTGCCAGGGGAAATCTGGTGGCCGTCATTACTGACGGGAGCGCGGTTCTGGGTCTAGGCGACATCGGCCCGCTGGCCGCGAAACCGGTCATGGAGGGCAAAGGGGTGCTGTTCAAACGCTTTGCCGATATTGACGTGTTTGATATTGAAATCAACACGCGCAACATAGACGAAATTGTCCGCACGATTCAGCTGCTTGAACCGACGTTCGGGGGTATCAACCTCGAGGATATCAAGGCGCCGGAATGTTTCATTATCGAGGAGGAGCTCAAGCGAAAGCTCAGTATTCCGGTATTTCACGATGACCAGCACGGAACCGCGATAATCTCAGGCGCCGCGCTCCTGAATGCTGCGGAGCTACAGGGCAAAGCGCTTTCCGATCTTAGGATTGTGTTTTCCGGCGCCGGCGCGGCTGCGATCTCCTGCGCCTGGCACTATGTGCGGCTCGGCGCGGAGCGGGAAAACATCCTGCTCGTTGACAGCGCGGGCGTTGTTCATAAAAGCAGGGAAAAGGGGATGAACAAATACAAGGAGCCGTTTGCGGCCGATACGAAAAAGCGCACTCTTGCCGAGGCCATGGAGGGAGCGGACCTGTTTGCGGGCTTGAGCATCGGGGGACTGGTCACCGGTGAGATGGTGGCCTCCATGGCTGACCGCCCGATCGTGTTTGCCATGGCCAATCCTGATCCGGAAATCGCGTATCATGAAGCGCGTGCAGCGCGCAAGGATCTGATCATGGCGACCGGCCGTTCCGACTATCCCAACCAGGTGAACAACGTGCTCGGATTTCCGTTTATTTTCCGGGGGGCGCTCGACGTGCGCGCCCATTCCATCAACGAGGAGATGAAGGTCGCGGCCACCCATGCGCTTGCGGATCTTTCGAAAAAGGAAGGGGTGCCTCAATCCGTGCTGGATGCGTACGGAATCAAGGACCTGTTGTTCGGGCCGGAGTATATCATTCCCAAACCGCTTGATCCTCGCGTGTTGGTCGAAGAAAGCATAGCGGTGGCAGAAGCGGCAATCAAGACCGGGATTGCAGGCGAGAGGTCGTTTGGTGTGAACGAGTACAGGAAACGGCTCGAAAAGCTGGCGGAAAAAATACAAAAAAGGTAGTTGATGGTGAGCGGTTGACAGTTTCCAGTATAAAAAGAAATGTTTCCTGACAACTGATAACTGGCAACTGCAAACTGAGTAGTAAAGGGATCGAATGCGCATCATTCCGAGTTCTGCTGTCGTGGATGCGGTAAAAAAACTGTGTATTGAAGCTGCGGCACAGCTGCCGCCAGATGTTCTTGCCGCACTGTATACGGCTTTTGACAATGAAGAGTCGCCACGCGCAAAGACGATTCTGAAAGAGTGTCTGAAAAATGCCGAGCGTGCAGGCGCCGGGAATGATCCGATCTGTCAGGACACCGGTGTTGCTGTTTTTTTCGTAGAGCTGGGATCTGAAGTGGCGTTTTCAGGCGGCGACCTTGTCCGGGCTATTAATGAGGGTACGAGGCAGGGATATCGCGACGGTTATCTCCGCAACTCCATGGTGGCTGATCCTTTGTTCGACCGGACCAATACCGGTGACAATACCCCGGCAGTGATCCATGTCGATCCGGTGCCGGGCGAGACGTTTACCATTGCCCTCCTGCCCAAAGGCGGCGGGTGTGAAAACGTGAGCAGTCTGGCCATGCTTAATCCCTCGGACGGCGCTGGCACGCTCGTGGATTTCGTTGCGCAGAGCGTGATCGCCGGCGGCGGCAGGCCCTGCCCGCCGGTCATTGTCGGTGTTGGGATTGGTGGTACGGCTGATAAAGCATCGCTTCTGGCAAAAAAAGCACTGCTCAGACCGGTGGGATCCCATCATAGCGATAAGCGGTATGGGGAAGTCGAACGTGAGATTCTCCAGAAGATCAATGAATCCGGCATCGGTCCCCAGGGACTCGGCGGCAGAACTACCGCGCTTGCCGTGCATATCGAAACGTTTCCGTGCCATATGGCGTCGCTGCCGGTCGCGGTAAATGTCAACTGTCATGCGGCGAGGCGAATGAAACGGATTTTATAATATAAACGTTGTCTGTTGACAGTTTTCAGATGCAATCTGATAACTGTCAACTGTTAATAGAAAACAATTTGTTATGTCTCAAATTATTCTTCAAACACCATTATCAGATATCCTGCTTAGCTCTCTTAAAATCGGCGACCACGTCCTTTTAAGCGGTGTCGTGTATACTGCCAGGGACGCTGCGCATAAACGATTTATCGCGTTGATCGATAAGGATGAACCGCTGCCGATAGATCTGACCAATCAGCTGCTGTACTATTGCGGACCGACCCCGGCAAAACCGGGCAGGCCGATCGGCAGCGCCGGGCCGACCACAAGCTCGCGCATGGACCGGTATACGCCGAAGCTTCTTGATGCCACAGGGCTCAAAGGCATGATCGGCAAGGGCGAACGATCCAGGGAGGTTGTCGAGGCCATAAAAAAACACGGTGCGGTCTATTTCGCTGCCACCGGCGGCGCGGGCGCGCTTATCGGATCGACGGTGAAAGCGTCAAGCGTCGTATGTTATGAAGATCTTGGCCCCGAGGCAGTGTACCGGCTGGAGGTAACAAACTTGCCGCTTATTGTGGCGATCGATTCCAGAGGCAATGACCTGTTTAAGCAGGGTCCGGCAGCATTTCGCAACACAGGACAATGAACCTTATATTCCGGTGCCGGCGCGGTCCTATCTGTTCTGTAACAGGTACAGATTCCACAGCAGCGCCCGGTGATCGTGCTTTCCCATGGTATGTTCAGTGACGGCCTTTTGTATCTCTTTCGAGTTCAGCAATTCGAATTTAGGATTTTCCGGATCAATCCTGAGCTGCCCCTGTTTGAACCATCTGCCGACAGGTACGCCGAATCCCTTTTTTGACCGGTAAATGG
Organism: Chitinispirillaceae bacterium; assembly: GCA_016932075.1. Next base: position 5,067 of record JAFGDP010000042.1, on the reverse strand, counting down.
TTTCCCTGGGCAGGATGGGCTCGAGCGCTTTCTTCAGGATGTACTTGGTCTGGCCGTTGCGGTATTTATAGTTCCAGGGGATTTTCCTGACAAAATCCACCAGCTCGATGTCGAGGTAGGGCGCGCGCACCTCAAGGGAGTTGAGCATGCTGGAACGGTCGACTTTAACGAGAATATCGTCGGTCAGGTAGAGCCTGGTGTAAAATTGCAGGGTCTTGCTGACCGGATCGTTCTGTTTGCACGCGTCCCAGGCCTCGATCGCTTCACTGTACACCGATTCGATATCGACCGGTTCACCCATGAGATCCTGCAGCGAAGCCGGATCCAGAGCGCCGAGCCAGATCGGGTTCCAGAGTTTGCGCGGCCAGCAAAGCCCGCGAAGGGTGCGCTTGAGCTTGAAATCCAGGCTCATATTGGCGTGAGAGGTGGGAAGCCGGCTGGCGATGAGCGACAGCGCCCGATGGAGCGGTTTCGGGACCATGCGGTCGTACAGCGCGGCAAGCCGCAGCGCCCTGAACGGGTCATACCCGGCAAAGAGCTCGTCCGCGCCATCGCCGCCGACTGCGACCGTAACGCGCTTTCGTGTCTCCTGACACAGGAGAAATGTTGCCAGAAGCGAACCGTCGCCCAGCGGTTCGTCAAGCCGTTCCGCGATTGAGGGAAGCAGAGAGCACCCTTTTTCCATGGAGAGCACGGTGTGATGGTGGTCGGTGCCAAGCCGTTTCGCCATGAGTCCCGACCAGGACGACTCGTCAAAACTTTTTTCCCCGAATCCAATGGAGAAGGTCTTGACAGAGTCGTAACCGCCTGTTTTTCCGGCAAAGTAGGCGACCGATGACGAGTCCATACCGCCCGACAGGAACACTCCCAGCGGCACGTCGGACATGAGCCGCCGCTCCACGGCCTTGCGCAGGAGATCGCGAATGACTTCGCCCCACTCCTGTTCAGGGTTGCGGGGGATCTTGTCCATCGGCTCAAGTACGAATTCCCAGTAGCGTTCGATGGTGCATGAGCCGGACGCGATGTCAAACACGAGGTTATGCCCGGCAGGCAGCTTGCGGACCCCCTCATAGATCGAATGGGGCGCGGGAACATAGTTGTACGCAAACAATTTCATGAGGCCCGGCCTGCTGATTGACGGCCTGATGCGTGAATGGGCGAGGAGCGCGGTCGCTTCGGATGAAAAGGCGAAGAGGTTGCCCGTGTGCCAGTAGAAGAACGGCTTTTTCCCGAAACGGTCGCGGCTTGCGAACAGCTGTTTTTTTTCGCGGTCATAGAGCGTGAACGCCCACATGCCGTTGAGTTTCTCCGGCAGGCGGTTTCCCCAGGCGCGGTAGCCGTGCAGCAGCACCTCGGTGTCGGAATGGGACGTCGCAAACCGGTGGCCCGCATCCTGGAGCTCCCTGCGCAGCTCTTGGTAATTGTAGATCTCGCCGTTGAAGGTCACCGCGAGGTTCCCGTCAGGCGTGGCCATGGGCTGTGCGCCGCCCGCAAGGTCGATGATGCTCAGACGGCGGTGGCCGAGGTACACCGCATTGTCCGGGTCGGTCCATTCGCCTCCGGCGTCAGGACCGCGATGCACCTGCGTGGCGTTCATCCTGTGCAGATCGGTGTCCGAACCTGTTCCAGCGAACCCGCAGATGCCGCACATGGTACTGGCTATTCCCTGTCGATATTGCGGGTGGAGGCGATGAGGTAGACCGGTTTGTGCTGCGATTCGTAGTACGTGCGCATGAGAATTTCAGCGACAAGGCCGATGAAGAGCGATATGACGCCCATGAGCAGGAACAGCACGGTCAGAAGCGGCAGCGGGGTTTCGATAAAGGTTTTTCCGCCACAGAACTTGTAATAGAACATGGCGCCGAAGCTGGTGAATGAAAGCAGAAAATTGAGCAGGCCGAACCCGCCGAACAGATAGATCGGTTTCTGCATGTATCCCGACATGAACTTCACCACCATGAGGTCCAGGATCACCTTGAAGGTACGCACAAGACCGTACTTGGATCTTCCATGCGAGCGCGACCGGTGATTGACCTCCACCTCCGTGACGCGGGCACCGAACCATGAGGCGTAAATAGGAATAAACCGGTGCATCTCGCCGTAGAGGCGCACCTCTTTGATCACGGAACGGCGGTAGGCTTTCAGCGTGCAGCCATAGTCCTTGAGACGGACCCCGGAAATCCAGGATATGAGCATATTGGCGATTATACTCGGCAGTTTGCGGCGGAAGAAATGGTCCTTCCGTGACTTGCGCCACCCTGAGCAGACATCATATCCCTGATCAAGTTTTTCCACCAGCTTCGGAATATCGGCCGGATCGTTCTGCAGGTCGCCGTCCATGGGAACGATGATCTCGCCCCGTGCATGGTCGATGCCGGCCATGAGCGCTGCGGTCTGGCCGAAATTACGTCGGAGCTGGACCACTCTGCACCGGTCATCGCTGTCCGCGGTTTTTTCCAGAAGCGCCCCTGTTTCATCGCTTGATCCGTCATTGACAAGAATGATTTCAAAGGCGGAGCCGGTTTTTCCGAGCGCGTCCTTGATCTGGTTGACAAGATCGTTGACGCTTTCTGCCTCGTTATAGAGCGGGATAATGACGGAAATCAGGATGTTCTGATCAGAAACTTTGGACAGATTGTTTGCGACAGGTTCCATATTTTATGGATTATCAAAAGGTTGTCGTACCAGCAATTATTATACATTGAGATAGGAGGGGAGGACAACTGAAAAGAGAAGGGGACAAAGTACTGAACGTCCGGGGCGCCCACTACCGCGCCCCGGACGTTCAGTTATTCCGCAAACGCCTTGAGACGGTTGCGCAGGTACGAATGCTTGAGCCGGTGCATGGCTTTTTCCTTGATCTGACGCACCCGCTCGCGGGAGAGGTTGAGCTGCGTGCCGATCTCGTCAAGCGTATGGCTGGTTTCAACGCCTACGCCGAAGTAGAGCTTGAGCACCTCTTTTTCCCGTTCATCAAGGATATCGAGGATCTTGCGCACGCCTTCCTCGCGTGAGAGCTCGATCAGGTTGGTATCGGGCATCTCCTGGTTTTCGTCATGGATCAGGTCGATCATGTCCGAACCCTCGTCGTCCTTTGCCGGAGCGTACAAAGAGACCGCGCGGTTGCCGATTTTCTGCACCGCAAGCACCTCTTTCTTGCCGATCTGGGCCTCCGATGCAATCTCCTCGGCGGACGGCAGCCGGTGATATTTCTGCTCGAGCCGGTTCTGCACGTTGCGCACCTTGTGGATCACGCCGATACGGTGCAGCGGGATACGGGTAATGCGCGAACGGTCGGCAAGCGCGCGCAGTATGCTCTGGCGGATCCACCAGACCGCATAAGAAATGAACTTGAAGTTCTTTTTTTCATCGAACCGTTTGGCCGCTTTGATGAGACCGATGTTGCCTTCGCTGATCAGCTCGCTGAGCGGCAGACCCTGGTTCTGGTAGCGCCGTGCAACACTGACCACGAACCTGAGGTTCGCCTTTACCAGAGAGTTGAGCGCTTTGCGGTCGCCTTTTTTAATTGCCGCAGCCAATATCGCTTCCTCTTCACTGGTTAAGGAACGATCGCTTTTACTGATCTCCTTGAGATAGTAGTGAAGAGCCGCCTCGTCAGGTACTATGACATTTTTATCTAAAAACATGGTATTTCTCCTGAACCTGTTTTATGAATAATTCGATCGATATCGGTAAATATTGTATTTTTTTCTTGCACTCACAATTATAATTATACCAATAAATTATAATAAAATCAACCAATTATCGGTATAGTTCATAAACTTTGTAATAATTATACCGGATTTTTTCTCTGCTTGAATAAAATATATTGTGGAAGCATGCAAGTGATCAAAAATTCAAGAGGTTATTTCGAGACATGGTCCTGCCGTGAAAAAAGCTCAGAAACGCATGTCGCACACATGTTTGGTGAGGGCGAAAAATAACCAAGGCAAATATTGCTGGTTTTCAGCGCATTGCCTCCTTGTCCATGTTTGACTTTAACCCAGAAGACTCATGCCGGATAATCCCCTGAAATAAAGATGCGCACCTTCCTAATGAAGCCCGGATGGAATGACTCCTGTTTGCACCGGTGCGCCTTCTCATGCATTCCCTCCCCTTCACCTATTTCTGCAGATATTCGGTCGTAAAATACTCTTCCTTGACCTTTGGATTGAACACCACCTTCTCGATCACGAACCTGGACGAACGGCCGTTCTGCTCGTTCGTCATGGTAATATCCACGGGCTGGTATTTTTTGTTTTTTTCATCAAGGAGCGTCACCTTTTCCGTCGTCATCACTTTCATCAGCGTGCCGTTCTTATCGTAAAACTCGGTTTTCCTGGTCACGTAATCGGCCTTTCCGATCCAACCGACCTTTTTGGAATAACCGCTGGCGGTCGCGATCTCCTTTGACACGGGCGTCATCGCTATTTTCCAGCACGCCGCATCGCCGATCTTCTCGCTGCCAAGCATGGTGTACGAATAATCCGTGATCAACGGCTTTGTAATATCGGCGTTTGCAAATTCCGAGCCCATGAAGCTTTTTGTTTTTTCCCTGCTCACGATGCGCCTCACCTTCCTGAGTGCAGGCATATAGAGCCACATATCATCGTCCTTGTCGTCATAGTCCAAGGTGAGTATGCCGGTGCCTTTCACATCAGCGGGCTCGAGAAACCGCATCACGGTTTTTGTCACTTTTTTGACGGCGTCGGTTTTCTGGGCCGAAGAAAATTTCCGCACCCGCTTGTTTCCCTTGCCGTCATTGATGACAAGCGTGCTTATTGACTCTGATCCCGCCAGGGTCATGGCATCCTGTGACTTTTGCATGATCTGCTGTGGGTCGTCCTGCGCAAAGGTGGTCAGACAGAATACCATCACGACAGCGAGGGACCGTATCATTGAGCACCGACGCATATATTACCTCCTATGGAAATTGGTATCGCCCGTTTGTACCGGCTCCAGGAATTTCGGCTTCCACACCAAACAGAGCGCCGGTATAATTATCAATGCGCCGCACATGCACGCAATGGTAAGCACGCCGAACAGAATGGCAAAATATTTGAGCGG
>JAFGDP010000041.1 GCA_016932075.1 Chitinispirillaceae bacterium | reverse complement strand
CGCGGATTTTGTGCGTATCGTTCTCCTCCACTGCCTCAAAAAACTCGTAGGACTCGTCGAGCAGGCATGAAAGAATGCTTTTATGTGTCTGTTCGCGGTCCCATGGGCATCCTCCCGGACCCCTGAGCCTGGCAACAATCTCAATAAAACGATCTAACTCTTTTCCCATGCATACTCCGGAAATGGATGTAACGGACAACGGATAAAACGAGCATAAAAATAGATTATCTGATGCTGGCCGCAAAGACCGGAAATCGGGAATCGCACTAGGCGCGCGTCGCGCTAGGACCAGACCCCTTTTCCGTACCTAACCACCACCGGCGTCTCGCCGGTAAGATCAACGATGGTCGAACCTGTCGGGTCGTGGAGCGGTCCTGCGTCAAGCATTACCTCCACATCGTGCGGCAATGCCTGTTTGACTTCGTGCGGATCACCCCTCAGCGCGCCCGGAAGGTCAATCGAGGTGTTGGCCAGCGGTTCGCCAAGGAGCGTCACCAGCCGTGAAATGGGGGGATAATGCGGTATGCGAATCCCGACGGTTTTCCGCTTGGGTGAAATTTTTTTCAGGACAAACCACGTGGACGGGAGAATAAACGTATACGGACCCGGCAGATAGCGTTTCATAAGCTTGAAACGGGCATTGTCCATTTTTACATAGTGTGATACCTGAGAAAAATCCGAACAGATAAAGGAAAACAGGCGGCTTTTGTCCTTATGGACAATGGCGCTGATACGGTCGAGCGCCTTGTGGTTGGAAACGCATGCGCCCATGCCGTACACCGTGTCGGTGGGGTAGACCGCGATCCCGTTTTCATGCTTGAGAATCCGCACCGTTGATTCAAGGTGCCGCACCTGCGGATTGTTGGGGTGGATGCGGTAAATAACCATGATCAGGCTTTCAGGAGAGCCTTTAAATGCGCAATCGCCGCCGAAGCGAGCCCTTCAGGATTGTAGCCGCCTTCGAGCGTCGAGACCACTCTTCCGTCACAATGCCTGCCAGCGAGTTCCAAAGTCAATTCAGTAATTTGTGCAAAGCCCTGGTCGGTGATCGAAAAATCGCCGAGGAAATCGTCTTCGCGGCCGTCAAATCCTGCTGACACGAGCACCATGTCAGGGGCAAATTTGACCTCCTCCAGCGCGGGAAGCAGATACGCATGAAACGCATTGATCAGGTGCTCGTCATGGACCGGGCCGTACGGATTGTCGGGTAATGGCAGCGGTATGTTCAGGTTATACCCGGCGCCCGGACCGCGTCCCTTCCTCATGGGGTGGCCGGTTCCGGGATAGGTGCTCAGCCGGTGGGTCGAATAGTAAAACACCGACGGATCGCTGTAGAACGTCTCTTCGGTCCCATTGCCGTGATGGTAGTCGAAATCCACGATCAGGATGTTTTTCATGTTCCAGGCGGCCTGGGCATACTTTGCGGCAACCGCGATATTGTTGAAAAAGCAGAACCCCTGTCCTTTGCAGATGCCGTCATTGTGCGCGCTGTTGTGGGCATGGTGGCCCGGCGGCCTGAGAGCGCAGAATGCGTTGTTCACCTGTTTGCCGCACACCGCGTCCACTGCGGCCATGATACCGGCAACGGCGCGGAGCGCAGCCCGGCCCGTTGCGCCGCACTCCAGAACATTCGCGATATGCTCTTTGGTATGGACCGAAGCACAGTGGCGAAGGACCTTTTCCTCATCCCCAAGCGGCGCTATACTGGTGAGGTGTTCCAGGAGGCCTGATTCCGAGAGCACGGCATGGAGCGCGGCCAGCCGCAGGGCTGATTCCGGATGAAACGGCTCCAGTTCATACTCCAGAAACAGGTCGTCGTACACATAGCCGGTGCGGTTTGGCATAGGATACAGCAATATAATAAATCACCCAGACTAGGGAGTGTCGTTCTCTTTAGGAGAACGGGAAAGATTAAAAGAAGTATACTTTTATATACTCCGGGTGTACATTATAATAAAGGTCACATAAACGTTGTCATTGTTGGTTGTCATTTCAGAGACGGAATCGGTATCGAAAACAGCCATAATTAAAGACGATCCCGATGCCGATAGCGACTCCGACACCGCAACCAAATCGTCGTGTATCAATGTAAATAACTGTGAGACGGTCAAGATATAGGATACGAAAAACAGGCATCCCGCGTAAAGGAGGCCCATGAATTCCGGTTCAATTCTTTCCACATACCTTCGCCATTTTTTTGCCCAGTTTTTCCTTGCTGCCACACTCGGACTTGCGGCCCCGGTCGGCGATTATGTTTCCCATACCAGGGACTCGAACCTCGTTGAATTTTCCACCGGCGGAACGCAAAAAGTACGGATTTATGTCTGCACACCGAGCATTGTAAGAATCAGCTTTGACGCTAGAGGACTCTTTACCTCTACCAAAGACGTGCTCAGCATGGAGGACGTGAACCGGGAATGGCCTGCTGTAGCATTTACCATTGATTCAACTTCAGACTCAGGAGCAATAGTAATCGAAACTTCGGAACTTAAAATCAGAGTCCAGAAAGCGCCGTTTCGGATAAGCTACTACAAAGCGGACGGGTCCTATCTGACCGGCGACGCGGCGGCAATGGAGTCGCAAGGAGCGAGAGCAACAAACCCGGCGTTTACGTTTACACAAGAATCCGACGAACATTATTTCGGGTGGGGATTGGCACAGCCGTGGTATAGGGAATGGAGGAATATAGACAACAAAGGTTCAATTTATGATACACCAGTAAGAACCAGTCATTCATCGTTACCAGGCGCATTCAGTACAGGACATTATATGTACTCGACCAATGGTTTTGGAATATGGTTCTTATTCCCATTGCCTGCTCCTCAAACTACGTTTTGGATTTCCATTACAATAGGGGTCTATGGGGCCGGTTTTGATTTAAGGGATTCGACAGCAAAATATTGGATGAGTCCTTATGATGACTCATACGGGTCCGGATACGGACCTATGCAGGAATATGTAAGCTATTTTTTTATTAATGGTCCGTCATGGAAAGAGTCAATGGATAAATATACCAAAATTTCAGGAAGACCACCGAGGCTTGGGAAAAAGTATTATGGCATTATGAGGGATATGTACTATCGTTCGGGGACTACTATCGAATCATTCCGGGGTTGGGCCGACATGTTTCGCAGCAACCGATTCAATATGGACTGGATTCGTATGGACAATTTTTTTGACTGGACAAATCTTGGATATTTACCCGAGGTGCCGAATGCTGGTTGCTGGGATAGTGAAGTGCCGAATGTAATTCAATACTATCGGGATAAGGGATTTTTATTCGGCGGTATGAGCGCAGGGTGGAAACACTATGGCTGCTGCAGCGCCGGCTGCACGAAGAATCTTCTTCAGGATTCAATTCACATAAAGACAGCTATTGATCATGGATTTGACTTTGCATGGTACGATGCTATGGCTTACTTCAGACGACAGGTAGCGAAAGAACAGTGGGATGTTTGGAAGGCAGCGTATGGTGGAGATGAAACAAAAGTGTTTATTTCTAGAGGGTATCAAGCGCTTAGTTCACAATCATGGCCGGGAAACACATCTTCTGATTATTTAAACCAAAAGACCAGCTCCTCTGGAAATATAATTGTAAAATACCCCGTTTTCCCCTCCGCCCTCATGGAACACCTCGTGGGCTATGCTTGGAGCCATACCAGCCTTGGCGAAGGGTATGATTTCAATTACATCGGCATCTCGCTTCGTCCCATGATCGGTTTCCACATGGCCGGCGCTGCCGGCGGCAGTGCGCGGAATTTCGAAGAGTGCGGCAGGATCGGTGCCTATCCCGAAGACCTGAAAAACGTCATGCGCAAATGGGGTAATTTTCATTATCAATTCATCCCGTACCTCTTCACCTATGGCATGATCGCGCATGAGACCGGCATCCCGCCCTGGCGCGGCATGATGTGCCAAAACGGGGGAGAGAGGGACCCGCAGACGTACAATTGTGCGTACCAGTGTTACGTTGGAGAGGAGCTGATCGTCTCTCCGTATTACGATGACAATCCCGAGGACTTGAACTCAGGCGCCCGGCACAACATCTATCTTCCGCCAATATCGTCAGGCGTATGGTACGATTACTTTGAGGGCACGAAATACGCGGCTGGCACCACGATCGAATCATACATGTGCGATCCAGGGAAAGGCAGGGACTCGCTCAGACTGCCGCTTTTTGTCAAAGCCGGCTCAATCATCCCGCTCATGGATACGCTGCAGTTTGTCGGCGAGCGGCCTGAGTCTTTAATCACGCTGCAGATCTGGCCCACGAACGGAACGTCCGCAACGCAGACCGGCTCATTCACCTTGTATGAGGACGAGGGCACGTCGAATACTCCTGCTTCCAAGACTGAATTTTCTTATTCGTTTAGCGAAAACGGCGAAGATCAGCAGACAACAGTTACCATCGGATTATTCGCAGGTTCACGATACTGTTCAACTTCAACTGAACGTGTTTATCGAATAGAAATTCATAATGTTAGACAGGTGCGTCATGTGATGAGCAGCAGTACGGTTTTACCGGAACTGGCGGATTCCCAGTACCACGCAGGAGCTAACGGGTGGATATGGGATGAAAGAAACGGCGGTATATGCAGGATCAACGCAACAGGAGACGCGAGTGCGGGGTTTGAGGTAGTGGCGGGAACAACCGGTGCAGGTATTGAAAGGGAGCGCATGCTGCCTGCTATTCAGAAAGTCAGCATTACGCGGCAGCGTAGCGGTCTTAAAATAGAGGTGCCGTTTGTCCGGGAACACAGGGTGGAAATCCTGAACATTCAGGGGAGACTCTTGACAGCCCGCCACGGAAAAAAAGACGCAACGTACCATATTTCGCTTGAAGGAAAGCCATCCATGGTATACCTCGTTAGAATCAGGTCAGGCGCAACGTCAATGGTACGGAAACTATCCTGGTAAGGTCCGACCTGTACCGGGTACGACAACGTTTTTTTACATTGAATCTATTTGACAAAACCGTGCCGGAAAGATACCCTTTTCTAAGAAGCTGGAAATCAAGCGCATGGGTAGGATGACCTTAATCCAGGGGATACCGTATGGGTGAAATAGCAAAAGATGAGCTCGAAGTGACCGTTAAAAAAGAGGACTCGCTGCCGATCGTCGAACTCAGGGGCCGGATTGCCGATCTTGACGTCAAACGGGTGCAGAACAAGATCGAACAACTGTACAAGAAAAAAGTTCAAAAGATCATCATAGACGTGAGCGCCGCGAGCTTTCTGGACAGTCACGGTCTGGGGACCATTGTCTACTATCACACGCTCATGCAGAAGGAGGGGAGGCAGCTCCTGATCCTCAACGCCAACACTGACCAGTCTGCCTATATCAACCGGCTGTTCGAGCTTACCAACCTTGACAAGGTGCTGAACATCGTCAGCCAGCTTTAAACGATTTCTGTTGCGACGTTCAGGCGAGCGCTTCCGCGATCCGCGCAAGCGCTTTTTTTACGTTTTCATGGGTGTTGAAAGCGCTGATGCGGATATACCCTTCGCCGCACCGGCCGAATCCCGCGCCGGGCGTGCACACGACATTCGCCTGCGAGAGCAGCAGGTCAAAGAACTCCCAGGAGTCGCGTTTCGCATTGACCCAGATATAGGGAGCGTTTTCGCCGCCGGCGCAGGAAAATCCAAGGCGTGTCATGCCGTTCCTGATAAGGGAGGCATTGGCCATGTAATAATCGGCAAGCGCGTTAACCTGTCCCGGTCCGTCGCCGAGGTAACAGGCCTCCGCCGCCCTCTGCACGGGATAGGAGACGCCGTTGAATTTGGTGGTATGGCGCCTGTGCCAGAGGCCATGCAGCGAATGCTTTTTTTTCGCGCGGTCATAGGCCATGCATGACCTGGGGACGACCGTATACGCGCAGCGCGTGCCGGTAAATCCGGCTGTTTTCGAGAAACTCCTGAACTCCACCGCCACATCGCGCGCCCCTTCAATCTCGAAGATGCTACGGGGCAGGGAAGGATCGCTGATAAACGCGGCATACGCCGCATCAAACAGGATGAGCGCCTTTTCGCGGCGCGCATAATCCACCCACGCTTGAAGCTGCGCCCCGGTGACCGTCGCTCCGGTCGGATTGTTCGGAAAGCAGAGGTAGATCAGGTCGACGGGGCGGGCGGGAATGTCGGGAACGAATCCGTTGGCGTGTGTGCACTCGAGATAGACCAGGCCTTCATATCTGCCATTGACAAAAGGGCCGGTCCTGCCTGCCATGACGTTTGTGTCCACGTATACCGGATACACCGGGTCGGGAATCGCAATGGTAATGTCATCCGAAAAAAGCTCCTGAAAGTTACCGGTATCGCATTTGGCGCCGTCGCTTATAAAGATCTCGTCGGGAGCAATATCCGCACCGCGCGCCTGGAAATCGTGCCGCGCGATCGCCTCGCGTAGAAACGGATATCCCTGCTCCGGACCGTATCCGCGGAAGGTGGCGTCCTCCGCCATTTCATCGACTGCGGCATGAAACGCGGAGATGCAGGCCGGCGGCAGCGCGCGCGTGACGTCGCCGATTCCCAGGCTCATTAGCTCCTTTCCAGGGTTTGCTTTTTGGAAATCAGCCACGCGCCGGTTTATCTCAGAAAAAAGATATGAGGCATTGAGCTTGCAGTAATGTTCGCTGATCCTGATCATTGGCGTTTCGCTCCTTTGGACAGCATCTGGTTTCGGCACGCGGCCGGGTCAAAGGGCAAGGGGAAGCGAATCAGAATGCAAAAAAATAATTCCGGCGCGCTGCTGCTCCCCACCATTAATCCGGTCCCTGATGGCGTGGCACACTTCTGTGTAAAGGACTTCAGGAAAGCGCAAGGACCTCTTCAACGGCTTTTGCAAGCTCTGCGGATATGAATGGTTTCGGGAGAACGCCCACGATCCCGCGCTTGATCAGGCGCTCCCGTTCCTCTTCAAGACAGTATCCGGTGGAGATCATAACCTTTACTTTAGGGTTGATGGCTCGAAGTTTCTCAAAAAATTCAAGGCCGTCCATGTCCTCGAGATTAAAATCGGCAATGACAAGATCGACCACGTCGCGGCTTTTTTTGTAATAGCCGAGCGCTTCATCCGCACTCGTGAAGATCGCCGCCGAATATCCCATCCACGTGAGCAGTTCGAACAGCATCTCGGCAACCTGCCGCTCGTCGTCAATGACCAGGACATGCGCCTTTGCGGTCCGTGTTGCCGGTGCCGCTCCCTTATCCCGGTAGGCTATGGCCTTCTCGTCATTCGAGGTGTTGACCGGGAAAAAGAGGATAAACGTTGACCCTTTCCCCGGTTCGCTTTCTACTTCAATGTAACCATGGTGGCACTTAATTGAACCGTAGACCGAGGCCAGACCGAGACCGGTTCCGCGTCCTTGCCCTTTTGTCGTATAAAAAGGCTCAAACAGGTGTGAAAGCGTATCGTTGTCCATGCCATTACCCGTGTCGCTGACCTTGAAACGGAGATAGTACCCTTTGGTCATGGTAAAGGGACGCGAAGCGGCAAAATCATCGTCGATAGAGATATTATCGCTTGCAAACGTTAGCGTGCCGCCTTTGGGCATGGCATCCCTGGCATTGAGCGCCAGATTTATTACCGCATTCTGGAACTGTTCCGGATCGCCGACGATCACCGCGTCCGTTGCTTCCAGCCGCTGCTCGATGGTCACGTTCTTGCCAAGGGTGGCGTTGAGCAGTCTGATGATATCGGCAATGATGTCGTTACAGTCAAAGGACATGATCTGCATCTTATGGGTGCGCGCAAAGGTGAGCACCTTGTGTATTACCTCTGCGGAGCGCTTTGTGGCTGACGATATCTGGTCTGCATATCTGCGCACCCTTTCGTTTTCAGGGGGAAGCAGCCGTTTGACCAATTCAATATACCCGGAAATGGCGCCCAGGCTGTTATTAAGGTCATGTGCTATGCCGCGCGCAAGCTGGCCAAGCGCCTCCATTTTATAAACAGCACGGAGCTGCCGCTCCATGGTCAGTTTTTCTTCCTCGGCCTTTTTATGGATCGATATGTCGCGCAGGAACAGCGCGAATACGGCCGCATCCTCGGGCGCGGACAGTGCGCAGAGCGTTGCTTCGGCAATTTTGCGCGTGCCGGTTCCGGTTTCAACGGTGACGATAAACTCTTCAGGCGATTCACCCGGAGACGCTTTTTTCACTTTATTACGAACCACGGCACTTTCATCAGACGGGATAAAATCGAACATGGACCGGTTTTCCAGTATGCCGGCGTCAGGGGTACCGAGTATCGTCCCTGCACGCCGGTTGCCGAAAAGAATGGCCCCGTTTCCGTCAATGATGACTACCGCGTTCGGCGATGCCTGGACAATGGAAGCGTACAGCTGTTCGATAGGGAATGCCATAATAAGGAGTACCGTGCCTTACTCTATCGTGATAACGCCAACGATAATATGGTAGTATAAATCAAGACAAAACGCAAGATAAAGGTAGTGCCTGCAAGGCATGGCGGTTTAGGTTTTTCATTCCGCAATTCCTACCCTGAGCCTGCCGAAGGGTGCAATCCGCAATAGTATCATTTTCCCCGTTTCAATTCATCGATAACCTCGTCGGCAATGTTCGGGTACAGCTCGCGGAGACAATCAGGGCAGAGCCCGTGGGTGAATTCAACATCGGTATGACGTGACAGATAGGATTCCACTTTTGTCCATAGTCCTTCGTCGCTGCGTATGCTCTTGCAGTGCGCGCAGATCGGCAGGAGCCCACGCAGGGTCCTGACTTCGGAGAGCGCACGTTCCAGAGAGACGGTTTTTTCGTTCAGAAGGTCAAGGTATCGGCTGTTGGACAGGGCAATGGCCGCCAGCTCCCCGAATACGGATGCGATCGCGGCATCGGCATCGGTAAAATCGGCGGGCTTGTTTGCCAGACCCATGATCCCGACGGTGGTTCCCTCGATATTGAGCGGCGCGAACAGCACATTTTTCATTACCACGTGACCTTCCGGCATGAACTGGATCCATTGGCTGTTCATGAAATCGTTTTCATAAACCGCTCTGTGTGTCTCATAGGCGGTGGCGCGCAGTCCACGGATCGGCATGGGAAGTTCAGGGTCCACGGAACAGGACATGCCGCCAGCTTCGAGGAACAGGACCTCGTTTTCCTGGCCGTCCTCGCTCAACAGCGCGACATAGCCTGACGCGGCGCCGGTGACATTACGGCACTGGTCAAAAATGGCGCGCGCTGATTCAGCAAACGTTTTTTTGCTCATGATGGCCCGGGCGCTTGAGATAACCGCTTTAAGCTTTTCTTCGGTGGAAGGGGTGGTATTCATGGCATCGTGGCTCCGGTCGTTGAATGGAAGGACACTTTATTGCGGAAGCGCACGGCTGAGCGGCGTGGAAAAAACCCTGACCATGCAGGCGGGTTTCGGGATCAGCATCGGCACTGCGCGGCAATACGCCTTGTATTCTTCTCCAAATTTTTCTTCAAGCTCCTTTTCTTCCACTAGAAACAGGAACAGAAAAACCCATGCCCATTGCGCGAGCGAGATGATGACGAGCGACCAGACATGCCCGATGCACAGGCCGAGACAGATCATGAACAGACCGATTCCCACGTGGTGGGGATGCCTGACGCATGCGTAGATGTCAGTGGTGATCAAACGACTCGTGCATCCCCACCCGACGGTTTCACCCCTGCGGGCGAGCAGTCTGCCGGTCCTTTTGAGCGGGAAGTGCAGCAGGATCATGCCGATGAAACCGGCAAGGCGTACAAGAACAGGGAACGGCTCCGTTTTCAGGATCACGTCCGCGGATATTCCGGTGAAAACTGACATGCCGGTAAAGAGAAACCACAGGATGAGACGTTTTAAACAGAGCGACACGGGTATTCTTTCATTTGGCTACTGCATACAAAATATAAATATCATGCGCAGTGCAATTCCAAAATGGGAGAACGGGTAAGGGTAATGTATTGTTGGAAGACTCTTCCTAACGGGGCAATCATCCATCAAAGGGGATGGTTGAGGATTTATCGCTGCTCTTCATCCCTGCCTTTGAGAAATCAAGAAAAATATCTAACAGAAGGTAAAAGGATCTATTTTATTTTCTTCAATTGCGTTACGCCTTTTTTTACAAAGGAGGCAGGGAGATATGAAGAAATTGTATCTGTCCCTCTGGGTACTTGGGATGCTTGCCATACACGCGAGCGCTGTGCAATGGGACTGGTATGGTGGCATTTACACCGGATTTTACGGCATGAAAACCTACCGGTGGTGGAATGATACCATAAAAAATCAAAACGACTTCGGGGCGGATCCCTATCCGACCATGTACACCGATTTCCTGGCCCGCGGCACCCTGGGGGCCACGGCGCAGGGAAGCTGGTACAACGCCGTTGTAGAAATGGGTCTGAGCCGGAACGGCTATGACTACACAGCGGGTAAAATCGGCGGCAGCGGCGATCAATTCCTTTTCAAGAAGTTCAGCGATTTCGCCTACCTGAAAAAGTGGTATATGCAACTGCTGTTTCGCAATGATGCGCTGAGAATACTTGCCGGGCAGGATTTTTCGCCCACCTGTTTCTTTCCCAGCGAACAATCTTTTTACGGCGGCAACTCATTTGGCAATGTCGGATGCTTGTATACGTCGCGGCGGCCCCAGTTGAAACTGACCGCGAGCTTTCTTGATGCAAGGCTGGAATCCGAATTCGCCGCGATCATGGTCGATACGACGAACCTTCGCATACGCCAGCACTCCAGTGAAGGAGTGAACGGCGACACCGCCTTGTATTACAGCGAAGTCCGCGTACCGAAACTGGAAGGGAGCCTGAAATGGTCCGTTTTCGGTCAGGGCGGGAAATCAGGCTTTTCCGGGAAAGTAGCCGGCGGGTTCCAGCGGTATTACCAGTCGCTGATCTCGCTCGATGATAAAAACAGCGCGCTATTTCCCACGGGGTGGGAAAAATTTCCGGTTGACGCGTATCTGATCGGCGCGGATCTGGGATTCACGCTGGGGGAGCTGGCTCTGGGAGAGATCAAGTTGAACCTGGATGCTTTCTGGGGCCAGAATATCGGGACATACGGCGCCTACATCGGCGATGCATTCGGCCGCTGGTTCGATTCGAGATACATGCTCACCCTGATACCGATTCATGACTTTCAGCCGACGACCGGCAGAAACAGGTTTTTGAACTGTAAATTGCTGGAAGTCGCTTCCATCCTGTCATACAAGCCCGCGCGCAACCTGGTTTTTGAAGGCGGCACCGGAACGGTAGGCGGCTTTTTCCCGAACGTTCCCCTGTTTTCAGAACTGAGCGGCCATGAGGATTCGACCTATACCGCGGAATGGAGCCCCACGTACGCATGGTATGCCCAGGCACGATATACGATCCGCGACATGTTTACGCTCATCCCCGAAATCGGATTTTTTGATTACGGACCCCGCTGGGGATTCGGAAAATATACCTACTGGGGCCTGACGACCTTTATTGAATTCAAGGCAGAAAGCGACAAATAGGGAAAAATAACCATACAGGAGAGGCCGATGAAAAAGGCAATTGTGTTACTGATAATCACCTTTTGTATTGCGGGAGCCGCAGAAGACCGGTTTGCCATGTACGGCGAATTTTTCCTGAAGACGTTATGGACCCAGCAAAACCGGTTTGACTATGATTCACTCGGAACGGTCCTTGATACGGTAACGTGGGAGGAACGGACGGTCTGGGGCGGCGATTCCATCCATCCGAAAATGAACGACTGGTTTCCTTCCGGGATTTTCGGCGCCACGTTCAACAAGGACGTTTTCAACGCCTGTATTGAACTGCGTGTCGGACGGAACTCCTACGATGCGGAAATAGAAACCAACGGTTCGGTACGGTACGTGCTTCAGCGGTACAACACTGTTTTCGAGGCGCTGAAATGGTATGCCGAATGGCATGCCAGCGGCAACATCGCTATTTTGACCGGCAGGGACTACACGCCCGCCAATTTCACCCCAGCCAACCGGCTCATCAATCCGCTGGTGGGGTACGGCAATACGGGTCGCCTGTATATCGGTTCCCGCCCCATGTTTCAGGGATCGTTTTTCACCGGCGACAAAAAAATAACAGCCAAGGCGGCGCTCATAAAGGTCGATACCGCCGCCATATATCTGTACAAGACAAGCATTGAGAACGACATCACCGTCAACGAAACAGTGCTGCCGAAAATGGAAGCGAGCGTGGAGTACAACGGCACGTTTTCAAAATCGGTCGGGATTTTCGCAAAAGCGGTCGGAGGATTCCAGACCTACAACAACTTCGTTTATCCCGATAGAAACACCGTTCCCTCCAAAGACTCTTCAGAGGTACGGATCAACAGTTACCTGGCTGGCGGAGAGGTTTCATTGAAGATGGGGAGACTGACAGTGACCCCGTCGCTGTTTGCAGGCCAGAACCTCGGTCCCTATGGCGTAAAAACCGGCACGCCCTCCACCTGGTGGCGGCTCAGTGAGTATCAGTACGCAAAAAATTACTTTCCTATCCACGACAGTCTCGGACCGGCTGGAGCCACCTTGTACAATAGCTTTGCCACGGAATGGGCTTTCTCGGCACATGTCGAGCTCTTCGAATTTCTTTCGATTGAAGCCGGGTATGAGGACATCATCGGCAGCCATCACTATCCTGAAATAAAGGAACAGTGGTTGAACAGCGAAAATTACGGGTATTACGGGCAGTGCGTGCTGACCGTCAGGGAAAAGCTGAACGTGATGGTTGAGGCTGGTTCAATGCGGTATGGCAAATACCGCGGATATGGCCAGTATACGTATGGAGGCCTCGGGATCGGGGCGTTATTTTAGAATCCCTTCGCGCACGCAATCGAACGAAAGAGGAAGCAATGAATACAACAACGCCGTTCATGAGTAGGACCATGAAAAACGTCTTCGTTATCCTGACGCTGGGCGCCGTCCTGTCCCAGAACGCGCCCGGCGAGGTAACGACCGGTTATTACGGGGATGTTTCACTCAAGACTTTTTTCACGCAACCCAGGGATTTCCTCAAACAGTCATGGAACGATTCCCTGGGAGTCTGGGACACCAACTGGGTGAGCGATTCGATCAATCTCACGTTCAACGACTGGTTTCCAACCGGCTATCTGGGCGTAACATTTACAAGCGGTGATTTTAATGCCTGCATGGAGCTCGGTGTCGGGAGAAACGCCTACGACGCTTACCTGACCGGATCGGAGACGAAACGCACATTGTACAAAAGCGCGGGCCTGTTTTTCGAGGCGCGGAAGTGGTATGTCGAATGGAACGCGAACAAGAATATACGGCTTCTGGCGGGAAACGATTTTACCCCGGCGAATTTCACCGCCAGCAACCGGCTCCTGAATCCAATGATCGGATACGGAAACATCGGCTGCCTGTATACCGGCTTCCGTCCTATGATACAGGCATCGTTTTTTGCAGCGGAGCAGAAGCTTTCGGCAAAACTGGCAATAATCAGCGTGGATACGGTCTCAACGCCGCTCGTCAGGTACGGACTTCATGGCCGCTACACGAGCGAGGCCGTGCTGCCGAAATGCGAGGCGAGCGCAGCGTATACCTCGTCGTTTTCCGGATTGTTCGGGCTGAGGGTTCTGGGTGTTGGAGGATATCAATCCTATCAGGCGTTCAGCTTTTCCGACATCAACCAGCAGGCGAGCAGGGATTCTTCACTGATAAGCATTCAAAGCTACCTTATGGGTGGGGAGGTGGCGCTGAAGGCCTGGAAATTTACCACGACGTTCTCCGGATTCTCAGGCAGGAACCTCGGTCCCTACGGCGTGAAAATCGGGACCCCGCACACCATGTGGCGGCACAGTTTTTACAAATACGCGGCATATTATTACCCGAAGCACGACAGCCTGGCCGCAGACAGCGCGGGCGGCCCGCGGCTGTACAACAGTCATGTCACCGAATGGGCCCTTATTGCGAATTGCAGCATCACGGATTTTCTTTCGGTTGAAGCTGGTTTTGAGGACATTATCGGCAACCACGAACATACGGTCATGAAGGATGACTGGCCGAATGAAGACAACTATTCGTGGTACGGACAGTGCGTCGTCACGCTGTTTGACCTGGTAGACGTGTCAGGTGAGGCCGGTGTTACCAACTATGGAAAACCAAACGGCTATGGTCAATACCGCTATTTCGGACTTGGACTCGGGATTACCTTTTAAGTTCCCAGGGCAGCGGTTTCTAAAAGCAGGAAGGGGAAAGGGCCGGAATGTTTCCCGGCCCTTTCCCTTGAAACAGATAAGCGGCCGCTGGCGGTCAGTTCCCCAGCATAATGGGCTGGACAAACCGTTGTGCCGTGCCCGCGACAATCCTGCAGTAATACATTCCTCTGGCAAACCGGTTGTTGCTGATTTTGACTTGGTGGGAGCCTGGTAACGCTTTGCCGCTGCGCAGCGTCTGCAGACACTCGCCTTTCAGGTTGAAAATGCCCACCGTGAGATCGGTTGCAGTCGCAAGATTGAGGTTGATAAACGTATGGTCCGGGGTCCTCTTCACCGAATACCCGTCCGCTCCATAGGCCGGCGCGGTGAGGGCACCGGTGGCCAGGCTTACGTTGAATGAACCGGCAATGTAGTTGTGCGCCTTGACGATAACTTTCATCTGGGTGTTTGACGCCGCAAAGGCTTTATAATCGTCGCTGGAAATCACGCAAACGCTGTCGTCCGGTTTGAAGCTGTTGTTTGCACCGGAAGTATATCCGGTAAGTTGGGTTGCGAAGATATCGCCGGTGGCGGGATTTGCCAGCGCAACCATGGTGTTTGGCGGCGTCCGCATGGTAAACGCGTTTTTATCCGCCGTGCAGGGAAATGTTGACGCGGTGACGTCCATAGGCGTTTTGGTCCATACCGACAGCGCGGGATCACCGAACAGGTTGGTATTGTAGCAGCAATACCGTATGATTCCGTAATACGGTCCCTTGCTGAGCGCCTGCGGATCAACCACGATATCGGCATTGGCTTCCTTGCCCATGTCGTGCATCGGTCCCTGAAAATGGACGCGCTTGGCAGGATTGAACAGCGCGTCGAACAGGAACCGGTACGGACGTCCGGTCGGGCTGTTGTTGCCATCGTCATCACCATAACCGAACAGGCAGCTCGATACTATTCCGATGGCGGCAGTAGAAGTATTGACCAGGAACTCGGAAAAACAGACGTTGGTCGTATGGAATTGTCCAGGAGAGCAGGCGCCTGTAATGCCTAAAAAGTAATTCGCGGTGGTGCCGTTGCAGGTACTGAAAACCGTTGTGATATTAGACTGGGAAATTCCGAATGCAGTAGAAGGGTTGCCGTGGCCGTCATGGGCGATGATGGCGGGTTTGTTCTGGCCGACTTTTGTCCGCAGATCCGTAGCACTCCAGGCATTCGCCCTGCCCAAATCCTGGTCATACAGTCCCGCTATGGTGAAATCATTGGCAGTGCTGTTGATGCCGTACGTGGTGTAACTGTTGGCGTCTTTAATGCCGATATACTGCTCGACCGACATTTTTCCCCAGATATCAACGCCGTTGTTTTCCCAGAGCCATTCGCCAGCTCCCAGAAAGCTTGTTACGCTCGCCCTTACCGGCGTTTCGGAATAGTTGATGGTCTTGCTGATCAGGTTCTGTGCGTCCGCAGCGGTACGGCAGGAAAACCGCGCCACAAAAACCTCCCAGAACATGTCTTCCTCGCCGGGTTCCCCGTACGTCCCGTTATTATTGTTATCCCACGTGCCGTCAAGGGTGCCGAAATACATGTCCGCCGCAGGAGACAGGATCTGGTGCCGGTCTGTTGCTATGTGGTGGTCGTAAAATTCGGCAGTCAGCAGCCGCGCCGGCATATTGTTAGTCCCGGTCTGTACGTCGCCGCCGAGGAGAACGAACAAAATCTTGTTCTGCGTATACTCCTGTTTGATGAACGTTCTGATGCGCGTTGCCAGGTCTCCGGAACCGGTTGGAATCGAAGCCACGCTTACGATTTTGGTCCGCATCCCGCGCCTGGTGTTAAACTCAATAAACGGGTCCCACACGCTGAGAATATCCGGACGCGAAATGATGAGGTATTCGTAGTCCGTGCTCGCCTGGGGCGTGAGCGGCAGGTTGCCGACATGCTCTTTATTATCCACGATCCGGGAAATCCGGCTTTTTGTGAACGGGGTGATAACGGCGGCGGCGACATCGTCCGAATCGGCAACCGGTTCCGTTTCCAGGGTTACATTTATTCTATCATAATAGGCGAGCGTGCCCTGCACCGGGTTGTACTGCACCGGCGTCAGAACAGTGACACAAATAGGGGTACCGCAAAGGTATTGCGTAACGGCAGCGGTCCCGGCATATGTCTTTACCTGTCCGGCAGTATTGATACCCGGGAAATACCTGTCCTGAGAATACACTGCCGTCGCCTCGGGCTGGTCTGCGGAAGCACCGTCATACGGATTGCTTTTACGGCTGTAGTCGAGTAGGACCGGCTGCAGATACCACGTGCCGGGGAGTTCGATGAAATCGCCGTATTCAATGGTTATTGATTTGGCTTTTGTGCCAATCGGCAGGGCGATATACGACGGCCGGACCGCTACGGAAGGCTCAAAAGCATACGTCGACTGACGGCAACCGTCGCAATAAGCGATCCCATCCTTAACAACGGGGGCGTCAAATAGATACTCTTGCTTGACCACCTCTGCCGCAGCCAGCAAGGCGGCACATAAAAACAGTGTTACGGCTTTTTGAAACATGGTACTCCTCTCCGCATAGTTATCAAATTAAACATATACTATTAGCAAGGACTGCTAGGTAATTTAATTTTCCGGAAACGGGTAATGTATAAAAATATGTTATTTACATCAGCACTATTTTCCGACGAGGTGCCCTTTCCGCTGACAGGCCTGCCTGCGTCATACCAAACCCTGCGGTTGCATAATACAAGGCTCTATCGTAATTTCTCATAGAGGGGAAGAATCGCAGATACGCGGGAAGGGGCTGTAGAAAGGAGACGGTATGAATGGTGCCGTGCTGTTGATCGTCGGGGTGCTATGGTTTATTACCATGTATTTCGTATATGGCGGGTATCTTCGCCGCCTGTTCGGTATTACGCCGTCGCGGCCGACCCCGGCCCATACGCTCAAGGACGGCATCGATTACGTTCCCACGCGGCTTCCCATACTGTTCGGCCACCATTTTGCCTCTATCGCGGGCGCCGGTCCCATCGTTGGCCCGGTTCTGGGCGCGTATCTTGGCTGGGGACCGGTCGCGCTCTGGATTCTCCTCGGCTGCGTGTTCGTGGGCGCCATGCATGATTTTGCTGCCCTGTTCGTTTCAATTAGAGACAAAGGCAGGTCGATCGGACATGTAATTGAAGCTCACGTAGGGTATGGCGGACGCCAGATATTTCTGCTCTTTACCTGGGCCGCGCTCGTGCTGGTCATTGCCATTTTTGCTATTCTTGTGGCCAAAACCTTTGTCAGCTCGCCTGCAGTCGCTACCGCCTCGCTGTTCTTCGTGCTTCTGGCGCTCGTGTTCGGCTACCTGGTGAACCGTAAGGGTGTTTCGATCCTGTGGGCGAGCGTGGTGTGCGTGCCCCTGGTTTTCATATTCATTCCCGTCGGCATGCGGTTTCCGCTCGACCTGCCCGCGCTGCTCGGCGTTTCAGCCGCGACCGCGCAGACATTATGGCTCCTTGTTCTTTTCGTATACGTATTCATTGCATCCACCATACCGGTATGGGTCCTGCTGCAGCCGCGGGACTATTTGAACTCCTACCTGTTGTATGGGATGATTCTTATGGGATTTGCAGGTATCATTATCGCGCGACCGCATTTTGAAATGCCGGCATTTACCGGCTGGACCGCCGAGCTCCCGGCAGGGGGGTTCGCATCGCTTTTCCCCATCCTTTTTGTGACCGTCGCGTGCGGCGCATGCTCGGGTTTTCACGCGCTTGTCGCTTCAGGTACGACCGCAAAGCAGATCGATAACGAATCGCATATCCGGCCGGTCGGGTACGGCGCCATGCTGGTCGAGGGCGTCGTTGGTCTTATGGCGCTTATCAGCGTTGCCGTGCTGGCGCGCGGCGACTATTTCACCGCGCTTGGCGCGAAAGGCCCGGGCGCAGTTGCCACGTTCGCCGCTGGTATTGCACAATTCGCAACACAATTCGGCCTTCCGGCAAAAGCAGGCATGACCTTCGGTGCCTTGGCCATATCCGCGTTTATGCTTACCACCCTCGATACCGCCACCCGTCTGGGACGCTTTGCCTGGCAGGAGCTTTTTCTGCACCGGGAGGGCGGGCAAGAAAAAGCGCCGTCCCCTGCGACAACGGTTCTGCGCAACCGGTTTTTCGGCACCCTTATCGTGGTCAGCCTTGCAGCAGTTCTTGTTTTTACCGGCGGCGGCATGTCTATCTGGCCCGTGTTCGGCGCATCAAACCAGCTCCTGGCCGCGCTCACGCTCCTGGTTGTTACCCTGATTCTTGTAAAGAAAAGGGCGAATTTCTGGGTTTCCCTGCTGCCCATGATATTCATGGCAGTGCTTTCGACATGGGCCCTGGTTCAGCTCTTCTTCACCAACCTCGGCGCGAACGCGGCGCTCGTGGTGGCAACGCTCTTCTTTTTTGTCATGGCGATGATACTCATGGTGCAGGCAGTGGTGTCAATTGCAAAAGCGCGGAAACAGGGATTTGAAGGGGGAGCGAAAGGCGGTTGAAAAAAAACAAGAATTAAGGAAATGCCGGCGGGGAACCATGCAATAGCCTGCTGCCGCGAGGCGCTCCTGATTCCGCAATCAACGATTCAAACCTTGCCGCGCAGGTCGTGTTTCTTATCGCGCGATGTTCATTTTGATCGTGGCAAAGCTCTGGGCGCTGCGAAGGGACACGATATATATGCCGGCACAAACGGCCGGAATCGCTGCCGTATTTTTCCCGGCGGCGCCGGGCACGCGCAGGTTCTTTACAAGCGAGCCGTCGATCGTATGGATATCGATGGATACTTCTGTGGGATTCCCAAGCCCGTACACGATCGTTCCGTTATGAAGATCCGCGCGGAAAACGTCCCGCTGTATGTCGCAAAACGATACGTGGGTCCCAACCAGTTGAACCTTCCATTCTACATCCTGAAACATGCCGGTCGTGTCCATGCGCACGAGGTCGAGCGTGTCGGGTGTCCTGTTGTTACTGTTCATGTGCCTGAGTATTTCATCATACACATGCGCGCGTACCGTGTACGTGCCTGGCATCGTGGCAATTTCGTTTTTGAGGATTGAACAGCCGCCGTTAGGCTTTTTAAGGGTGGTACCCACGTACCAGTCTACCCTGAGCACGGCCGGGTCGATCACCCGTACCCACAGGCTGTCCGGGTTGGTTTTCTGACCCACGGTATCGAACAGGGTGTCCACCGGCCTCACGGTTCGGTAAATATCGCGGATGATCTTTTCACGGCACACGGCATTGAAGGAAACCGGACTGTTCTGGCTGGTCATGTTCATCTTGCTGTTCGAAGTCGGACGGTACTGGCCGCTCGATACGTACCTGCTTCCCAAATAATACCCCACCGTATCGCCGGTCGGATTGCCGCCCCCGCTCCGTGTCCGGGAGTCAATGTCCCGGTACCCTATCCATTTGCCCCATTTGGAGCCGTCCCTGTTGTGCGTGGAGTTTATTTCAACATATTCGGAATCGTCCGTGCCTGACACGTAATACTCGTCCGTGAGATAGTGGAACGCATGGCCTGATTCGTGGACAGCAATATCGCCCCAGTAGGGATAGGAGAAGACCGCGATACCGCAGTAGCTGCCGGAATTATGGTAGGCGTTGTTGTTCAATATGACATATTTCCAGTGAATGCTGTCGACGTCGATCTCCTGCGCCGCTTGTTTGAAAAGGGCAAGCGCAAGGGTGTTGTCAACCCAGCCGAGACGGTCATAGTCGCGGGTGCCGCCCAGCGCATTGTCCACGACCACGTCCTTCGGATCGCGCGGTGAAGGCGCAACGCTTAAGCCGGATTGCCGGCTAACCACATTAACAATATACCAGTTAAAGAATTTATCATAGCGAGGGAAGGGTCGCATGACCATCTTGTTGTTCGCTACCGAAGAGCGGCCTCGCCGGTAGTTGATGTTGTTTATTGCCTGCCCGGGGAAAGAACCGGTATCACGAACAGTATACCCGTCACCTGCATACCCGATATTTACACGGTTTCCGGCAGGACCGTTGATGAGATATTCCCGTACTGAATAATTAAAGGAGGGTGAGTCTGACAGGCTTTTTTCCAGATGGCCATACTCTGAAATAAAGTCAGATACGCCACCTGTCCATTGTTCATCCGCGAAGGAAGGTTGTGTAAAAATAACGATAGTAATAAAAACAGCAATGCCTGCTGTGCGCATTGCGGGCCCCCTGCGGAAACGGGTGATGGATGATGTGTTCCTCTCCGCCGTTAAAATAAATCATTTTTTCCGTCTTTTCAAATTTGACCGCTGCCCGAGAAACAGCTATATTTTCCGCTGTGGAAAGCGACCGCTTTTACCGGTATGAATCCGGTACTCATGCAAGAACGGTATAAGGAGGCGTGCCGTGAAACAACGGCTGTTTTTATGTATGGCGCTCTCGGTTTTTTGTTCCTCCGCATCATGCTCCAGAGAGCAATCGCTCTCGCGGGACCTTGCGGTAGACGAAAGGCACATAGAAGAAACGTTCGCATCGGTTAATGACTTCGGACTGGAGCTGTTCAAGCGGCTTTCTTCCGGCACGGAAAACGTTTTTCTGTCGCCCTACAGCGTTTTCACGGCCTTAGGCATTGCCTGTGCCGGGGCGCAGGGAGCCACGGCCCGTGAGATGAAAAAAGTGCTGCGCATACGTCACAAGGGGGACGCGTTTCATGCACGCATGAAAAAAGCGCAGGAGTACCTTCAAACCCTGGAAAAGGACCAGGGTTTTCAGCTCAAATCCGCCAATGCCCTATGGGCTGACCAGCGGTATCCATTTTTGAAATCATATGTCGACCGGATGCATTTGCACTACGCGGCGCGGATAACGAATCTTGATTTCATAAACAGGAGCGGGCAGGCGATAAACACCATCAACAAGTGGGTTGAAGAAAAGACAGGCCATAAAATAAAAGATCTGCTCCAGACGCTTCCCGACGGCGCCAAGCTTGTCATCACCAATGCGGTTTATTTCAAGGCGGACTGGGAGCATGCTTTTTCAAAAGACCGGACCAGGGAGGAGCCGTTTTATCCGGCGCCCGACAAGAAGGTCATTGTTCCCATGATGACCAAGACGATCGATGACCTGTACTACTATGAAAACAGCCGTGTGCAGCTTGTCCGTATTCCCTATAAAAAAGGAGCAATCGAGATGGCCGTATTGCTTCCCAAAAAAGGTATCCGGCTGAAACGCATTGAAAACATGCTGAACGCGCAAACAATGCAAAGCCTCCTTGACAGCGCTTCAACACAGGAGGTGGAGCTTTCGTTGCCCCGGTTCAAAATGGAGTTCGGGTGCAGCCTCGTCACAACGCTTATGGCAATGGGAATGAACATGCCTTTTTCGCCTGACGCGGATTTTTCGCTCATGGACGGCACAAAAAAGCTCTCCATAGGCCAGGTGCGGCACAAGGCGTTTGTCGAGGTTGACGAGAAAGGGACCGAGGCCGCGGCCGCGACGGCGGTGACGATGGTTTATGCAAGCGCGAGAACAGAACAATCACCGAAAATCTTTAAAGCGGACCGGCCTTTCTTATTTGTCATCCGGGATGCCGCGTTGGGCTGTTTTCTTTTTTTGGGAAGGGTAGGGAACCCGCTGGACGGATAATACGGTAATAAAACCGCTTTTAGTCGTTCGGATACCACACACTCACCCCTGCCTGCACGCCGAATGATTCGTTAAGCGAAACCTCGCCTGCTTTCCATCCTTTGGTTTTGCCGTTAATAGCTGCGCTAAGAAGCACGTTTCTTACAAGCCCGATTTTAAGGCCGAAGGAACCGGCGATTCCCGATTGCGCGGTGCGGCTGGTAAAGGAGAGGTCCTGGGGCTGGAGCCAGGCATCGATCTCTGCCGATGCGAACAAGGGAACAGGGCCCGGGACAAGGGGCAGGTCGTCAATGCCCAGGGCCAGACCCGGGAAATAGGAGTTGCGGTTGAGGAATGAGTGGAGCGTGGCGTACAGGTTCACCTTTCCTGCTTTCATCAGGACATCGGCGTCAACGGTGAAACCGAACGGTGTGAGCTGATGCACAAGGCCGGCATTCCAGAACAGGGTGTCGGTCTTGTTTCCATTGACCTGCTCGAACCGGTTTACCATAAACAGTTGCGGATTGAACGCGTTGAGCCAGCAGAGCATACCCTGGAGCAAAAGATAGCGTGACTCATCGTCGGTCAGCTCCTGGTGCTTGATGTACCGGTCCACGCCAATGCCCGACGGGTGCGTGTCGCGCACGGTATAGGCGGAATCAGGCCTGAAAAGGTCATACACCCAGGCGGTGAAGTCCATGCCGAGGACGTCACGCTTTTCAATGCTGGCGCCTTCTCTTTTTTCCATCTCCTTGGTGACCTGGTCCGCGTAGGGCATGGAGCAGATCAGAACGTACGATGCCGCTTGAAACGTATTTGAGAGCAGGGTGATCCAGTCAAGGGAGCAGTCGGTCCGGTTGAAAAACAACTCTTTGCGCAGCAGCCGCACCAGCTCGATCTGTGATTCGTTTCCTGCGGCCGCGAGCCTGATCATTTCAAGCGGGTGGTCGCGCTTGAAATCAATCAGGTCCTGGTCAGTGACATGGGAGACCGGTATCGCGCTTCTGAACAGCTTGAAATCGTACACGCCGTTGTGACTTTGGATGCCGCGGTTTTTAAGGATTGCCCGGTGCCACTCCTCATGGAGCCATGAGTAGCCGCCGGGCAGGGAGAACAGCACCATTTCAGAGAGCGCAAGGCCCCATGACCATACATAGCCTTTCGCGGGCCGCTCTTGCGGCGAAAAAGCGTATCTGGCAAGTCCGTAGTGAAGCGCCTGCGTCAGGCCCGCTGTCAGGTGCAGGGACTGGCGCATGGAGGGAAAGGTGTACTGGTCCATGGCGTTGTACGGATAATCGTATGATAGAAGATCGTATTCAATGCGCGCAATGCCGGAAACCGCTTCAGGCATGCGGAAGGTTTTTGACGCCGTGTCCTGTTCAACGCTTTGCGCGGAAACAGCCAAGGCGCTGCCGAGGAGCACCGAAAGGGGAGCAGGGAGTGATGTACACCATTTAAAGAAGATCATTAACAAAGCCATTCTACAAGATGATACAAATTACGTTATGTGCCTGGCGCGGATAGTAGAGCAATAACAGGAATGTGCTAAAAAATAATATGCGTAATGCTGATCCTTGATGTTTGAACGCGATCTTTATGCAGGAACAGGCAGATGATTTTTCAGCTCATACAGATATTTTGGTTACAATACCTGCCGGTTGATTCTTCAAGTTCCCTATATTACAATTGGTAGTGTATGAATGTGCAAAAACGCGAAATGCATTTGTCACATACTCTTTCCACAGGTCTGTGCGGCGCAGCGTTTTTCATCCTTTCCGTGCGCGCCTTTTCAGGGAGCCCTGCAACGGTTTCTCTTATCCCGGGCGCCGAAGGGTATGACTTTGACGCACGACAATGGATTTCGGTTGATTCGCCCCGGGTGGACATCTGGTCGTACGGACTGCAAACGCTGCAAGTCAAGAGAGGATATATCAAGGACGAGGGATCTGTCCCGCTGGACAGCGTCAAGACCTTTGACCATACCGGGGAATCGCAAAACAGCCTTTTAGGGGACATCGGACATACGTATACTTTTTTATCAACCGATTCAGCGCCGGTTGTTGCGAGAATAGTCCTTATCCAGGAACGGTTGCAGGTCAGGCTCACCTACATTTACAATTACCTCCAAACGGTGCAGGCGCAAAGATCGGCAAATCGCGAAGCTGCAAAAGGATTGACGCTCGCATGTGACGGTAAAAATGTCATCACCTGCAACGTGGGGAACGGATTCGAGGTCAGGGATCTTTCGCTGATGGTATTTTCGATGAACGGAAAATTGCTGCAAGGTATGCCGGTCATTTCTCAAAAAACCTTGCTATGGAGGCTGCCGGAAAAATTGACCGGTACCTATGGAGCGGTCCTGTACCAAAAAAATATTCCTCTGATGCGGCGCCTGATAATAGTAATTCGATAGAAGGGACACGGTTCCCGGGACATCCGGCACCTTTTATCTCGAGTTCGTGCCGAAAAAGAGAGGCGCTGCAATTATTGCGCTCACCTACAACCGCACTTTTGAACTCGATGTCCCGCCCGAGGATTCCTTCAGCGTCAGGATCAAGGTGAAATAAGCGGGTGCCCCTGATCAGAGGGGCCCCAACCTGGCACCGCCGGAACCAAAAAGGCTCTGCACGTGGATGACACGGAAAAAACTGGATTGACACGGATCCGAAGGCAGCGAAAACCGGCATGAGGCGCATGCACACTAATTAAGTGGTAGGTGTTCGGAATCCGGGGGTTGTCATACCGGCGATGGTTGGATCCAAAGCCGGTATCCAATTGACGAAACAGGAGGTGCCGCCATGGTGCTCAGCCGGAAGTTGATGCTTGTCGCAGGTCTTGTTGTCGCGTCCCATGCGCTGGCCGCGGCGCAGAACTGGCCCGCCCATTTTGTCAAACGATGCGGCACCGAATTCTGCTGCGGCGACAGCACGTTCTATTTCGCCGGCACTAATGTCTACGACTTTTTCACCTTTGGCAACGGGTACAGCGATCAGAACGATTCGCTCATCGAGAACGGCTATATCGACAAGGCCAGGATCGACGCGCACATGCAGCGGATGGCGAACGCCGGCGTTACGGTCCTGCGGTTCTGGCTGTTCAGCCATGAGCAGTGGAACGGGTTCGAGCGGCAGGAAGGTGTGTTCCACGAGCCGCAATTCAAGCTCATCGATTACGTGGTCGAATCCGCGAAAAAGCACCGTATCTTCCTGATCCCCACGCTCGAAAACTACTGGGAAGCCTATGGCGGGATCGACAAGCGCCTCTCATGGGAAGGAGTACAGAACGGACACCCGGGCCGGTGGCGTTTTTTCAACCGGCAGGTCTGTCCCGGCTGCTTTGATCAGTATAAAAACTACGCGCGCTATGTCCTGAACCACGTCAACCACTATTCGAACGTTCCCTACAAGAACGAGAAGGTGATTTTCGCCTGGGACCTGATGAACGAGCCCCGGTACCAGGACGCGACGCCAAACGAAAACGCGAGCGGAGCAACGCTTCGCGCCTGGGTCGACACCATGGCGCGGTTCATCAAAAGCATCGACGCCAACCACATGGTCTATGCCGGCATCGAAGGCCACGAACAGCGGTACGGGTTCGGCGGCAACGAAGGCAATCCGTTCGTGCGCACGCAGCAGTCGCAATGGATCGATTTCACCTCGGCGCATCCCTATCCCACCGAGGGCTGGGCGGCGCTCAATATCCAGCAGACACAGGCGCTGGTCAGGCACTGGATCGACGATTCGCGCGATTCATGCAAAAAGCCGTTTTTCATGGGCGAGTTCAACATGCACAACAACAACCAGTACGGGACCCGGGCCCAGTGGTGGCAGGCGGTGTTCGAGACCCTGGAGCAGGCGGGCGGCAACGGCTCGGCCTTCTGGTGGTTCCCGGACAGGAACAATGACCCGAATTTCGGCGTATCCGACAGCAGCCCGGAAATGACCGTGTTCAAGCAGCACAGCCAGAGAATGAAATCCAAGTGCAAACCGTATACGACAGCGCTGCGGCCTTTTGCAAAAAGCAGCGTCCAGAGAGGGCCGCATGCTTTGCGCACCGTGCTCTTCCTAAACGGGAAAAAATCATCTTCAGTCAATGGCGCTCTGTTTTCGATTTCCGGGACCAGGATCAACAAACCGTCCACAACAGGAGTAATCATCGTTGCGCGCGGAAAAGGGGCAGGGGGGATATAAGCGGCCCAATATAAAAAAAACCACGCCCGGTACAATGGCAGACCCGCGTGGAATAGGTACTATATCGTTTGATGAAATATCGTACTGTCCGATATTACATCCTGTCGTAAACTCCTGACGGCATCATTTTCAGCAGCCAGGCGATCAGCCGCCAGCGCTTGGTCACGTAAACAATGGATATTTTCTTATCAAGGGAACGAATGATCTGATGGGCGGCCTTTTCTGGTTTCGCAACCCAGAACAGCCCATTGCCTTTTGCCATGGCAGTATCCACGAAGCCTGGAATGATCGAGGTAACCGCGATGTTCGCGCCTGTCTTTTTCGCCTTTTTCCTGAGCGCTTCCAGATAGTTCAGATCATACGCCTTGCTCGCCGAGTAGGCCGGGGCCGATGATGAGGATTTTTTTCATGGAAAAAAATCTTGTTTAGTTCCTGTTCAAAATTGCCCCGTTCTGTTCGTCATACCGGCGCAGGCCTGTGCAACTAGAGAGCCGGATGCGGGAAAACTGCATGTCCGGTTCGGAGGGAGGAGAGGTCATAATTGGCCTTTCCTCCTACCCCTATCAAACCATTATTTAAGGTCACACAGGGCACCCGCGTGCCTTGTTATAGGGATGTATTATTCGTAGTGAGTCCACATTCGTATAATTTTTATTGCTTTTTCTTTTTCCAAAACCTGATATATCAATCGATGTTGAATATTTATTCGTTTTGAAAACGCTCCCGACAAGTCTCCGATTAGTTTTTCATACTGAGGGGGATTCCGATATGGATTTTCTTCTAAAATTAACAACATTTTTTCTGCTTTCTTTCGTAATCCAGCCGCAGAAAGCTTTTTTGCATCCTTCTGTGCTTGTTTGGTATAGTAAAGCGTCCATTTCACCATTTTAATTCCGTACTTGTTTTATGTAATGGCGTTTTTAAACCTTCCTTTATTGATTCTCTCATTCCGGGTATTGATGTCAAAAATAAGGTTTCTTCAATTGCTGCCCAATCTTCCCCACCAACTAGTACAGCCCCACCTCGTTTTCCTTCAATATATATTGGAGAATGGGAGTCATTTGCCTGATCAAGGAGACTATAAAGCTTTTTCCTTGCTTGAGTTACAGTAATTGTAGTCATATTTTACCTCCTACCTATAAATGTACGTTATTGCGTACGTAATATCAAGTATTTTTTAAATCCGGATAACCGGTGGCAGGTATGAGGCGCGTCAGGGGGTCGCGTGCCATTTCTATGGTCCCGCTGATATAACCGGCGGCGGCCTGGGCGCTTCTTTGCAGAAAATCGCTGAATTGCACCAAAAACATCCTATGGTCGCAAAACTGCGACGGCACCATTTGAAAACCCTTTGCTGGACTTGGGGATTTACCGGAGCGTATCTTGAAGGCAGGAAACAGCCAAATGAATGCTGTTTTTGCGTGACGCAATTATGGATGTAAAAAGTAACCCGGATCCTGGCAGCGCCGTCAGGCCTGTTGTACTGATCAGCCGTTGTATCACCTTTGACCACTGCCGGTGGAACGGTGATATGATCGCTTCTCCCTATGTGGAGAAAATGAAGCGGTACGTTGACTTCATGCCGGTATGCGCTGAAATGGCGGTCGGGCTCGGCGTGCCGAGAAAACCGGTCAGACTGGTGGTGGTGAAGGGCGAGATTCGGATGGTCCAGCATGAAACCGGGGATGATGTGACCGCTCGCATGAATGCGTTCAGCGAACGGTATGTTTCTGGCCTTCGATCGGTTGACGGGATGGTGCTCAAGGAACGCTCGCCGTCGTGCGGTTTTTCAAATGTGAAGATCTACTGCGGTACGGAAGGTTCGTCCATGATGTGCCGCAAGGGAGCAGGACTTTTTGCCGCCGTGTGCAGAAACCGGTTCCCCCAGGTGCCGTTTGCCAGTGAAGGGCATCTGTACAACTTCAACCTGCGTGAGCATTTTTACACGCAGATTTTTACGCTGGCCCGGTTAAGAGCGCTTGATCCCGGCAAAGGAGTCGGTCCGCTGGTTGATTTTCATGCCTCGCACAAGCTTCTGCTCATGGGGTATCACCAGACCAGCATGCGCGCCATGGGCAGGATTGTGGCAAACCATGAGCGCCGCAGCGCGGAAAAGGTCTATGATGCGTATTATGCGCTCCTGTGTCAGGCCCTGGCGCGGCCGGCGCGGAGCGCATCGCTTGTCAATGTGCTCATGCATGCCATGGGGTATTTTTCAAACCGGCTTTCGGGCAATGAAAAACGTCTTTTCTTGGGGCTTCTTGAGCAGTACCGTAAAAAGAAGCTGCCGCTCAGTAGCTGCAGCGCGGTTATCAGGTCATGGATCAGCCGTTTTGAAGAAGAGTATCTTGGTACCCAGTATTTTTTCTCGCCATTTCCAGAAGGTCTTGTTGAACTGAGCGATTCAGGAAAGGGTTGAGGTGAATGGTACATCCGGCGCGAATAGAACATCTTAATAGAAAGCCGGTACGCAACGGCCTGTTCGTTGTGTACTGGATGCAGCAGTCGCAGCGCGTGGAGCATAATCATGCGCTTGCCTATGCGATTGAGCAGGCAAACGAGCTGAGGGTGCCGCTTGTCGTGTTTTTTGGTTTGACCGCGAATTTTCCCGAGGCGAACCTGCGACATTATGATTTCATGATCAGGGGACTTGGCCAGGTCCGGAAGCGGCTGAAACGGATGGGCATTCAAATGGTGGTGCGGATCGTCGATCACGCGAAAGGCGTTGCCGCATTCGCGCGGCGGGCGTCGCTCGTGGTGACCGACCGCGGGTATCTGCGCGTGCAGAAAGCGTGGCGCACGCAAGCCGCAAAGCGGCTTGCGTGCGCCTTTGTCCAGGTCGAGACGGACGTGATCGTGCCGGTGAACAGGGCATCGGACAGGGAAGAGTACGCGGCGGCAACGATCCGGGCCAAACTGCACAAGCGTCTGGCCGAATTTTTTGCGCAAATTGAAATGCCGCGCGTGAAAAAGGATTCGCTTGGAATGCGCTTTGCGGAAGGGATTGACCTTGAGGATACTGGGGCCGTGTGTCGGAGGCTTCCGATCGACATGACGGTCAAACCCGTGACGTGGATTGAGCCGGGCGAAGCTGCCGCGCATCGCATGCTGGACGGTTTTATCGCAACAAAACTCGACCGTTTCCAGGAGCTGCGCAACGACCCATCGCTTGACTATTGTTCGAACATGAGCCCGTATCTGCACTTCGGCCAGATCGCGGCGTATGAAATCGCGAAAAGGGTTCTTGCCTCAGGCTCGCACTCGACAGAGGCGTATCTCGAGGAGCTGTTCGTGCGCCGCGAGCTGGCCGTGAACTTCGTGGAG
Organism: Chitinispirillaceae bacterium; assembly: GCA_016932075.1. The sequence continues at coordinate 12,325 of JAFGDP010000041.1, read as the reverse complement.
TACAATCCGCGGTATGATTCGTATGCCTGTTTGCCGGCATGGTGCCGCCGGACCCTTGAGGAACACGCCATCGATGAGCGCGAGTATTGTTACTCGCCCCGGGAGCTCGAACGCGGCGGCACCCACGATCCCTGCTGGAACGCGGCGCAGAAAGAAATAGTCATGCGCGGGAAGATGCACGGGTACATGCGCATGTACTGGGGCAAGAAGCTTATTGAATGGAGCCGGACGCCGGCGCGGGCGTTTAAAACAGCGCTGCGGCTGAATAACCGGTACAGCCTTGACGGCAGGGATCCCTGCGGTTTTACCGGCGTGGCATGGTGTTTCGGCAAGCATGACCGCCCGTGGACCGAGCGGGCGATATTTGGGAAGATACGGTTTATGAACGACAAAGGATTGGAGAGAAAATTCGATATTGGGGCGTATGTGCGCAGGATTGAGCGGGAGTGGGGGCCGTGGCGGGGAAAAGAATAAACGCCGGGACCCGGGGTGCGAAGTGGTGAATCGTTATTCGAAAGGATGCATATGAGGATGCTGTTGTTCCTTATCATGTTATGTGGTGCCGGATATGGTGTTTCCGATTCGACAATGCTTCTGTTTGAAAAGGGTATTGCCGCTTATGACACGGTCCTAATCGGGCGTGCGCTGCGTTCAGCCGAGGCGCAGCATCCTGATGCGGAATATCTATTCAAAGCCACGTGTTTCTGGCGGATACAGATTATCGCTTTTATCGGTGACGATAAAAAAGAAACAGCACGGTACGGAAAACAGGCCCTGGACCTGCTCGACAAGGCAGAACGGAATCGGGAGGACCGGTATATGATTTATGCCAGGCGCGCGTTCGTGACGCAGCTATTGGCCGGTACCGGATTGAAAAACGGCGCGACGTATGGTCCGCGCACCTCGAAATTGCTTGATGAAATGAAAAAGATGAAGCCGGACGCTTTTGAGACCCGGTTCATCGAGGCGGTTAATCTACTTGAAATGCCGTCCTTTGTGGGCGGCGATCCCAAAAAAGCAGCGAAGGAACTCGCGCTTTTGCACAAGCGGTATCCTGATTCCGCGGCCGCGGCCATCAGCTATGCGCGGGCACTGTTGAAGATAAAGAAACAAAAGGAAGCCCGGGCCGTTCTTGATGCGGTGTTGAATGCGAATCCAAAGGATATATGGGCACGGAAGGTTCGCGACGGCAGATAACCCATCTATATGTTGTGATGCGTCCCCCCGGAAAATTATTTTCATTGATCTTTTCTTGAACGCCGAATCTCATTTTTTCCAGGAGGCTGCATGCGACGTTATTTTACCTCGGAGAGCGTAACCCAGGGACATCCGGATAAAGTATGCGATCAGATTTCCGATGCCATCCTCGATGCGATGCTGGCAAAGGACAAGAACTCCCGCGTCGCATGCGAGACATTGGTGACCACCGGTCTCGTGGTGGTAGCAGGGGAGATAACCACCCGTGCGGTGGTTGATATACAGGGCGTCGCGCGTGACACCATCAGCATGATCGGGTACAACGATCCCGCTCTCGGATTCGATGCCAACTCCTGCGGCATTCTCGTGTCGGTGCACCAGCAGTCGCCGGATATCTCGCAGGGCGTAACAGCCGGCAAGGGCCTGCATAAGGAGCAGGGTGCCGGTGACCAGGGAATCATGTTCGGGTATGCGTGTAATGAGACCAAAACCCTGATGCCGGTACCTATTTATTATGCACACCGGTTGGTTGAAGAGCTGACCAGGGCCCGCGAATCAGGCAAGCTGCCCTATCTGCGGCCTGACGGCAAATCGCAGGTTACGGTGGAGTATGAAGGGAAAAAACCGGTGCAGATCGATACCGTGGTGCTTTCCACGCAGCACGCGCCGGACGTGAGCTATGCGCGGATACGAAAAGACCTGATCGAAACGGTCATTAAAAAGGTCATTCCCGCGAAACTCCTTGACAACAAGACTATTTACCATATCAACCCGACTGGACGGTTCGTGATCGGCGGTCCGCACGGCGACACCGGCGTGACCGGCCGCAAGATCGTTGTCGATACGTATGGCGGGTATGCGGCGCACGGCGGCGGCGCGTTTTCAGGCAAGGACCCGTCCAAGGTTGACCGGAGCGCCACCTATGCGGCGCGCTGGGTTGCCAAAAACGTGGTGGCGGCCGGGCTCGCGACCCACTGCGCGGTGCAGCTCTCCTATGCGATCGGCGTGGCAAAGCCGCTCTCGATCCACGTTGACACCGATGGAACCGGCTTGCTGCCGGACGAGACAATCTGCGCGATTATCGAAAAGGTGTTTGATCTGAGGCCGGCGGCGATCATTGAACGTCTCAGGCTCAAGAGGCCGATCTATCGAGAAACCGCGCGCAACGGCCATTTTGGACGTGAACTGCCTATTTTTACCTGGGAAAAACTGGATATGGTTGCAGCGATACGCAAAGCGGCAAAGCGGAACTGAGAGCCATATGCGGCGTGGACATGGTGTCCGCTGTTGAGAATAGAGATTCTGGTGTTAGCGACGATACCCAACCTTGCATGCAAGGCGGGTATTTTTATTATAAAGGCGACAAGGAGAAGGAATGGCAAAAATCCTTAAGAGAGAGAAACTCGCCGACAAACTGTGGCGCTACCGGCTCGATGCGCCGCGCATCGCGAAAAAACGGCTGGCAGGCCAGTTTATTATTCTCCGGCCGGTGCAGCAGAGCGAGCGCATACCGCTGACGATTGCGAATGCCGATGCCCTGGAGGGATGGATCGAGATCATTTTCCAGACCGTGGGGAGGACCACCATGCTGCTCGAATCGCTTCCCGAGGGCGGCGACGTGCTTGATCTGGTGGGACCGCTCGGCAGGCCGACCCATATTGAAAAATACGGCCGTTGCGTCTGCATCGGCGGCGGTGTCGGCGTCGCGCCCCTGTATCCGATTGTTGCCGGACTTCGCAGCGCCGGAAATCATATCACCGCGATTCTCGGTGCGCGCACCAAGGAGCTTCTCATCCTCGAGCAAGAGTTCGAGGCGATGTCAGACACGGTGCATGTCGCCACCGACGACGGGTCCTGCGGGTCAAAAGGATTCGTGTCTGACGTGTTCCAGTCGCTTATCGACCGCGGCGAGCGCTTCGACGCGGCGTTCGTGATCGGGCCGGTCATGATGATGAAGGCGACTTCCGCGCTCACGGTCAAGGCCGGCGTCACGACCTGGGTTTCCCTCAATCCGATCATGATCGACGGTACCGGCATGTGCGGCGGCTGCAGGGTGACCGTCGGCGGCGCGACCAAGTTCGCGTGTGTTGATGGGCCGGAATTTAACGCCGCGGAGATCGACTGGGATGAAATGATCCACCGGCTTTCCACGTACCGGCCGTTCGAGGACAAGGCGCGCCAGGGTCACGAATGCAAATTGGAGAAAGCATAGCGCTATGAAAACTGAACATACGACACGACCGGTGGTGAAACAGCGGGTCCCGATGCGCGAGCAGGATCCAAAGGCGCGTGCTTCCAATTTCATGGAAGTACCGCACGGGTATTCGCCGAAGGAGGCGCAGGAAGAGGCTGGGCGGTGTCTGCAGTGCAAAAAGCCGCTCTGCGTTGAAGGGTGCCCGGTCAATGTGCGGATCCCGCAGTTTATAAAGCTGATTAACGAGGGCGATTTTGCCGCAGCGGCACGAAAGCTCAAGGAGACCAATGCCCTGCCCGCGATATGCGGCAGGGTCTGTCCTCAGGAAGACCAGTGTGAAATCAAATGCGTTTTATCTAAAAAAGGCACGCAGATCGCAATCGGCAACCTGGAGCGTTTTGCCGCCGATTATGAGCGCGAACACGGCGTGGTCGAAATACCGCAGGTCAAGCCGAAAAACGGCAAGAAGGTGGCGATTGTCGGCAGCGGCCCGGCCGGTCTCACCTGCGCCGGAGAGCTGATCAAGGAGGGATTTGACGTCACGATATTCGAGGCGCTCCATGAGCCGGGCGGCGTTCTGGTGTACGGGATTCCGGAATTCAGGCTGCCCAAAGAGATCGTCAGGCAGGAGATCAATTATCTCGAGAAGCTCGGCGTGCGGCTGGAAAGGAATTTTGTAATCGGAAAGACTGCCACGATCGACGAGCTCATGCAGGAAGAGGGATATGACGCGGTGTTTGTCGGATCAGGCGCCGGCCTGCCGACGTTTTTAAAGATCAAGGGAGAGAACAGTATCGGCGTATATTCGGCGAACGAATACCTGACGCGGAGCAACCTGATGCGCGCCTTTTTGGAGAACGCCCATACCCCGATCATGCGCGGCAAGCGCGTTATCACGGTCGGTGGCGGCAATGTGGCCATGGACGCGGCAAGGACCGCGCTGCGTCTCGGCGCCCGGCAGTCCATTATCGTCTACCGCAGGAGCGAGGCTGAGATGCCTGCGCGCAAGGCGGAGATCCACCACGCCAGAGAGGAGGGGATCGCGTTCCATCTGCTCTGCAACCCGATCGAGATCCTCAGCGATGATAAGGGACACGTCAGGGGAATGCGCTGCATCCGCATGGAGCTCGGCGCGCCGGATGAGTCGGGCCGGAGGCGGCCCGTGCCGTTGAGCGGCAGCGAATTTGAGATCGATTGCGAGGTGGTGGTGGTTGCCATAGGCAATTCCCCGAATCCGCTCATTCCTGAGACCACGCCTGACATTCAGACCGGAAAGCGGGGTACGATCGTTGTTGACGAGAAGAGCGGCAGGACCTCAAAGAAATACGTATATGCCGGCGGTGACATCGTAACCGGCGCCGCCACCGTGATCCTTGCCATGGGCGCCGGCAAGACCGCCGCGAAAAGCATCATGGAGGACCTGCTGGGCAGCGGCTGAACGGCCTCCTCCGGCAAAGGGGCGGCATAAGCGGAAAATGGAAAAGGGCCGTTTACGTTCTGCGAGTAAACGGCCCTTTTCGATTGGTGTCGTCCCTACTGTTTGGGGATCTTCAAATCCCCCAGATCGTCATCGTCATCCACGGATTTTTTTCCAAAACCGCCGAACAGATTCTGAAGAAACGACTGCTTGGGAAATTCCTCGTCTAACAGCTCGTCCTTTTCCGGGACCGGCGTGTCGTCCAGATCCGGATCGTCCACCTTAGGCTTTTTAAAGGCGCCGGTGATGGCCTGAATGATGGATGTTTTCGGTTTGGCCTCATCGAACTCATCATCAGGCAGTTCCTGTTTTTCCAGGATATCCAGGTCTGCAACATCGTCATCAGGAGCAACGGCTTGAGGTTGCTTTTTCTCGACCTGCACTGGCGCTTTTACTTCGAATACCGCTTCGTCATCAGGACTCATACGAGTACCTCCCTTGCATAAGCGTACCATTGGAACAGGTTATCTCCTGCCTGCAGCCGTTAGTAGGCCCCTTTCGTAACGGCACATGGATCAACTATTGTATAATAATAAATAATTTACGCGGGTAAAACAGAAAAATCTGCATAGGTGAGACGTTTATGCCACAATAAAAATCCCGACCGGCGCCGGCAGTGAATGGAAAACGGGATAACGAGGTTCGACGGCGATAGCGAATACGATGTCGAAACCGACGCAAAGAGCCGGAAGACTCAATCCCTTGGAGCGGTGTCCACCATTTCGCGCAGTTTCTGATACCCGAGATGCATGAGAAGGTGGTCGAGAAGGACGAGTGCGGTGAAGTTTTCCGCAACCGGCCAGATGCGGGCGACAATGGTGGCGTCCCTCCGTGTTATCGCGGCAAGTTCCTTGTCCTCGAGGGTGTATTTATCGATGGTGTTCTGCTTCCTGTTAATGGTCGGCGTCCCCTTGATCGCCAGACGCACCACGATGTCCTGGCCCGTAGCAAGGCCGCCGGTAATGCCGCCCGCGTTGTTTGAATCGAACGCGACCCTTCCGTTTTCCATGTGCATGCGGTCGTTACTCTGGTAGCCGGTCATGTCTTTGACGCCGAAGCCGGCCCCAACCTCCACGCCTTTGACCGCACCGATGCCGAGCATTCGGCCGAGCGCCGCATCGAGCTTTTCGAACACCGGTTCTCCAAGCCCGGTCGGAACGCCGGTTACGCGAATCTCAACGATGCCTGCCGCAGAGTCGCCGGTCGCGGAGATCGCATTGACCGCCTCGTTCATCTGCTGCGCGACGTTGATGTCCGGGCAATTCACGATGTGATGAACGCCAAAGGTGTCACGGATCTCCTCTGCGCTCATGGAAGGCGCCTTGCCGCGGATAGCATCGATCTCTTTTTCTACCTGGGCAAAGACTGCCATCTTTTCGAGGAAGTGCATGTTCATGGCGACCCGGCCCTTGCCGTACAGCTCCTGATAGAACGGATCAAGCGCGTGCCGCATTTTTTTATAAGAAGCGCTGCAGGCGGCTATGACCGATGAATCCATGTCGGGGCAGCGTACGCCCGCCAGCTCCCGCACGAATGCGAACACCTCGATGCCGAACAGTTTCAGGATCTTTTTCGCCACATACCCGGCAGCCACGATCGTGGAAGTGTAGCGGCCGCTGAAAATGCCCGCGCCGATCGAGTCGTCGTCCGGACCGTATTTGACAAAAGAGGCATAGGAGGCGTGCCCGGGCCGCGGCGTGCGGTTGGTGTCCTGGTATTGTTTTATATGTATGAAGTGACGGTCGAGGTTGGGAATCAGGACCGTGATGGGCGTCCCGTTGGTATGGTTTGCATTGCCCGCGTTTTCAATGGTATCCGCGGCGTTCAGACCGGTAAAGATCACTGGCAGGTCAGGCTCCTTGCGAGGTGAAGAGAGCTCGTCAGCGCCCGGTTTGCGCAGCAGCAGGTCGCCGTAAAGCTCCTGTTCAGTCAGAAGCATTCCCGGCGGCACGCCGTGAATGACTGCGGTGAGTCCTTCCTGATACGATCCGCCGGCCACCGAAACCTGAAAAAGTTTTCCTAAATGACATCCGAACATAGACACCTCATCATGGAAAAACTGGCTGAATGGCTTTTGAAAATACTATCCGGCAGGGAAGACGAGGCGGTAAACGCATTTTCCCGATTGCTGTCGGGGCCGGCATCAATCGCGGTTTCGATAGCGATGCCGACCCCCATACGACCGTCGGCGCCGATCGCAATACCGACACGGGAATCGGGCCGTGTTGTATATTTGTCCAAGAAAAAAGCGGTAGAAGACGTCGATCCATAAAAAAAGGATGTGCGCCGTGCGCCCCGTGAAAAAGTCCTCCAAACTCGACAACGTGCTCTACGATATCCGCGGGCCCGTTCTTGACGAGGCGAAGCGGATCGAAGAAGAGGGCTACCGCGTCATCAAGCTCAACACCGGGAACCCGGCGCCCTTTGGCCTGTTCGCTCCGGACGAGGTCATCCATGACATGATCACGAACATTCGGGAGACCCAGGGGTATTGCGACTCGCGGGGACTGTTTCCGGCCCGCAAGGCGGTCATGCAGTACTGCCAGCAGAAGAACATCGCGGGCGTTACGGTCGATGACATCTTCATCGGAAACGGGGTGAGCGAACTGATTGTCATGGCCATGCAGGCGCTGCTTGACAAGGGGGACGAAGTGCTGGTCCCCGTACCTGATTACCCGCTCTGGACCGCATCGGTAAACCTGTGCGGCGGTACGCCCGTGCACTACCGGTGCGATGAACAGGCGGACTGGTGCCCGGACATCGGCGACATACAGCGCAAGATAACGGCGAACACCAGGGGGATCGTGGTCATCAATCCCAACAATCCGACGGGCGCGCTCTATCCCCGTGACCTGCTCGAACAGATCGTGGCCCTGGCGCGCGAGCACCACCTGATTGTCTATTCGGACGAGATCTATGACAAGATCGTGTACGACGGCGCCACGCACATCTCCACGGCGTCGCTTGCCGACGACCTGCTGTTCGTAACCTTCAACGGTCTTTCAAAGGCGTACCGGGTCGCGGGATTCAGGGTAGGCTGGATGGTGGTGAGCGGCAACAAGAATGCGGCCGCGGATTATCGTGAAGGCCTTACCATGCTCGCGTCCATGCGGCTTTGCAGCAATGTGCCGGGGCAGTCGATTATTCAGACCGCCCTGGGCGGTTACCAGAGCATTTTCGACCTCACCAGGCCGGGCGGCAGGCTCTACGAACAGCGCGAAACCAGCCACTCGCTTATCAGCAGGATCGACGGTATATCATGTGTCAAGCCAAAGGCCGCGTTTTACCTGTTCCCCAGGATCGACGTGAAAAGGTTCGGCATAACGAGCGACGAAAAATTCGTGCTCGATTTTCTGCGCGCCGAAAAGGTGCTTCTGGTGCACGGCCGCGGATTCAACTGGCCTGAAAACGATCACTTCAGGATCGTCTATCTCCCCAGCGTCGAAGACCTCCACATCGTCATGGAGAAGCTTGAACGGTTTCTGGGGTCGTATCGTCAGAAGTAAATCAAGTGCAGGAGCGTCATTCTTAACAGGCATTCATCTTGACAGTTAACCAGAAAGGTGATAGCATTATTCGTATGGGAGGGTTTATTATGCGTATCGCACGAATAATGGTCATTTCTGCGGGCATTTTTCTTCTTGCCTGGGCCATCAAGCACGTGATGTATCCGGGAGATGCAGAGAAGGCCGATGCATTTATAGCAAAAATCCGGACCAACGGAATATAATCCGCACGGGCAGGCTTTTGTTCCCCTCGCAATAACTCATTACGTGGCAAATACTACAGGGTTTTTCCATCGCTTGTCCGGGCCGTTTCGGCACTATGCAATTGCCGGAGGCAGGCATGCCATGCAGCACGCGCCGCGAAAGGAATGCCGGAACCAGCGGCAATCTTGAAACCGTATTTTCTTTGAAGTATATTTCATCACTGTTTTCTAGAAAAAAGAACCGGAGTTTTGCAATACTGCGGAAGTGGTGGAATTGGTAGACTCGCTAGGCTCAGGACCTAGTGGGCGCAAGCCTGTGGGGGTTCGAATCCCCCCTTCCGCATTTCCCTTCATTCCACAGATTGTTCATCGCACCACCCATGCAGCAGCAACGTTCGCCGATCTTGCTTTTGCCCGGTCCCGTCATTGAAAAAATCGCGGCCGGAGAGGTGATCGAGCGTCCCGCATCGGTGCTCAAGGAGCTTGTTGAGAACGCCATAGACGCCGGCGCCCGGAAAATCGACGTTTCTGTTGAGAACGCCGGATTTTCCCTCATGAAAGTAACCGATAACGGATGCGGCATGAGCCGGGACGATCTTGACAAATGCCTTATGCGGCACGCCACGAGCAAGATCCGGAACGCCGACGACCTGTTTGCCGTTACAAGCCTGGGATTCAGGGGCGAGGCTCTGGCCAGTATCGCAGCGGTCAGCCGTACGAGCGTTGCGTCATGCAGCGACCGCGAAGGGCTCGGGTACCGGATCATGAGCCAGGGGGGGGAGATCGTGCCTGTGGAACCGGTTTCTCACGGCCAGGGCACGACGGTCGAGGTTCGCGACCTTTTTTTCAACGTTCCGGCAAGGAAAAAGTTCATGAAGAGCCAGCGCAGCGAGCAGATGGCGCTGCTGCGGGTAATGGAACAGCTTGCAGTCCCTTTTCCATCAATTCATTTCATCCTGACCATTGACGGCGTACCGTCGCTTGATTGTGAACCGGTGCCCTCACCCCGCGCCCGGATCGCCGCAATCGCGGGCATGGCGTTTGCCCAGGGGCTCATCGAATGCCAAAACAGCGCCGACCGGCAGGGAATGGATCTTCTCTGCTTCGTTTCATCCCCTGAGAAGCAGGAGAAGCGTCCGCGTTTCCAGAACCTGTACGTTAATCTGCGGCGTGTGGAGTGCGACCCGGTAACCTTTGCGATCAGGAAGGCATTCAGCCTTTTCCTTGGTGCCGCATTCCGGCCCTCGTTTTTCTGTTTTATCGCCGTTGATCCATCACGGGTCGATGTCAACGTCCACCCCACCAAACAGGAGATCAAATTTGACAATGACCGCGCAGCTGCCGCAGCGGCGTATTCGGCAGTGCAATCAGGCATCGAAGCGCACCTTGCCGCGCGCTCGGACCTGATACGCACCGAAGATCCGAAAGCAGTGGCTCGGGACGATACGCGGCCCGGAGCGCTGGGCGACGGCGCGCGGGGTGGCGTGCCTGAAAAAGAGCGCGGCGGGAAACCCGAAGAAGCCGGGCAGCGCGTCGAGCAGCAGACCATCATTCCCTTTCCAACCCTGCCAAAAATCAATGAGAAAGAGGTTGACCCGTCATTGCCCGAGGGTATACAATTATCCAGGGATCAGGAAGAGCGTCTTTCCGCATGGGACCTTATCTCGTGTTATCAGATTCACGAGACCTATATTCTTGCGCCCATAAAAAACGGCATTCTCCTGATCGACCAGCACGCTGCCCACGAGCGTGTGCTCTTTGAAGGTGCGCTCCAGGACATGGCGCGCGGAAGAAGTTCGTCCCAGCAGCTGCTTTTTCCCGTGGTGGTGGAGCTGACCATGCCCGAGAAAGAGGTGGTGCTGTCCGGCGCTTCCTTCTTTGCGGTGTTCGGGTTTGAAGTCCATGATTTTGGCGGCCCGGCCGTGTCGGTTTCGGCCATACCCTTTTTCATGGCCGCCGGGGAGGTGGAAGCTACGCTTCGGGAGATGGTCCGCTATCTTCTCGATCACCATGAGCGCAACGCGCTGCGCGAGAGCGAGAAACGGTTTGCGGCGGCTTTCGCATGCGGGGCAGCCATAAAGGCGGGAAAGAAGCTGACCCAGGAGGAGATGAACGCGCTGGTCAACAGCCTGTTCGCAGCGGAAAATCCCTACACCTGTCCGCACGGCAGGCCCACGCTTGTCCGTATTTCGCTTGAAGAACTGGCGCGCAGGTTTCTCAGATAAAAGGTTGCCCCGGCGTTCGCGACGCGAATTCCGGGAAGGCATGATTGCACACATGAAGGAGTACATGGTCCGCCAAGGAGCCCGTATGAATGAACAAGGCAAGGGGAACATTGTTGTCAAGGTCCCGCACCGCTTTTCCGGCAATGCCGTGAAAGGCGTGGTGGCGCAGGTGCATGAGGCCCTCGGTCAGGGCGCGCCGGACCTGGTTTTCGATTTTATCGATGCCACCTCCGTGGACAGTTTCGGCATAGGCCAGCTTATCACGTTAGCCAAGGAACTCCGGGAAAAAAAAGTGCACATGACCCTGCGGAACCTCAACGACGAAATGTTTCAGCTCTTTGTTGATACCGGACTCGACCAGGTATTCGCCATTGAGGGCGTCAAGCAGGAGGTCATCGACCTGTTTGAATCCTCGGTGGAAGTCCGTCTCGGCATCGAGTTCGAAGACATCGGCGACGTGCGCGTGTTCAAGGTGGCCGGTGTCATGGACAACATCAGAGGGTCGCGGTTCTTCAAGCAGAAATTCCTGCTGTCCCTCGCCACGCACCGGAACATCGTGCTCGATTTCACCGAGCTGACCTTTTACGACAGCCTCAGCGTCAGCGTCCTGCTTGACATGCACAAGCTGCTCAAGGAGACCGGCGGCCAGATGCGGATCTGCGGCCTGAACTATATCATCGAAGACCTCTTCAACACCCTGAACATCAATGCGATCATCCCCATCTTCCCGACCCGTGAGGAGGCGCTTGCCGGCTGGAACTGAGCGCACGGCGGCACGGACGCCCGGCGTTCCCAGCGTAGCACTCCTGTCGATCGGCTGCCGCACCAACCAGGAAGAGATGGCAATGCTGGAACACCGGCTGGCAGCAGCCGGATGTACGGTCGCGTCCGCGCCTGAAGGCGCCGATATCGTGGTGGTAAACACGTGCAGCGTCACCGCGCACGCCGAATCAAAGACCCTCCGCCTCTTGCACCGGCTCGCGTCCCTGCCCTCCGGTCCGCGTATCGCGGTGACCGGCTGCCTGGTCCAGCAAAAGCCGCACGAGCTCGGCGCCATGCGCAACGTGGCCTGGGTCGTGGGAAACGCACGCAAGCAGGAGATACCCGCGCTTCTTTTTACGCGCAAACCAGGCGTGTTTATCGCTCCGCTTTCGCGCCGCCCCCTGAAGGAACACGCGGGCGTGCCGGCGCCGGCGCCCGGCAAGCGGACCCGTTTTGCGATCAAGATCCAGGAAGGATGTGACCGTGCGTGCGCCTACTGCATCGTGCCGCGCCTGCGCGGTCCCTCACGGAGCGCGTCGCCGGCCAGCGTCATCGAGACGTGCCGGCGCGCAATCGATCTGGGCTACAAGGAGATCGTGCTGACCGGCACCCATATCGGCCAGTACGCGTGCAAGGGAGGGCTCGGCGCGCTCCTGGAACGGCTGCTCTCCTGTGCGGGTGATTTCAGGATCAGGCTGAGCTCGCTTGATCCCCGCGAGCTGTCCGCCCATCTGCTAAGCCTGGTCGGCCGGGAGGAACGG
>JAFGDP010000040.1 GCA_016932075.1 Chitinispirillaceae bacterium | reverse complement strand
TATAATAAAAACGTATATTTAATAGTGAAATAAATCACTATTATGAAAACAATAATTCCTGAACCAACAATAATCAGACTCTGTACTATTCACCAATTCCTAACGCGATTGGAACAAGAGGGCGTATGCAGCATTTCTTCGCCTGAGTTGGAAAAGAGGATAGGGTTTCCCTCTCACACCATACGAAAAGATATCAATTATCTCGGCGAAATCGGCAGTGCGGGAGCCGGATATGACGTCACGAAGTTGAAAAACCATGTCGCGGCAAAGCTTGAATTCCAGTTTGAGCAGAAAGCATGCGTGGTCGGATTGGGGAATCTTGGCCAGGCCTTGCTGCATTCGCCGCAACTGGCAGGAGGAAGTTTTTCTATCGTTGCCGGATTTGATTCGAACGTTAATAAGCTTGAGACAATAAAAACCGACATTCCGCTGTTCCCATCGCATGAGATTGTCGAGGTCGTACGGCGGATGAACATCGGTTTTGCGATCATTGCAGTCCCTCCGCAGAGCGCACAAGAGGTGACCGACCGTCTCGTAGACGGGGGAATTACAGGAATCGTGAGCTTTGCCCATACTATTATAAATCCGAAAAAACAGGGCGTTTTTGTCAGGAATATCGATATCGGTGTGGAATGCAGAATCCTATCGGTCCTTGCGAAAAGCAGGAACGATGCACCATAACAAGAGTCATATGTCAACCAAAAAGGAGTAGCTATGGCGCGAGTATACAATTTTTCCGCAGGTCCTTCCATGCTTCCGGAACCCGTCTTGAAAAAGGCGGCCGCAGAACTTCTGGAGTATCCGGGTACCGGTCAATCGGTAATGGAGATGAGTCATCGGTCGCCAGAGTTTCAGGCGATCATTGAAGGTGCTGAGGCAATCCTTCGCAAGATCATGACTATTCCATCCAATTACCGGGTTCTTTTCCTGCAGGGGGGTGCTTCCATCCAGTTCGCCATGGTACCGCTCAACCTGTTTGGAATCGCACCGAAAGCTGATTTCGTGCACACCGGCACCTGGTCGAAAAAGGCGATTGCGGAAGCCAAACGGTATGGAACGGTGCGGACCGTTGCCTCTTCCGAGGACAGGAAATTTTCCTGCATCCCGGCCCTCGATGCATCGATGTTCGATACGGACGCAGCATACGTGCATATCACCACCAATAACACGATCGAAGGAACGAGGTACCGGCAATTACCCGATACAGGAACCGTTCCGCTGGTCGCCGACATGTCGTCGAATATCCTCTCCGAGGTCTACGATGTGACGAAGTTCGGCATTATCTATGCCGGTGCACAGAAAAACATCGCTCCGGCAGGAGTGACGGTGGTTATTGTACGCGACGATCTTCTGGGCAAGGAGCTTCCTATCACGCCAACCATGCTCAATTATAAGATCCATGCGGAAGGGAAGTCGTTGTACAATACGCCGCCCTGCTACTGCATATATATGGCCAAGCTCACCTTTGAATGGATCGAAGAGCAGGGAGGGATCGCGGCACTCCAGGGGGTAAATGAGCGCAAGGCGGCGCTGCTTTACGATTTCCTCGACAATTCGAAGATGTTCAAGGGTACCGTGGTTCCCGAGCACCGTTCGCTTATGAACATCCCCTTTACATCCCCGTCCGAGGAAATCGACAAAGCGTTCATAAAGGAGTCAACAGCCGCGGGATTCGTGAACCTGAAGGGCCACCGGTCGGTAGGCGGAATGCGGGCGAGCATATATAACGCCATGCCCGAGGAGGGAGTACGGAAGCTTGTCGAGTTTATGAAAACGTTCGAAAAAAACCATTTATAATCGGAGGGTTGTATGAGAAAGATACAGACGCTCAATAAAATTTCCACAATCGGCCTTGAACTCTTTCCGCGTGACGAGTATGAGATTGCATCCGAGATCCTCAATCCGGACGCGATTCTGGTGCGAAGCGCGAACATGCTGACCATGGAGATTCCTGCATCGGTGGCCGCGATCGCGCGCGCGGGCACCGGCGTAAATAACATACCGGTTCCCGCATGCACCGACCGGGGGATCGTGGTCTTCAATACCCCAGGCGCTAATGCAAACGGCGTAAAGGAGCTCGTGATTGCCGGCATGCTTATGGCGTCGCGGCGTATCGTTTCGGGTATCATATGGGCGAAGGGTCTTGTCGGCAGGGGTGACGAGGTTCCGAAGCTTATCGAAAAGGGAAAATCTGATTTTGCTGGACCGGAGATCAGGGGTAAAAAACTTGGGGTGATCGGACTCGGCGCGATAGGCGTCATGGTGGCCAATGATGCGGTATCGCTTGGAATGCAGGTGACCGGATACGATCCGTTCATTTCGGTCGAGGCCGCATGGGGACTTTCCCGTGAAGTCAAACGGGCACGGGGACTGGATTCGCTTGTGGCCGATTCCGACTTCATCACCATGCACGTGCCGCTCAACGATCAGACCAAAGGCATGATCAACAAGGAACGTTTGGCGCTCATGAAAAAGGGCGTGCGGATCCTCAATTTCGCCAGAGGCGGCCTTGCGAACAACGCCGACTTGATCGGCGCCATTGCCGAGGGGCGGGTTGCCGTGTATGTGACCGATTTTCCCGACGAGGAGCTTCTGAAAAACGAACAGGTAATCGCCCTGCCGCACCTGGGCGCTTCAACACCGGAATCCGAAGATAATTGCGCAATTATGGCCGTGAACCAGGTGCGCGATTTCCTGGAAAACGGCAACATTAAAAATTCCCTCAATCACCCTGACTGTGATATGGGAACGGCGCCGCCGGACGGGACACGGATTCTGATCGCCAATAAAAACGTTCCAAACATGGTGGGGCAGGTTACCGCGGTTCTTGCTGGTGAAACGATCAATATCGCGGACATGATCAACCGTCATAAGGGGGAGATCGCCTATAATATCATCGATATTGATGGACAGGTAAAGCAGACAACCATCGATGCGCTGAAAGGTATTTCGGGAGTGATCATGGTAAGGGGTATCATGCCCAACTGATGGCTCACCAGAGGGCATCCTGCAGCCGGATCCCGCGTGATAACCACACCCGGGGAAGAAGTCTCCTGAAGCGTGGTTTTTACTTGTTATTTATCGGCCGTTTATGGTATATATATAGTTCGATCGCCCGCGGCGTTAGGTTCAGATGATATCCGGTAAACGCAGAAATCCGTTGAATCGGTCTGGTTCGTTATCTATATTACCAGCTTCAAAAAATGGCATGAGTAGGGGAGGATGAATGAAAAAGAAGGCCAGCACGAACAAGAAACCCGCCAAGAAGCTTGCCAAGGATATAACCAAGAAACTCACCAAAAAACAGCTTGAATACTTCAGGAAAAAACTTCTTGTTGAAAAAAACCGTGTGCTGGAGGAGATGAACGACCTTCAGCAGAGCAATCTCAAGCAATCGATCTCGGATTCTGCAGGTGAGAATTCCCGATACAGCTATCATTTGGGCGATGTCGCTTCCCTCTCGTACGGCCGCGAGTTCTCCATGGGGCTCTCTGAACGTCAGCAGAAATATCTTGAACAGATCGACGAGGCGCTCCAGAGGATCGATGAGGGTACGTACGGCATTTGTAAGGTGACCGGAGAACCCATTGCCACGGAGCGCCTCGAAGAGGTCCCGGTGGCCAAATACTCAGTCCGCGGAAAAGAAATGCTTGAACGCAGGAAGCGTTAGCAGGGCGTCTGTCCACGATCAGCACATTTTTTGCAGGGGAGCAGTTATCCGCTGCCGTGAAAAGGTCCTTATCATCCTGGCGGTCAGTGGTGTCCCGCTTTTCTGCGATCCTCCCTTTGTCCTTTTTTCCGATTCGGCACTTTTAACCTGCGAGTGTCCCGGCGAGCTTGTTTCCTGCGCGGCCTTGGCCAAGCGAATCACGCAGAACAAAGGTGTGCCCATTGGCGAGGTGTTGCGTAATGCGCTCGACTCTCTTGGCTGTTTCACGATGCGCTGGGATACCCTGAACGGGCGACAGTACCGGATTGTACTTGGCCGCCGCGCAATGATTATCAAAGAACAAATTGAGGGTGCTCCATCAGGAACCCTTGATTCGCTCGATGCGTTTGATTTGCCGCAGTACTACGATGCAGGGAGCGTAAAAGAGCGGACGGCCCAAATCGCTCGTGTGCTTGCAGAACGGGGATACCCTTTTGCGCGCGTTGCCGTGTCAATTAATGGAATGATAAACGACTCATCTGCACGCATATCGGAGCCGGAATCCCTGTCCCTGCACTTTAAGATTCTTCCTGACCGGAAATGTCTTTTTGCGGCGCCACGATTGACAGGCGCCACGGTAACAAAACGTACGCTTCTTCTTCGCGACGTTGCGATCCGCGAAGGTGATCTTTTTGATGTGCGGAAGATCGATGCAACGGTGGAGGCGTTGGGAAAAAGAAACTATATCGCCTTTGCGGCACCGGGTGCCATTGCCGTGGAACCCGAAAATAAGCGCGAAAAAAACGACTCCGTTTACGTGCATGATGTGGACTATGTTTCAGTGCCGCTGCACCTGAAGGATCGTACCGGACTCGCGATAGAGGGAGCAGTGGGCTTCAGTTCCCAAGAGATGGATAACGCTTTTCTTCAGGGGGACCTGACTCTTTCCTTTCTTAATGTGTTGCATACAGGGGAAAACGCATCGCTTCTCTATGCTGGCGACAAGACCTATCAGAAATTCAACGTACGGGGCTCAAAACCATGGTTTTTAGGGTATCCTTTGACCGGTTCAGCCTCGTTCGGTCTGGAAATCCGTGAAAACGAATATGCATTTCTTGAGGGAAAGACCCGGTTCTATACAGGCCTGCAGAACGAGTGGTACGCCGGTATGAGCATGAAGGGCTCCGAAACCACACTCGATTCGACCAACCAGTCATGGCAGTTTTATGGCACGGATCTGCTTTTGTTTCGGCAACCAGGGCGGCTGAAAACGGGCGTGTTTTCAAGCGACGTATCGATTGTCACCGGTGGCGGGATTGCATTGCGAGACCGGAACTACACCAGATCGCATGTGGATTTTAAAGCTGGTGTGCACGTACCCTTATGGCGCCGTCATGCGTTTGCCTCCCGGCTGGTTTCGCTGCATCTGATAACAGAAGAGGAAATTCTGACTGGTGCGGAAATGTACCGGGTAGGCGGGCACGGTTCGGCACGAGGATATCTAGATAACGAGCTGGCTTTTAGAACGGTCGCCTATGGTCAATTCGAATACCTGTATTATTACAGCACTACCGGATCAGTGTATATTTTCAATGACAATGGATTCGGATTTACCCGTTCGCTGAGCAGAGTTCGCTGGGGTGACCGGATAGAATTTTCGGGGTATGGTATCGGTCTGCGAATCCCGTCAAGAATCGGCATATTATCGATCGAATGGGCGCGTAATAAGGATGATGATTCGGGCAGTTTCGGCCGTATGCACGTACAGGTTACCACGCTC
The DNA here is from genome assembly GCA_016932075.1 of Chitinispirillaceae bacterium. The sequence continues at coordinate 37,463 of JAFGDP010000040.1, read as the reverse complement.
ACCGATTTCACCCTGATAGAGTGAGTATGCGCTGGATCGTTTTTTTATCTGCTGCCACCGTGCTATCATGCTGGTCCGCAGACGCAGCATGCCCCCTTCCTTCTGATTTCAAGCAATACGTACCTGCAAAGAAAATCAAGCTGCTGAAATCATTACCGTGGCAAAACATCGATGAACCGTGTTTGAAAAAAGCCATCGCACAGAGTGGAAACACCTTTCATCAGCCGCTTGTTGACCAGCTGCTCACCATCATTGAAACGTGGAGCGAACACAACGGCATGTCGATTTCCCTTTTTTACTGCTGCACGCAGCTTATACCCTCTGATACGGATCTTGCCGAAGAGTATGGCAGACGGATTTCGTCTCTTTGGGAAAAAAACAATCAGCCGTTTCCGGTTGCCGTTGCTCAGCTCACCGAGGCAGGCGCGCAGGAGCAGGCTGATTCCCTTTTCAGCGCCTTTGATCGATGTAAATCCTTGCATCCCGATCTCCTGCTGCGTTGGGCCGAGATCAAGGAGGTGCGAGGACACTATTCCAGTGTGGCGTCGCTCCATTGTCGCGCTGTGAGCGAGTTGCCGCGTATTATCGATCTCAGCCGCAATCGTTTATCGCAGATTTTCCAGCATGCACCACGGGATTCGGTGCGCAGAGTACTTGGCCTTGTGCGACGCTGTTTTTTTTCCGCGCGCGGGATCGACACCATGCGCCTCCAGCTCTGGATGGCAGACTGGTATGCGCGTATTGGGTGCGATAAGGAGGAGATAGCGCTCCTGAGGGCCTTTCCCTCCACGTCAAATAAGCTGATTTCCCGGCTTTGGGACATGGCGAACCGCGAATATCGCAGCAGGGCATATGGCAGTGCCGTCAGCGCTGCTAAAAAGGTGTATGAAAAGGCGCCGCATACGGCGCTGAAGTCCCAGGCTGCAGGCCTGTTGCGGGACGCCTACCGTGCGCTCAATATAAATGATTCAGCGGTAGTGTGGCTTGAAAGATCTGATCTGACGAACGACCGGGCAAGGACCGACGCGGCCGAATTGTACCACCTTACGGGAAGGCTCGTGGAAGCCGAAAGAATCATTAAAGCGATTCGTCCCTCGTTTTCCCGCGATACGATGGAAGTCAGGCAACTGCTTTTTAGCGGCGACACGAAGGAAGCAGCGAATCGTGTTGCCAAGGGTGGCAGACGATGGAACGAGCGCCATTACGAAGCGTGCAAATGGAAAATAAGAACCTTGATGTTTCACGGGGCCCGGAATGAGTTGTCAGAATATCTTGATACCGTTTTTATCGACCCTTCACGTGATGATGCAGAAGAGCTTCTCGGGTATCGCTACTATCTGAAGCTTTTTTCCCGCTTTCCTGCCCAGCAGCAGATCTGGTTCCGCATGGAATATGATTTTTATACGGGGCACCCTGAGCGGGCAATGAAGCGGTTGAGTGGTCAGGAACTAGAGGAGGAGGTTAGGGGTGCGCTGCTTCTGAGGATTCTTGGTCAATTGCGGAAGCAGGGGCGAACCACTCTCATGGCACAGGTGTTTGAGGAGCAAAGAGAGATTTCTTATTCCCCGGAATACCGGTATCTTTGGGCCGAAACCCTGCTGAAGATGGGTGAAACGTCCCGCTCCCGCAACCTGCTGCTCCTGCTGTTGCGAGATTTTCCCGCAACGGTATTTGCAGAAAAGGCACGCATCCTCCTTTCAACCCTGACTGACAAGAATAATTAATTATAGTCTCCGATGTTTTTTTTACGTACAATTAGTACTATCAAGAGAGGAGTCGTACTGCCATGAGTATCCGATGGATAAAAAATGTGCTTATCGACACAGAGAAAAGCACGATCGAAATTCAGATCGGTGACCGACGGATCGGCGATAAATGCTATACCCGTATCAACACCGAAACAGAATCCTGGTTCGACAACCATTCCGATACGCGTGCGGATATTATTGCCCAAGGTATTGACCTCCTGAAGAAGCGGCTTGAGGGAAAAACCGTAACCTATCCTGACGGGAGAGCGTTCGACTGGAGTTGAAGGGGTGAGGAAAAAGCATGTAATCATTCACGGCCATTTTTATCAGCCACCCCGTGAAAATCCCTTGATTGATATCGTAGGGTCGCAGCCCTCGGCAGCGCCCGACCATGACGGGAACGGGCGCGTATATGATGAGTGCTACCGCCCTAATGCCGATTCCTGTATTCTTGATCTTGATAGGTACGGCGCCATCGGGTTGCTGCGGCGTGTCCGGAAAAAAATCGGGGGCCAGGTTTTCACCAGACCCCCTTTCATTCCCCACGTTCCAGCGGGAGAGGGATGTAGCTGGAGGAGGAGAATTATTCTATTAAATATACAACCTCGCCGCCTTGTTTCCGGTTGTGACACCAGAGTTTGATCCATTTCGCCCTGCGCGCCTGGTTTCCCATCCGGATTTTATCCACAGCCTCTTCGGCGGACTCACTGATCCTTTTGAAGAACAGACGGTCGATACCGGCCTCCGGACCGACGGGTATGCTCCCCGTCATCGCCGATAAAGCACCGGTTGCGTACAAGATGATTGTATCGGTATCATAGGTTTCATGCGACTGGTACTGCGTTCCCGGTGTCAGGGTGGGGGTGGTCCCCACGTTTTCAAAAATGCCGTGCCATGCCCCCCTGCGGCATACTGTTCGGCTCTGACGCCGAAAGCTATTGAAATGGTGATAAAGATTCTATTGTAAAAATAATGGGCGACAATTGCCCATGCAAGAATGTCAGAGAACATGCAGTGGTATCAACCACATAGAGAAGTATAGAGATTTGCCGTAATGGATATCATATTCATGTTGTTATCCGGTTTTCTTCATTCCTATGGCTCGATTCAGGCGCGAAGGAGGACGTAAATGCCTGCTGGAGCGGAAAAAAGCCAAAAGAAATATTTGCTTTTGTTTTTTTCTATTGATATATTTTAAAGTGAAAAGCGATTGTCGTATTGCCGTTTCACTATCATCGGTCAGGTCTTGCTTATCATGACAGAAGTGAGCGCACTGTTCTGGTTTATTCAGGTGTTTATTTTCCTCCTGGGAGTATCCATCGGTCACAGTCTTATCATGCTGAAGATGCATAGGGAGGAAAACAGGAAGAAAGAACTTGAATTGGCGCTCATTGAACGTCGGTCTGATCTGCTTTCCCACAGCAAACAGATTGCGCATGATCTTGAAGAGGTACTCTTCAACGCTAAAGTACGGCAGGAAATAGACGATATTCTAAGAAAAAGCTGAAAAAAGCGTCATCGGCAGTCGTCGGCGGTTATTTCCTCTACATCTCATTCTCACACAGCGACGGGTTTGGCGAATTTTTACCGCATATGGTCGTGCAACAATTTTTTGCCGTCTTGATCGGTAATTTTTGTGGAAAGGTTACCGGCGGGGAGGCGAACCTGCCGTCGAAATACCGGATAAAAGAAAAAAAGTATTGACAGCAATTATAGAATTCATTATTATCTAATCCCAAATGAGGGAAGCAATACTCTCGATTCGCGGACGGAGGTGATACGGATGGTTCTCGATGAGCACTTTGATGCAGACGAAATCCTGCGCGATGTCGATGAACGGTATGTGGACGAGAATGCTGATGAGGATGAGGAGGTGCGCGAATTGAATTTCGGCAATGTACATGATGAGAATGCGCATTTCAGCGACATGGCGAGCGATCTAGATACTACCGATGACTTGTTTGAATGACGGGTCGCGAAGAGGGATCGCTCCCGTTATTCGATTGACGGTTTTATAAGCTCCTATAGAGCAGGGCGGACGAACGGTTCGCCTTTTTTATTTCAACCACGCCTGATAACCGCGGGGACGTGATATATTTTCGATAGCTGATGAACGCCGAAACCATATACTTTGTTTCTGACGCGCATTGTGGCGCTCCGTTTAAGGGCGCATCAGAGTGGGAACGCCGGTTCATCGGGTTTCTACATTATCTGCACGACCGCGCTGCGGCTCTGTATATACTCGGTGACCTTTTCGATTTCTGGATTGAATACCGCCATGCGATCCGTCCTGATTATTTTTTAATCGTACATGAGCTGAAAAAACTCATCGAAAAGGGAATTCCGGTATTCTATTTCGCGGGTAACCACGATTTTGCCCTTGGCCCATTTTTTACCGGTACGCTGGGAATCAAGGTATACCAAGAACATGGAGATCTATTGATCCAGGGGAACCGGATTTTTATTCACCATGGAGACGGCCTTATCCGTCGTGATGCGCCCTACCGGGTGCTTAAAGCATTGCTGCGAAACCGGTTCAACCAAGCGGTATACAAGCTGCTGCCAGCCTATATCGGGGTCCCGCTGGGAACCTTTTTTTCGGGGACCAGCAGGCAGTGTGCCGATGGCCGCCTAACGCAGCGCATACTTTCCGAATATCGCGCCAAGGCAAAGTCCATATTGGACAAGGGCAGCGACGTGGTTTTATTCGGTCATACGCATACGGCAGAGCTTTCACGGTGGGGGAGCAAGATTTACTGCAATACCGGTGCTTGGATGCGTGCATATAACTTTGCGACAATGTGCCAAGGGCAGGTTAAATTATGGCGTTACCGGCCGGATGAAGAACCGGAAGAGGTTCCGGAAAGCGACTGGAAGTAGGGGCGCAGGGTATCGTATGCCGCCTCAAGCGACTGTGATATCACCTTTGTTTTTCCGACCACCGTCATGAAATTGGTATCGCCGCTCCATCGTGGCACGATATGGACGTGCAGATGAGTATCGATGCCAGCTCCAGCACTGCGGCCCTGATTTATACCGATGTTGAAGCCGTCGGGATGAAAGGCCGTGTTCAGAATATGCTTTGAAAGGCATACCAATTCCCACAACTCTGCGGATTCCTCGGCATCGACACTGCATATGTCTGACCGGTGACAGTAGGGGATAACCATGAGATGACCGTTGTTGTAGGGATAGATATTCATAATGACAAAGCACCTTTTTCCGCGATGAAGGATCATCCTCGCGCGATCCTCTGTTTGCTCAGTGTTGATGCAGAACACGCACTCTTTTTTCGATGCCGCCGTATCGATACCGCTGATATATTCCATGCGCCAGGGTGCCCATAATTGTTCCATACCCGTATCCTTCCTATCGCACAAATACGAGCGTCGCAATACCCAGTATCGCGCAGTAGTAGCCGAAGTAATGGAGCCTGCCGTCGCGGATGAACCAGAGCAGCAGCTTAAGCGCGATGATGCTCACGACAAGGCTTGCCGCAAACCCCGCAATGACCGGTGCCCATACGAGGTCGTCCGAACCAAGATCTTTTACATGAAGGAGCGCCGCGCCAAGGATGGCAGGAAGAGCAAGCAGAAACGAGAACGTTCCTGCATCACGTCTGCTGACCCCGATGATGAGCGCGACCGCTATGGTCGATCCGCTGCGGGAGATACCGGGACAAATGGCTATAGCCTGTGCGCATCCGATGATAATTGCCTGCACGAGCGACAGTCCGGATCCCTCCTGTTTCCTGAGCAGGGTGCAAAAAAGCAGTGCGGCGGTAATGAGCAGCATGATCCCGACGGCCCCAGGATTCGAGAAGAGCCCTTCGAAGAAATCTTTGAATGCGATGCCGGCGATTCCTGCCGGAATCGAACCGACGAACAGGTAACCGATATACCGCCAGGCGCTGTTCCTCGCTTGCCGGTTTCCTGAAACGGACCCGCGCACAAGGTTTTCGATGTCCTTTCGCAATACACAGACGACGGCCAACGCGCTGGCAACATGGAGCATGACGTCAAGAAGCAGCGCCCCTTCCTTGATGCCGAAAAGATGCTGAACAAGCACCAGATGGCCGGAGGAAGAGACGGGGAAAAACTCGGTGAGTCCCTGCACTATTCCCAACGTCACCGTTTCGATATAATCGGTCATAGGAGTTCCGGCTACCACGTAGGTGGTGGTCTGAAAAAGACCGGCGGCAGTCCGCTGCCGCCGGATTATACGCTACAAGGAAAACATGATGCCGCTGTTTATCAGAAGGCCGTTTGGTTTGAGATCGACGTTTTCGTCGATTTTTCCAAATGGCAGGAGGTATTTGCCGTCGATATAAATGCCTACCGGCATAAGCGGTATCTTTACCATTGCGCCGAGATCAAGATGGCCGCCGACGTGCGGGGTCATGAGGTCCTTCAGGAACTGCTTGCCGAGTTTTGCCATGGCGTCGGAATCTTGTCCGAAAACCGCGCTCTGAAGCTGTGAGGGATCATCGACCGTTTCAAGCGTGGTGCCGATCGTTTTGTCGATGAAGCCGGCGCTGAGCAGCGGCGTGGCGAAATAGAGCGACATGCCCGCGCCACCGTAGATCTTCAGGATTTTTACCACGGGAGGGAGTTCAAGCAGGTACTTACGGACCGTCAGGTCGAACTGCAGTTTTGCATACGGCGTGTTCTTCAGGAACGGGTTGTCAAGGTCAAGATCCTTGAGCGTTATATTGGTCGTGTCGTAAGCGATTCGGGCAATGTCTTTGATATCCGCATTGGGTGAGGCGTTTGCCGTATCAAATATGATGGAGGTCGGATAGATAATGCTGCTCCGGTACTGCCACATGGCGTAATTGGCCGACAGTTCAACGGCATTGATCACCGGCAGTATGTCGATATAGATTTTGCCTCCAAGGTTGAACCAATGACGTTCCCAGCCGGTACGGTCGATGAACACAGGAAGGTCAGCGCCGGAAATGGTCTGTTTGGTGTACCCGCTAGGTCGTGTCCCGAAAGTGCTGACGTCAAGTTCAAGGTTGCCAAGCGATGCCCGTTCACCGGTCGCATCCTCCATGTTGAGCGAAAAATCAAGACCGTAATGCACCCCCACACCGGCAATCGGGAATACGGGACACATCATAGCAGACGCTACGATAATTGATCCGATACATCCAGCCAGTCGAATACGCGGCATACAGCCTCCTTTGAAAAAATGCGGTTTTTAGAGGAGATGAAAATGAAAAAGGTCCGGAAGGCAAAGTGTATCATTATTTCACTCACAAAGAAAATATATAAATAACATGGCCTAAAGCATCCGGAAGCTGCCGTAGGTGCGGGCCTTCGGGTTGCAGATCACTGCACCGTAATCGAATCGCCGATATGCAGTCCGAAAATCGCCGCGGCATTGGCGTTATTGATGGCGATTTCAAGAAAGCCGCTGGACCCTACATAGGCAAGTCCCTTTCCGGTAGGAACCTGCTGGAAATGGGTGCAGAAGGGAAGCTCGGTGCCGTACTTGAGGAGCTTAATTGTCGGCGTACCGGACAATGAGCGAATGGTTTTTTCGTCAATCGAAGAGACGGCATTGCCGAACCGGTCAATATGGACAACCGACCCCGTGATGCCCTTTCCGTTCCCGACCGGCGACGGCCAGGGAATTTCGATCATCGTATCGGTTAACGGACCGATTTTCTCAAACGCCGCGCCTGCTGCGAGGTGCGCTGCGATCGGCCCGAAAATGTCCCTGCCGTGGAACGTGCTGCTGATACGATCGGGGAGCAGGTCTGCGGTTTCGATCCTGCGTATCTCCCGCTTTTCCTCTCTGAGAATTGCCCAGGAGAGCACGCCGTTATCCGGGCCGATAAAATATCGTGGACCGGCCTTGATTGCCAATGCGGCGCGCGAGGTGCCCACCCCGGGATCAACCACCACGCAAAAAACGGTCTGTGCGGGAAACGAGCGAAAACAGGCCAGGAGGGAAAAAGCGGCGCATTTGATATCGCCCGGGGGTATGTTGTGAGTGATATCGATAATGGTCGTGTCCGGGGAGATACCAAGGATTGCGCCTTTCATCTCGCCGGCGAACCAGTCAGCGGTACCGTAATCAGTAATTAGTCCTATGCTTCCCATAGAACGTACCGTTTCTAAAAATGGTCATCATCCGGCCGACGCTTTGATGAGCAGGGAATTGACCCGCTTCGAATATGCCAGCGGATCAGGGACCATCTGCCCCTCTGCAATGAGCGCCTGCTCGTACACCAGCCGCACCCACTCTTCGAGTTCGGAATCCTTTGGATCTTTCTGGTAGCGCGTGTTGAGGTTGGCGATGATCGGATGGTCGCCGTTGATTTCAAGGATCCGCTTGGCGACCGGCACCTCCTGGCCCATCGCTTTCATGATCTTTTCCATGTGCGATCCCATGGCGTTCTCTTCGGAAACAAGGCACGCCGGGCTGTCCTTGAGACGGGTGGTAATCCTGACATCTTTGACGCTGTCGGCGAGGATGTTTTTTACGCGCTCGGAAAATTTTTTATACGCCGATTCCGCTTTTTTTTGAGCGTCTTTTTCCTCTTTGACAAGATCGCCGAGGTCGAGGTCGCCCTGGGTGACGGATTTGAATTTTTTTCCGTCGTACGTGTAGATATCAGGAACGATCCATTCGTCGATTGGATCGAGCATATAGAGGACCTCAATGCTTTTTGCCTTGAAAATCTCGAGGTGCGGGCTTTTTTCGACGATTTCCCGCGAATCACCTCCGATGTAGTAGATCTCTTTCTGGTCCTGGCGCATGCGGCCTACATAATGCTTGAGTGATATATAATCCTCCTTGGTGCCGAGCGAGGATTGAAAGCGCAGCAGTTCCAGGAGTTTTTCCTTGTTTTCCGGATCGGTATGCACTCCCTCCTTTATTACCGGTCCGTAGGTCTTCCAGAAGGTTTTGTAGGTGTCCGGTTCATTCTGGGCCATGTCCGCGAGACGGGAAAGGATTTTGCTGACCAGCGCTTTTCTGATTCGCTCTACCAGCGGATTTTGCTGCAGGATCTCGCGCGAAACGTTCAGCGGCAGGTCTTCGGAATCCACCACGCCTTTCACAAACCTGAGGTATTCGGGCAGCAACTCTTTGCAGTTGTCCATGATGAACACGCGTTTGACGTAGAGCTTGACCCCGTGTTTCCGCTCCAGAGAAAAAAGGTCAAAGGGTGACGAGGTGGGTATATACAGAAGCGAGGAGTATTCCGCGACGCCTTCCGCCTTGCCGTGAATCGTGGCAAGCGGTTTGTCGAAACCGGCGAGCGCCTGCTGGTAAAACTCCTCGTACTGCTCCTTGGTCACTTCGGAGGCGGATCGCAGCCAGATCGGCTTCGTCTGGTTGATGATTTCGTCCTTTCCCTTTTCATCGGGAAGGTAAATAGGGAAGGCGATGAAGTCGGAATACTTTTTAATGAGCGATTTTATGTTCCAGTACTGTGCGTATTCGGAAGCATCTTCCTTGAGGTACACGGTGATTTCAGTGCCCCTGCCGGCCTTTGTCGTTTCTTCCAGGGAGTATTCTTTTTCGCCGGTCGATTCCCACACGATCGCGCTTTCTTCAAGTCCGGCACGTTTTGTTACCAGCTTGACGCGAGCGGCGACCATGAACACCGAGTAGAAGCCAACGCCAAACTGGCCGATCAGGTTGGAATCGGTTTTCTGGTCGCCGGTGAGTTTTTCCAGGAATGCCTTTGAGCCGCTCCGCGCGATGGTGCCGATGTTGTCGATCACCTCCTGCCTGCTCATGCCGATCCCGTTGTCGCTTATGGTGATAGTTTTCGCCTTGTTATCCAGTTTTATGCGGATGGCGAGATCAGTTTCGCTTCCCATGAGGCTGGAATCGGTGAGCGCTTCGAACCGCAGCCGGTCGAGAGCATCTGAGGCGTTGGAGATCAATTCACGCAGGAAGACCTCTTTATGGGTATAAAGCGAGTGTATCATGAGGTTGAGAATCTGCATCGCCTCGGTCTGGAACGTGAGCGATTGCCGTGATGATTCGGCCGCCTGGGACATAAATGATGCCTCCTTATAACGTGGTCATGACAGGTATGAATTTCGGGCTTAAAAATAACATAGTGCATACCCTAAAAAAAAGCGTTCAAGCGCCCGGCAATTTTTACCGAAAATGCTAATAGGAGTCGTAATATCATGGAAATCGCATCCTCAACTTCGCCTTGTTCGTTTTCAGGAGCTCAAGGTGCTGCTGCAGGCCAGGGGACTAGCGGCACAGGATCGAACCAGGAACTGAGTGAAGAAGACAAAAGGGAAGTAAAAGAGCTGAAAAAAAGGGACAAGGAAGTACGGGCGCACGAAGCAGCCCATGTGGCTGTCGGTGGACAGTATGTGCGTGGCGGTGCTCAGTTCGAGTATGAGGTCGGTCCTGACGGACATCGGTATGCGGTGGGAGGGGAGGTTTCGATCGATACCTCTCCGGTTCCGGGAGATTCTCAGGCAACCATACGAAAAATGCAGGTTGTCAAAGCTGCTGCTTTAGCGCCTGCAGATCCTTCGGCCCAGGACCGGGCAATAGCCGCAAAAGCGTCAATGCAGGCATCAAAGGCTCGGGCAGAGCAGATTGAAGAACAGAGATCGGAGGCAGAAGCACAAACGGCGGGAGGAATTAAAGGATTTGATCCTAAAAACTCTCTTATAAATGATTCGCCTTTTTCCAAGCCTGCTACGGTATCCTACACCAACGATGGGTCGCTGATAAAACCTTCATCGTCTTCCGCATCAGCAGCTGTTTCTAATTTCATCGATATGCTGATATGATTAATGGTGCGGTCTGACGACCTGCTTTAAAACAGTGATATTTAACAGTTAAATTATCTCTTGACTTGCTGTCTGCATTTGATTTTTATTTAAATTGTTAAATTTCATAAAAATGACGATTTAACCGCTATAATTTATTATATTAATCACTTAAGGATTTGCATGAGATTTGTTTTACAACTGAGTGCTTTTATTATGATTATATTTTATGGTGGTTACGCTTCTGTCAATCACGATTCAGGCATGCTTGCCATCAACCGCGCACCCCATGGCGGGGAAGATGCATGGAAAGAGGATTCATTTAAACGGCGAAATCCTCTTGTTTGCGCAATGTCGTCGCTTCTTTTGCCGGGTGCGGGTCAGGCATATACGGGTCATTATGTAAAGGCCGGATTCTTTCCGGCGCTTGAGGCTGTTTTTTTATCGATAAGCTGGTTCTGGCATGAAAACGCGGCCGTATACAATCTGAACGCCAAAAATTACCGTGCATGGGAGGCCTTCGATACAACGGCTCATGGAAAGGCTGACTTCAATGAAAGAGCGCTTATCAGCCGGTTTAATGCCCTCAATGCACGGTTTTCAGAATACAATTTTTTTTCATGGGCAATGGGTGCGCATGTATTTAACCTGCTTGACGCTGTCCAGGCATCGAATGCATTCAGAAATACCGGTGAAAGGAATCCGAAAACCGCAGGTTTGCTGGCTGCCGTGCCTGGCCTGGGGCTCGGCCAGATATATAACGGGTCATACTCCAAGGCCGGCATGGTTATGATGGGTCAGGTTTCGCTCGGCATCATGGCATACAACAGCCAGCGGCTTATGGACCGCGCCGATGATAATTACCGGCGCTTGTCCGACCCTCGTGTCGATTCTCTGACCATGCTGCTCGGCCGGCAGTATGCGGATGACTGGTATTCGTACCGGAGCCGTTCTTTTACAAACAGAAATATGTATCTGTGGTATTCGATATTTTTCTATCTGTATTCGATGTTTGACGCCGTGGTCGATGCGTATCTGCACGACTATCCTGAAAAGATGAGGATCGCACCTGACCTGGTGCTTGAAAGCAAGCGAATTTACTTTTCACTTACCACCACCTTGTAGCTGCTTTGACGCAGCGGAAAGAAGGGCAGGGAGTTATTATGCCAGTTACCCTTAAAGATATCGCACGGCGCGCCGGCGTGACGTCGGCGACCGTGTCCATGGTCATCAATAACAAACCGAACATTTCGCAGGCCACGCGCAAGAAAGTGCTGAAGATCGCCAAGGAGCTCAATTATTACCCCAATGTGATTGCGCGCGGCCTCGCGACAAAACGTTCGAACGCTATCGGTGTGATCGTTCCCAACCTCGCCTCATCATTCGTGGTGCGGGTGCTTCAGGGAATCAAAAGCACGAATCGCGATCTCAATTATACGGTCATGCTGTTCGATACCATCGGGCAAAAGGAGAGCGAATCACAGCTTTTTCAGCGGCTTGCCCGCGAGAGGAGGATTGACGGCGTCATTCTGATCAGCTCCACGGTCACCGAGGAAGAACTCTCCATTTTCAGCGACGAGAGCGTGCCGGGTATCGTCGTGGCGCGAAAATCAAATGATATCGACTGTGTGTATGTGAACAACGAACGCGGGGCCAAGGATGCCACGGATTACCTTGTAAGCAAGGAGCATGCGATTATCGCGTGCGTTTCAAGCACGAAACTCGGTCTTCCAATGGATGAGCGGCTTTCAGGATACAGGCAGTCGCTTGAGGAGCATCAGATACCCTACCGGACCGAGCTACTATTCAATGTCGACGATGACGGTGTGATCGACGGAATCAATGTGTTTGAAAAGCTGAGCGGCGCCCAGCCTGTTCCGACCGCCGTGTTTGTTCCTGCCGGCGACATGGTGGCGATCGGCATCATAAAGGAGGCGAAGCGGCGCGGGGTAAAAGTTCCTGAGCAGCTCGCCGTGGTTGGTTATGATGACATTCCGGCAGCAGAGGTAATCGAACCGTCGCTCACCACGGTACGCCAGCCCAAGCTGGAAATGGGCGATTACGCGATCAACATGATCGTGGATAAGATCGAGGGCCGGGAGTCCGGGATCAAGCAGAAGGAGCTGCCGACCAAGTTCATTATCCGGGAATCAGCCTGATAAATAGTAAAATGAGGATTGATGATTGAAACTGAAAATCATTCGTCATTTACAAGCGGATTCGTGGGTCTTATTGTATATTCATAATTAGTTGATTCATGATTGCTTTCAATCTGCAATCTGCAATCCTCAATCTTCAATTGTAATGGGGGTGTACTGGTTTTCGACGGGAAGCCTGAGATACAAGCAGCATGCCGAGGATCATCGGTTGGCCTCGTAAATCATCCGATGACATTATAATTGCCGAGGACTATTCCTTTGCAATGGCTGCCTAATTAAGGGCGCCACTCGCGGGCAGTGCGCACTTCATTGTCCGTGAGCAGCCAAGGTGCTGGCCTGTCTGAGGGGTGACGATCAGGCAGGTGAGACGACCGGCACTGGTGGTTTCATGAGCCTGTCCATTGGCGCATGGATCCGCGAGAAACAAACAATGGAACAAGCATGTAGCGGCTTTTATTGATCGCTTTTCGGACAGGGGTTCGACTCCCCTCACCTCCAATTCTGAATTCTGCCAAGAAGAAGGTTTGTTCTGCAAGAATACAGAAAACCGCGAGTTTTCCTAGTGCAATTTATGGGTTTTGCCTAATAATTAGTGTGGTTAATATTTTCCAAGAGTTATTAATGAGAATATGGCTTTTAATTAATAAGAGCTATATCAGAAGACGTGGTCGGGCAGTTTCTTTATTTGTTCGAAGGTAAATACCGGCCCGTCTTTGCAGACATACTTGCTGCCTATATTGCATCGCCCGCATTTGCCCACACCGCAACTCATACGGCGCTCCAAAGAGGTTATAATCTTATCGTGATCGAATCCCAGTTCGATAAGCGGCGGCATTGTAAATTTAAGCATGATTGGCGGTCCGCAGACAAGAACACTGGCATTTTGGGATGACGGTGCGACCTGTTGAACGACTTCCGGAACGAATCCCTCGCGTCCCTTCCAATTTTCATCACCCTTGTCCACGGTAACGTACATGTTGACGTCTGGTCGCGCTTCCCAGGCCATTAGTTCGTCTTTGTAAAGGAGTTCGCCTGGACTTCGGGCTCCGTAGACGACTGTCAGGGCATCGTACTTGGATCTGACGGTTTCATGAAGGATATAGCGTATCGTTGCCCGTAGTGTTGTAAAAGCGAACCCCCCTCCGACTATCACGATGTTTTGCCCTTCCATATCCTTCATCGGGAAAGAATTGCCGAAAGGTGCCCGTACTCCTATCGTCTCGCCTTCTTCACAATCATGCAAAGCCGTGGTTACCACTCCCGTGGAATATTTCTTCACGGTAAATTCTATGTAATCTTCATCCAGCGGCGAGGATGCGATACCTATTGGGCTCTCGCCCACGCCGGGAACAGAAAGCATTGCAAATTGTCCGCATGAGTGACGAAAACTCTGCGCGTCTTGTTTATCGAGAAATGAAAGCCTGAATGTTTTCAGGTCTTTCCCTTCGTTTTCTACAGTAATCTTCTCAATCCGCGTTGGTTTGGGGAGGTACGGATTGTCTATGTTGATTTGGTTCATGTGTTCACTTTCCTGGCGATTTCCCGGATGTCTATGTTTACGGGGCAGTTGGTAATGCAGCGTCCACAACCTACGCAGAACAGGCGGTTATAGTTTTCCTGGGTATACCGAAATTTATGCATGATTCTCTGCCTGAGCCTATACTCCTTGCGGGGGCGTGGATTGTGTCCTGATGCCTCCAGCGTGAAGAAGGGAAACATGCATGCGTCCTGAATCCGCTTTTTTGTTTGCTTCCCATTACCAACTTCGTCCTGAAAAGCAAAGCAATGACATGTTGGACAAAGGTACGTGCAGACCCCACACGAGAGGCATCGTTCAGATATTTCCTTCCATAACGCTGATTCTTCGCTGCGCTCAAGCGCTTCTGATATGCCAGCAATCTTAGTTTCTGTTATCTTTTTTTCGGCAGCGCCCTTTCGTTCGTTCCTTTGCTGAAGGTGGTCGGATGACGGTTTCCCGAAAAGACTTTGATGCTCGGTCAGGAATGCCTCTCCTTTTTCTGTGACAGTATTGAACAGGATCGTATCGCCCACGTCGCAGGCCATAATATCAGCCCCTTTTTCACTGAACGGCCCGCCATCCACTGAAGTGCAGAAGCAGGTCTGTTCAGGACTGTTGCATCCCAAGGTAATGAAAAGGGTTGCCTCACGGCGCGCGCGATAGTAAGGGTCATCGTAGGTTCTTTCAGTATCCAGTCCCTGTGCCGGTGATTTGAGGAATACGCTGTCGAGCATAAGCAGCGAGGCTGCATCGCACGGACGCACGCCAAATATGACCTTCTTTTCTTCAGACATCGACACTTTCTTCGCATGCCCGTTTTCATACTCAAACAACACTTCGCACCAGGGGAATACCTCTCTTTTGACAGGGAGGTTAAAGTTTGAATACTCGAACGATATCTCGTCTCCCGGGCCCGCTTCAGCAAGGCCTACATCCCCGTCACGATTCACCGGCATATATACAACAGCATGCTTCCTGGCTGCTTCCATGAGCCGTTTCAAGTCTTTCTTCGCGATGATAGCTTCCATTATGTATGGGGCTCCGTTATAAATTCCTGGTTATCGTCTTCCCTGAAAGCACAAAGGGGAGGCGGTTCCTCTTCGGATATTCCTGGAATGTAGCCGAAGAGTTTTTCTATCGACGCAGGCAGCTTCTGCGTGAACAATCGAAGGTTGATGTCCATCGGGCAGGCCCGTACACACGCATCGCATTCCACGCACCGTCCCGCCTGGTGGAATATCCTACCTATGTGGTACGACATAATATCTGAGATGTCATCGCCTGCACCGAACCACCGCGGCTTGGCCTGGTCGGCAAAACAACTCTCACAGTAACAGTTGGGACAAGCCTGCCGGCAGGCATAGCACCGGATGCATTTCGAGATTTCGTCAGTGAAATACTGCCATCGCTGAGCCGGAGATTTCGCCTCGAACGCCATAAGCTGCTCGCGCTTTCCCTCCGCTTTTTCACGGCCGCTTCCGCTGACCGCGATATCGACAACATCAGGGAATGGATGGGTGCATTCCAGGCATGCCTGGTGGAGTTCATCGCCGTCCATCATGCCCGAGCAAGGCATACCGATGATCACAATATTGTCTCTCGGCACCTGCTTTTCTTTCAGAAGTCCGACGACCGAACGCCCATCACACCCCTTGGCAACGATCGCCACTTTCGGGGGGTTCCAATCCTTCGCACGGATTGGTTTTCTGAACATTGCCGGCAGATACACCGCAAGGTTATTCGAGCAGTGAGAATTCCAGACCAGCTGGTCCACCGCACCGGCATCACGGAAAAATGCGGGTCGCATTCTCGCCGGGATCGTTCCTTTCTCAAAACCTATGACAACATCAACGGTGCTTTCGGAAAGAAGCTTACGAACTATGGTTTTCAGTTCCTTTTCCTCTGGGTTCATGCGCTGCCGGCTCCCGTTTTCATGAGTTTACTCGCAGGGCCTATCTGCTTGATATCATTCACAACCTGTGCAATGAGCGACGCGAACTGGGCGCCTTCAGATGCGGAAACCCACGAGAACTGCACGCGCTGATGTTCGATACCAAGGTAGGTGAGGAAGTCCTTGAGCAGGGCAAACTTCCGCCTTGCTACTAGGTTGCCGCTGATATAGTGGCAATCACCCGGATGACAACCCGAAACCAGCACACCGTCAACGCCGTTCTGCAACGCCTTGACTATATATAATGGATTTATTCTTCCCGAACACGGGACCCGAATTACGCGTACATTGGGCGGATATTGTAGCCGGCTGACACCGGCCAGGTCAGCCCCGGCATACGAACACCAATTGCACAAAAATGCCACAATTTTTGGTTCCCAGTCGCCTTGTTTTATGTCGGTTTCTTTTGTCATGAGTCTACGTTTCTATAGCGCCGCCAGGGCATTCAGGATTTGTTCGTTACGGAAGCCGCGCAGGTCGATGGCCGCAGCACGACATGTTGCCGCGCACGCGCCGCAGCCCTTGCAAAGCGCTTCATTGACCGTTGCACGCCCGCTTGAAGCGTCAAGTTCGACCGCATTGTATGGGCACACCGCGACGCATGCCCCGCACCCGCTGCACCGGTCTTCACGAACAGAAGAAACCTTTCCTTCGGCCTCGATGCGGTCCCTGCTTAACACGGTGGCAGCTCGGCCTGCGGCAGCCCGTGCCTGGGCGATGGTTTCGTTGATGTCCTTGGGGTAATGGGCCAATCCGCAGACAAATACACCGTCCGTAGCAAAGTCCACGGGACGAAGCTTGACGTGCGCTTCAAGGAAAAACCCGTCACCGTCCAGAGGTACTTTCAAAAACTGCGATAAAGCCTTGTTGTCCGCATTCGCCACGATACCGGTGCTGAGCACCACAAGATCCGGTTTCAAAGAGATGGTACTACCAAGCAGGCTGTCGTTTACCTTGAGCCTAAGAGTGTTTCCATCATGCATCACTGTTGGTTTCTCGTACTCGTTGTATCGGATAAACAGGACTCCTTTTTCGCGCGCTGCCCGGTAGAAATGTTCCCGCAGTCCATACGTGCGTACGTCTCTGAAAAGCACATATACCGAAACATCCGGCCTGAGCTCCTTGAGACGGATTGCATTCTTGACAGCAGTGCTGCAACAGACCCGACTGCAATAAGGATGCTTGTCGTCTCGTGACCCGACACATTGGATCATAGTGACGGATTTCAGGTTTGAGAGCGGCGATGGATGCTGAGTGGCATCATCGGTTGTTACTTCGTCCAGCAGTTCTTCAAGGCGCCGCTGGGTAACAACACGTTCGTCGCGGCCATAGAGGTACTCATCAGGCTGGTATTCTTCGCCCCCGGCGGCAACAATCACCACACCATGTTCAACAACAGTCTCGTCGCCGCTACGGCTGCGGAGAGTGGTTTTAAAATTGCCCACGTAGCCTGTGATATCATGGATCCTGCTGTCCAGATAGAGCCTGATACGATCATTCTCGCGAATTTTTTTCTCCAACTCCACCAGGAGTGGCCTCGTCGGATTTCCCTGCAACGTGGTGAGAACGTGTCTGAGATTGCCGCCTGGCTCAGGCTCTTTCTCAACCAGATGAACTTGGTATCCCTGTCTGGTAAGATCAAGAGCGGCTGTTATCCCGGCAAGGCCGGCTCCAATCACCAGCGCCGCGCGGTTGACATCCAGCGATTTTCTGTATAAAGGCTCTGCGGAAATTACTTTTGCCACGGCATTGCGCAAAAGGTCTTTGGCCTTCGTTGTGGCCTTTTCGGGTTCTTTTTGGTGCACCCATGAACACTGTTCCCGTATATTGGCAAACTCGAACAGGTACGGGTTGAGCCCAGCTTCACGGATAGTCTTCTGGAAAAGCGGCTCATGAGTGCGCGGTGTGCACGCGCACACCACGATGCGATTCAGGTTTTTTTCTTCAATGACCGCCCCGATTGCTTTCTGCGAATCCTGGGAACACGAGAAAAGAAGCTCTTGGGCGTGTTTAACCCGGTGCAGTCCCATCGCGTAGTCGACCACACCTGGCACATCGACCGTCGAGGCAATATTGATACCGCAGCGGCAGACAAAGACGCCGATTCTTGGCGGTTGGCCTCGAAGGTCCTTTTCCTCGGGATAGTCGACGTGAATCTCTCTGGCGGGAAGCTCTCCGAGGGTGGCTGCGGCAGCCGACGCCGCCCCGCTAGCTTCCATTACCGATTCGGGGATGTCCTTGGGACCGGAAATGCTGCCGCACGCGAAAATACCGGGACGGCTTGAATCAACAGGGGCAAAATCGCCTATATCGAGAAAGCCTCTCGAATCAGTCACAGCACCCAGTCTCTGAACCGTTTTCGTGGATGATGCCGACGGTTCCAGTCCGACAGAGAGAACAACAAGGTCGAATTCTTCCCGACAGATGTTCCCGTCCTGGGTGATATAGTGGACAAACACGTTATCGGTTCGCGGGTCCTCTTCCAATGACGCAATACGGCCGCACACGAGCCGGGTTCGGTGCTCGTCTCTTGCCCGCTCGACGAACCGGTCGAAACCTTTACCATAGGAACGTATATCCATGTAGAAAATCGTGCCCGACGCCTCGGGCAGGTGTTCGCGAACGATGGTGGCGTGTTTGGCTGCCTGCATGCAGCAGATTGCCGAACAGTGCTCGTTGCCCTGCTTGATGTCGCGGGAACCGACGCACTGTACGAAGGCTATGCGTCGGGGTTCCTTGTGGTCGGACGGCCGTGTCACGTGCCCTGCCGTTGGCCCGGACGCGCTGAGTATCCGTTCGAATTCGATGCTGGTCACCACGTTGGGAAACACGCCGTAGCCATACTCGCCCTTGCACCGCGCGTCAAATTCCTGTGATCCGCTGGCTACAACGATGGCGCCTACCTCCAGATTAATCAACTGCTGCTGTTGTGTATAGTCTATTGCTTTGGCATCGCAGAATTTCTCGCAGATTCGGCATTTGCCTTTCTGGAAGTAAAGGCAGTGGGTGGCATCTATCACTGCGACGGCCGGTACTGCCTGGGGAAACGGGATGCGGATACATTTGGCCGTCGTGAGATTTTTATTGTATGGGTCGGGGATTTTCGTAGGACATTTCCTCATGCACACCCCGCATCCCGTACATTTCTCTTCGTCGACATACCGGGGATGTTTCAGCACGCGAAGCTTGAAACGGGGATACGCGCCATCAACGCTCATAACCTCCGCATTTGTAATGATAGTTACGTAGGGGTGGCTCCCCACTTCGACCAACTTTGGCGACATGATACACATGGCGCAGTCGTTCGTGGGGAACGTCTTGTCGAGTTGCGCCATGCGACCGCCTATGGAGGGATCCCGTTCGATCAGGTATGTTTCCACGCCCATGTAACCTAGGTCGAGTGCAGCCTGGATGCCGGCGATTCCTCCTCCTATGACAGCTGCGCGCTTATGCATGGGGTAACGTCCTTGCTTCAGATGCACGACGTCGTTTCCGCCGCGAAAACGATACGATTTTTGCCATCATGGTGGTATGGTGTATCCGTGACGCCTCCGGGCTCTTGAAAACCATTTCGCGGATGAACCCTTCGCGTTTTGCTCTGTTGTATATTGTCTCGCCCACAGAAGTTCTTACCATCACGGTCGTATAACCGTCGGGAGATCCCAGGCCGCCGCACGAAATATCCGCGAATTCATTAGAAAAATCGGAGCACGCGAAGCATGCCGGCCGGGCCACGTCGTCCATCAGTTCAAACGGAACGTGAAGCGCTTCCCCGTTGCTCATGGTCATGATAACGTCATCCTTGACGTTCAGTTTCACTACGTCTTCCAGGCTTATCCCCAGTTGTTTCTCAAGCTTCTTGCGCGCCGCCGTGCCGAAAGAGAAGTTCTCCATGCAGAAGAGTCCTATGACCATGGTCACGATGTCGGAAGGGACTACTTTCAACAGCTGCATTTTGCGCAACGCACGTACCTGGCACGGCGTACCAACAAATGCGACCCGACGCATCCCGTGCCGCGTCAGCTCGCGCACTTCGCGGATGGCCGGCACGAAGGATGAATAGCTTTTTCCCACCTTGCTGAGTTGTGCACCATCGTCATAATGCGAACCGGCTGCGTTTGTCAATTCGCGTTCGGTCGTTGCGATTTCCGGAGCTCTCGCGAATGGTCCGGTTTCTCGCGCCACCACCGCGCCGTCAATCATCCCGTGTTTTAACGCGTAAAGTAACAGCGACGTTACCACACCGCCGTCGGTTGCCCGACGGGCGACCGTACGACCCCTTGTCTTCGCCGATCGCAAAAGGCGAAAATACCCCACCGGTTGTTTCCATCCGAACTTCTTCGCGACATCCCCATCAAGCGCCTTCACCTGAGGACAAATCAAGTAACAAATACCGCATTTCAGGCACTTTGTCTCGTCGGCAAATTCGGGTATGTTTTCCCTGCTTATCCGCAAAGCGTTCAGTTCCCCCGCCGAGCAGAACGACACGCAACCGCCGCATCGCCCGCAAAAACCGGGTTGCTGAACTTCGGTAATCAGATCGTGGAAGCTTTTAATGTCCTCAGGCATTTTTGGCATTCCTCTTATCGACTTTCGCTATTCTGTCCTTGATTTCCTGCACCACCTGGTTTCGGCCTTCCATGGTGTTCTGTATCATATCACGCCGAATCATCTGGGCGTAGCGGTCAACCTCGTCGCTGCTGGACAGCATGTCGGCCGGTGCATAGCCATGTTTGATAGCGAGATGTCGCAACACGCGCATGATGTCGGTGAAATTCACTTCCTGCGGACAACGGGCTGTACACCGATAGCACATCATGCAGAACCAGATTACCGGCGACCGCAGAACCTCATCGCGCATGCCCAGTAGAATCTGGCGGATTAACCTGCGGGAGTTGTAGCTCTCGTCAATGGCAGTCACCGGGCATCCTGCCGCACAGGTACCGCATGCGAAGCATTTCCTGATGTTCTCGCCGCCCGGCAGCGACGCGACTTCGTCGCAGAAGGAAGGATCCAGATCGTCAACAGCGACTGTTCTGTCACTCTTTTTTATATCGCTCGGCTTTAGCCCGGTTTCAGTTATTTTCTTTGCTTTTAAGGTTTTTTTCTTGACAGCCATATATCCCCTTTTGCATTCGATTAATGTTCCACCTCAGACAGTTCCTTTTCCCTGAACACGGTGAGGGGAACCTTTTCTTCTGCATCTTTGCCAGGAACGTAAGCGAACATATCTTGGATCGACCGTCCTGTATTCGAGAAGATTTCGGAAACCGGGATATCGGCCGGACAGACATCGCTGCACATGCCACATCCCACGCACGAAATACCCATGTGAAGAAGACGGCCAAGGTGGAAATTCAGCGTGCCCGCGGGGAGTCGCATACCCCCTCGTTTCCGTATACCTGCTTTAACGTCCTCGGGCGTGTGCTCCCAGCGTGGCGCGTCGAACTCGCAGCGCGTACAATAGCAGATCGGGCATACGGTCCGACACGCGCGACAGTTCACACATGCGGTGAAAACATTGACCATTCCGCTGAGACCTGACGCTCTTTTCTCCAATTCCCCGCGTTGCCTCTTCCGCGCTGTGCTCCTGTTCTCCCGCAGCCTGCGCACGTGCGCGGTTTCTATCTCGTCTTCCCCGCGCGCGGCTTCCATGTCCCTGCAAAGCGATACAGCTTCTTCCGTAGCTGGAAATATGATGCATTCCCTGTCGAGATTTTTTCTAGCCGCTATGCTCACAATAAAATCTGCGCCTTCAGGAGTGAATTGCTCGCATCCCCTGCACGCATCACGGGTACCTGCAACAGGTTCTGTACATTTAACGGCCTTCCAATATTCCCTGACCAGGTGTTCTTCGTCGCCTCGTATGAGTTGTTTCAAAGGTAACACACCCGTACATGTCGAACATATGGTGATTATGTTTGACGGATTGCCCTGACGGCGTTTGCCAAGTTCCACGAAGGCCCTTAACTCACATGGCCTAAGGACGGCGGCAACAGGATCTTTCGCGGGGCCGTGTAATGTTATCTGCGACAGCATTTTTGCCGCGTTGTTCGGCATTACCGGATAAAATGGAACGGCCTCCGGGATTCTGCGTGCGTCGGTAATCAGAGCATAACGGACAGCGCCGGACTTTCCCTTGCGTGTCAGGCAAAATACGCCCTTAACTTTGCCCGCCTCGAGCAGAAAGCGCAGGAAATCCCGGATTCCTTCATTCAGTTCTTTTTCGATTTTTAGAACAGAAACCATGTCAGTCTTCCACCTGTTGCAGTTCCTGCAACTCGAATTTCTTATATGGCATATCCTCTTCAACATCCCTGCCGGGCACGTAGTCGAATATGCCCTGCGTAGACTGCCCGACAACGCTGAAAATGCGTCCGACCGGAATATCTACCGGACAAACATCCTCGCAGGTACCGCACGAAACACAGGACAAGCTCATATGCGACATACGACCAAGATGAAACAGGAGTTGCTCGGGCACATGAAAGACGCCACCGAGCATCTCGGATCGCCTCAGATAGTCGGCCCGTGTATCCCCGCTTGGATCCCTGCCCGCAAAGCACACACGGCAGTAACAAACCGGGCAGACGTTACGGCACGCATGACAATGAATACACCGGCTGAATATCTCGGATAGATTTCTTATTCCCGCAACCTCGTTCCGCAGTTTATCCAATGACTCCTGCCGGGTTTTTTGCCGTTCTTCGCGGACACGTTCTACCTCTTTTGACCACTCCTCGGTATCCTCTGCTACTTTCAGTCCGAACTGTTTCACTATCGCCATTCCCTGTTCAGTGACGGGGATAAGCACTGTTTCATTGTTCTTTATACCCATTGTTGCCAGATGCAAGTCCACGTTCGTCACGGGATTTTTTTCATCAAAAGTGAACCGGTCGCAAATTCTGCACGACTCGCGCACCGTATCGCTTCTATCGGCAAGATAGTCCTCCAGGGGCGTTACCCCGGTGCAGTCCAGGCTGATAAACGATACGTCTTTCAGGTGGGCCTGTTCCAGTTTGCACAATTCTATGACTGCCCGTATTTCGCACATTCGCATGACTGCGCCGATTCTAAGCCCCTCCCCGTGCCGAACGGCATCCATGAGCGCTCTGGCACCCTGAACCGGCATGACCGGGGCCGGAATGTGAGCATCTACCAAAAGCGAAGCGTCCTGTATGAGAACATAATTATATGTTTGTCCAGACCGAAGTGGCACAAACACCGCTTCGAAAATCTTATTTTCCAAGCAGCCGCGGAGAAACTCGCACGTGCCGCAGGCGGCTTTGTCTGAGGATGTTATACGATAGCCCTTATTCATTTCAAAATCCCCGCTATTTCCCGATAGACCTGCCTGGTAGTGAAATGCTGGTGAATGGCAGCTCCTGATGGGCAGGCTGATGCGCAGTTGCCGCATCCCCGGCACAGTACTTCATTCACCACGCAAATGCCTTTTGTCTGGTCGTATTCGATCGCACTATAGCAGCACACGGTCATGCAGGTCCGGCAACCGGCACATACATTCTCCTGTATGACCGACACCTTTGCTTCTGTTTCCAGTTTTCGTCCGGGCACAAGTCCCGCCCGTATTCTTCCCGCCGCTGCCTCGGCTTGTGATATCGTTTCAGCAATGTCCTTGGGACCGGATACACATCCAGCTATGTATATCCCATCTATGGAGGTCGAGACCGGCCTGAGCTTCTCGTGCTCCTCCATTAAAAATCCGTGAGGGCCAATAGGGATATTCAGCATTTGCGCAACATCTGCGGTGTCTGTCGTAGGCTCAATTGAAGGCAAAAGTATAACCATATCAACATTCATTTCTTTATTTGAGCCGTCCGGCATGGCGTACCCGATCTTTATCTTTCCATCGGATTCGGTGACCGTGACGGTATCGACACATTTGAAATTGACACCGTTCTTCCGGCTCTCCTCGTAAAGACGTTGAGCTTGACAACCGGGCAGACATAAATCACGGTAAAAACTGGTAATCGAAATGTCAGCCTTCTTTTCCTTAAGGTAACTGGCGATTTTTATGCCTGCCAGACAGCAAACATTCGAGCAATAGCCCTTTTGTTTGCGGCCGATGCAATGGACGATAGCGACGCCCTCTGGTGTTCGTCCGTCGTTGAGAACAAATTTCCCTTTCAGATTCATCGCCTCCGCTTCGCGGGCGGAATAAACGTTTTGGATACGGCCGTACCCGAAAGTCTCCAGTTCCTTCGGGTTGAGACGATTCATCCCTAACGCGACAACAATCGCTCCAACTTTAAGTTCGCGGCTTTCTGATTCCGCATTTTCTAAAACCACTTCGAAATTGCCCAAAAACCCGCGCGTTTCCTTTATTTTCGTGTTCGTATGGACGTTGATGTTACTGTTTGTCTCAATGCGTTCTATGTATTGATGAATCCGGTCAGGCGCGTTTTGCATTGTGGGAAACAATTTTCCGTATTCTCTCAATGCGCCGCCCAGTTGCTCTTCCTTTTCCACTAAGTACACCATTCTCTCCGGTTCGGCCAGAAGCAGAGCTGCCGACATCCCCGCAATTCCTCCACCAATGACTAAAACGTCGGCATTGCATTCGATTTCATGCTTTTCAAGCGGCGAATGATACTGGACCCTGTATATGGCTGCACGTATACTTCGGATGGCACGTTCGGTGGCTTGCTGTTTGTCAGGCGTTACCCACGCTACATGCTCCCGGATATTGGCCATCTGGAACATATAGGGATTGATTCCAGCCTGCTCGCATAGGGACATAAAGGTGGCTTCCTCCTGCTTGGGAGAACATGCGCCGACCACAAGATGCGTCAGTCCATATTTTGCGATTTCATCGATAAGGAATTTCTTTCCCTCATCGGTGCACAGCAGCTTGAAACGCTGCGCCACGACGACATTATCGCTTCCCGATACCGCCGATAATATCGCATCAATATCCACAGCATTGGCTATATTGGGTCCGCATTCACAGACATATACGCCCACTCTTTTTTCTTTAGCTTTCTTTTCCATACAAACTCAATTTCGTATTGAAAGCACTCTTGCCGCAGCTGCGTCCGCCTGTGTTATCGATTGCCCGATATCCTTAGGCCCTTGAGCGCAACCAGCCACATAAATTCCATCACGACCGCTTTCTGTCGGGGAGCCGTTACCTGACCCGCAGAATCCTTCCGGACCGCGATCAATACCGAGAATTTCTGTTAATCCCTTTGTTCCCTGCGCCGGCACCATTGCAGGGGCAAGAATAAGCATATCCACCTCAATGTGGTCATTATTACCTGCTGTGTCTTTATATGTAATTGTCTCCTTGCCATTGTTATGTTCGACGTTGATATCGTCACAGCGAATGAGCGTCACTTTTTCTTTCATGTGTTCGTAGAATTCCTGGTATTTTTTTCCCGGCACGCACATGTCGCTGTAAAATTCGTATAACGCCATGTCAGGAAGCTTATGCTTGAAGTAGTGCACGAGCTTCAATAGGCTCATACAGCACACCGCGGAACAATACCCCGTCTGTTTCCTTCCGACGCAGTGAATGATCGCTGCGGAAGCAGGTATTTTTCCATTTCTCAATTGGATCTTGCCTTGTGTAGGGCCGTTTGACGCATACAGGCGTTCCAACTCTACAGCCGTATAGACCCCTCCGTTATTTCCATAGCCATACTCAGGCAGCGCTGCGACATCCGTCAGATCGTAACCGGTGGCAACAATGATTGCATTCACTTGTATATCGAGGTATTCATCCTTTTGATCGAAGTCAATGGCATCAAACATGCACGCTTCCTTGCAGAGCGTGCATTCGTCGCCTTTTGTAAAACGGAGGCAGTTGGCGGTATCTATAGAGGGAACATTCGGCAATGCTCCGGCACAGGGAATGTAAATGGCTTTTCTTTGCCCAAGCCTTTCCTCAAACTCGTTCGGTATATTGACCGGACACGGCTCAAAGCAGGCGTTACAGCCAATGCATTCAGCCGGTTTTACATAGCCAGCTTTTTTGCGTATCTTCACGCTAAAGTTGCCCGCTTCCCCCTCTACCTCGCAAACTTCGCTGAGCGTGAGCAACTCGATTCGGTCATTCTGCAGAACTTCCTGCTGCTTTGGGGCGGCCATGCATGTTGAACACTCCATATTGGCGAAGACTTCTTCGAATTTGATTACCTTGCCGCCAAAGAGGGGTTCTCTCTCCACGAGATACACCTTCATCCCCCCCTCCGCCAGAGTGAGGCTCGCCTGTATCCCGGCCATGCCGGCGCCAATAACGAGAGCTTGTCCAGCCATGCCCTTCTCGTTTGCCACCCTATTTCTCTCCTGTTCCAGGGGCATAATTATTTCGCTGTTTCATAGGGTTCGGGCCCAATTCTTTTATTGTGGCACAGAATTCCCGGACAACTTCTGCATACCTGTTCCCTTCAGACGCGGAAACCCATGAGAGCCTGACCCTCTGGTGTTCGAGACCGAGTGTTTCAAGAATTTTCTGCAATACGGCAAACCTTCTGCGGGCATAGTAGTTGCCTTTGTCATAGTGGCAGTCGCCGGGATGGCAACCTGCCACGAGCACGCCGTCTGCTCCCCGCAAAAGAGCAGCTATCATCATTTCAGGTTTGACCCGGCTCGAACACATCACCCTGACCGGTGTTAATGTATGAGGTGTTTCGAGCTTGCTGCCACCTGCCACATCAGCCCCAGCATATGAACACCAGTTGCAGAGAAACGCAACAATTCTGGGTTCAAAATTTTCTGCCATTTCTTTTCTATATCCTTAAAACACGTGTAGGCGTGACTGAAGTCACGCCTTATAGAACGCATAATTCTGCTTCAGAACTGAATTTGAGCCTTGTGCTGGCTACCCTCCGTATTGCAAAAGAGCAGCTTTTTTCCTGTTTTCTGGCACCAGGCATCTACGTCTTTGGGAAAAGACTCGCAGTCTGCGGTCACCTCGAGCATGTCGCCGGGCTGCAGTTCTTTCGCCTTGACAGCCACTTTGAGAATCGGTTGCGGACACTTTAATCCCAATGTATCCAGTGTATACATTGCCATTTTTTTCTCCTTTTCACGGTGTATGGTATTGGCTTAGAATGAAAACGTAATCGTAGCATCCTTGATCATGTTCACGAATGTTGTGGCACCGATGATTTCGACGCCCTCCCTGAAATCTTCCTTTTTCAAATCTTTTGCGTCCAGCGCAAGTTCACACACATAAATTTTACCGCCCAGTTCCCGTAAACCGTTATAGAGCTCAATCAGATTGGGCAGTCCCTTCACATTCTGCATCTTCTCCATTTCACCTTTTACCATCACGGGAGCACCGCCAGGAGTGAAAAACAAGATTACCTCATCGCCCGAAGCCGCTGCAGAAGAACCCAGTATACATGGAGGATAGATATTTGGTCCGGCAGATCCGTTGACTGTTATTGCCATTTTTGCCATTATTGTGCTCCTTAATAATGTTTGACTATCAGTTTGTTATTCATTTTTCGTCGAATACGACATCATTCTGACGTGGTTCTAGATAAACACCTCCTTTCCAGCGGGATTCGGTCCCAGATTTTGAATTTCTTTCGTAAAGTCTTTCACCACCTGAGCGTAACGCGGGGCTTCAGAAGCGGAAACCCAGGAGAGTCGCAGGCGTCTGGAATCGAAGCCGAGGATTTCGAAGGTTTTTACCAAAGTCGCAAATCTTCTCCGGGCGTAGTAGTTGCCTTTGAGATAATGACAATCGCCGGGATGACAACCAGCAATAATAATGCCGTCGGCGCCTTCCAGAAAAGCCTTGACGACAAACATCGGATCAACCCGGCTCGTGCACATTACGCGGATCACTCGGAAACTGGCAGGCATTTGCAGCCTGCTTACTCCCGCAAGGTCCGCACCGGCATATGAACACCAGTTGCATAAAAATGCGACTATTTTTGGCTGAAAGTTATTATTTTCCTTCGCTGCCATTTGTCCTCTCAACTTGTAGCCGTGCTGATTGCCGCGAGTATCTGGTCCCTTCGAAATCCTTTTTGTTCAATTGCTCCGCTCGGGCAAGCTCCTGCACAGCATCCACATCCTTTACATATTGCCTCGTTCACACGGCATATCGTCTCATCATACTCCGTCTCGACCAACTCAAGCGCATCGAATTCGCATACTTCCACGCACGTGCCACAGCCACTGCAGATATCTTCATTCACTGTCGAAATTGTAGCTTCGGTTTCGTATTTGTCCTTGCTTATGATCGTTGCTGCCCGCGAGGCCGCGGCCTCCGCCTGGGTGATGCTTTCGCCTACGGTTTTCGGGCAATGGGCCATGCCCGCCAGGAAGACACCCTCGACCGCAAAATCGACAGGTCGAAGCTTCATGTGTGCCTCAAGGAAGAATTTCTCCGCCGTAAGCGGAACCTTTAGCATCTTGCCCAGTTCTTCGGCGTCTTCCTGCGGTACTATTGCGGGTGCGAGCACCACCATATCGCAACCTATATCTAGAAGATCACCCAAGATAGGTTCACGGACATTGACATGCAGTCTGTCGCCCGAGACTGATACCGACGGTTTCTCATTGACATCGTAGCGAATGAACCGGACGCCCGCTTTTCTGGCTTTTGTATAGTATTTCTCGTTGAATCCGTATGTCCGGATTTCGCGATACAGAATGAACACATCCGTGTCAGGATGTGTTTCCTTGATTACCAGTGCATTTTTTATTGCCTGAGTGCAACATACCCGGCTGCAATACATCCGTTCGCCTTCGCGTGAGCCGACACACTGAATCATGACGACGCACTTGTTCTTTTTAAATTGCGACGCCGCCAGCATCTGCTCCAACTCAAGCTGTGTTACAATTCTGTCGTCCTTACCGTACAAATACTCCGAGGGCGTGTGCGGCACAGCACCAGTCGCCACCACGATGGCACCGTGCTGTATTGTCGAGCGATTATTGTCATGGACTAGGGTCGTCTCAAAATTGCCAACGAACCCACCGATCGTTTCAATGGTTGTCTTTGTCATTACCCGGATGAGAGGATGTGCACCGACTTTGGCGATCATATCGCTGAGTTGTGCCTGTGGATTTTCTCCGCCGGCCATATAGAAGATATGTTTGAGATTTCCTCCAAGCTTTTCGTCCCGCTCAACAAGGTATACCTCGAAACCTTGGTCGGCCAGGTTGAGGGCTGCACGCATGCCGGCCACTCCTCCTCCGATCACCAGCGCGGCGCTGTTTACCGCCACGGACATGCTGTACAGCGGCTCCAACTTCCGCGCCTTCGCGACAGCCATCGAGACCAGTTCTTTTGCCTTCCGGGTCGCCTTTTCAGGTTCGTGCATGTGTATCCAGGAACACTGATCCCGGATATTGGCCATCTCAAAGAGATAGGGATTCAGCCCTGCTTCACGGACCGTGTCGCGAAACAACGGTTCATGGGTTCTGGGGGTACACGAAGCAACGACAACACGGTTGAGATTCTGCTCCCGAATTACGTCCTTGATCTTACCTTGAGCATCGATAGAACAGGTGTACAGCATATTCTCTACATGAACCACGGCTGGCAGCCCTCGAATATGCTCGCATACGTCCGGTACGTTTACAACGCCACCGATATTTTTACCGCAGTGGCAAATGAATACCCCTACTCGAGGGGGCATGCCGGCAATTTTTTTCTCGGGCGGCCACTCTTTATGCACGATGAGTTCACCGCGCACCTCAGACAGTAAAGCCATCGACTTTGCCGCAGCACTCGATGCCTCCATCACGGTTTCTGGGATGTCTTTCGGCTCGGAAAATGGACCGCAGATATAGATTCCGGGACGGGATGACGCCACAGGATCGAATGTTTGCGTTTCGGCAAATCCGTCAGTACTGAGCCGCAAACCGAATTTATCTGCCAGCTCTTTCACGTCTGCATTGGGGCGAAGTCCGGCAGAAAGAACGACAAGATCGAACTCATCCTCAGCATGACGGTTGTGTTCATCCAAATAAGCGATTCGAAGGTTGCCTGTCTCTTTCACCTGTTCCACAGAGGAAGGCCTGCATCTGCGGTAGATGACTCCTAGTTCTTTGGCGTGTTCGTAGTATCCGTCAAAACCTTTTCCGAAGGCCCGCATATCCATATAGAAAATATGGCAGGCAAGGCCTTGTTCGTGTTCCATGGCAATGATCGCTTCTTTTGTCGCGTACATGCAACATACCGACGAGCAGTAATTATGTTCCTTGTCCCGGGAACCGACGCATTGAATAAAGGCAATTCTTTTTGGGGCCAGAGAATCCGATGGGCGAAGTATCTTTCCCTCATGGGGTCCACTGGCTGAAAGCAGCCGTTCGAATTGCAGGCTGGTTACCACGTTGGGATACCAGGCATAACCCAGTTCCAACTTTTTCCCTGCGTCGAATTGGCAATAGCCCGGAGATAAAATTGCCGCCCCGGCAGTGAGCTCGACGACTTGGTCTTCCTGTGTGTAATCGATCGCGCCCGCCGGGCAGAACGTTTCGCATGTCTTGCACCCGCCCGTAAGAAAATGAACGCAGTTATCCCTGTCAATCACCGGGACATTGGGAAGCGCCTGTGGAAACGGAATGTAAATCGAGGGTCGCGGCCTGAGCTCCATATCGAATTCTGAAAGCTGGGGAACCGGCCGGTGCGTGGAGATTTCTTCGAGCTTCACGGCTCCGGTAGGACAAACGGAGACACACGCGCCGCATGTCAGGCATACATCACTTCCCCGGTGATACGGTGTATCAACTTTTATATCCGATCCCCGCCCTACAAAGTCGGCGGTCCCAACACCCATGCGTTCCTTGCAGATCCTTACGCAAAGCCCGCAGAGGATGCACTTATCGTTACGGCGGGGGAATCTGGGAGCGTCAAGACTATATTCTTTCGCGAGCTTCTTAATGGCATCGGAATCCGGACACCTCGAAAGCAAGAGCTCGATGCTCATTTTTCTGCTTTTTCGGACGCGCTTGGAATCGGTCTGTACCTCTATTCCTTCCTCAATCTGATAGTCACATGCTGGAACAAGACGTGTCCTGGAATCCTTTTTCATTTCCACGACGCAAATTCTGCACGCTCCATACGGCTTCAATGCCTGATGGTAGCATAGTGTCGGGATATCAATACTATGCTGTTTTGCGACATCTAATATTGTTTGGCCGTTTTCCCCCTCAACAGGGGTACCGTTGAGCCTGAAACAGATCATACCGCGACCTCATGTACCGCCATTTTCTTGATAGCATTGAACTTGCATGTGTCGAGACAGATACCGCATTTGATGCATGTGTCCGGATCGATGATGTGCGCTTTCTTCTTTTCCCCCTTGATTGCCCCTGTGGGGCACTGCTTGACGCACGCCGTGCATCCCCTGCACAACTTTTCATCAATCGAATATCGAAACAGGTTTTTGCATACGCCTGCAGGACAATACTTCTCCTTGATGTGAGCATCGTATTCATTGCTGAAGTGCTTCAACGTCGAAAGGACGGGGTTTGCTGCGGTGGAACCCAGGGCGCACAGGGCCGTATCGACGATATACTCTCCCGTTTCTTCCAGAAGAGCCACATCACCTTCCTCACCCTTTCCCTCACATATCCTTTCAAGTATCTCCAGCATTCGGACAATACCCTCCCGGCACGCTGTGCACTTCCCGCACGATTCTTCTCTCAGGAAGTTTAAAAAGTATCTGGCGACATCGACCATGCAGGTGTCCTCATCCATGACAATAAGCCCGCCCGAACCCATGATCGATCCGGCCTTGGTCAACTCGTCGAAATCGACCGGCAAATCCAGCAACGTCTCGGGGATGCATCCCCCGGACGGTCCTCCGGTCTGAACCGCCTTAAACCTCTTTCCTTTAGGAATCCCTCCACCAATATCGAACACTATCTCTCGAAGAGTGATACCCATGGGAACCTCGACAAGACCGGTATTATTTATCTTGCCTACGAGAGAAAATATCTTCGTTCCCTTACTGTCATGCGTACCGATAGTGTTGTACCACTCAAAGCCTTTTGAAATTATGAGGGGGATGTTTGCCCATGTTTCAACGTTGTTTATATTTGTGGGCTTGCCGAACAGTCCTTTCTGAGCCGGAAAGGGAGGCCGCGTGCGGGGCATACCCCGCCTGCCTTCGATAGACGCAATTAAGGCCGTTTCCTCACCACAGACAAAGGCACCAGCCCCCGTTGTCACGGTCACACGGAAGTTGTGACTACTTCCCAATATGCTATCCCCGAGCAGACCGTATTCTTCGGCTTGGGAGATCGCCGTGCGTATGTGTTTTACCGCTAGAGGGTATTCCGCCCTCACATAAATGTATCCATCGTTGGCACCTATGGCGTACGAGCCTATTATCATTCCCTCCAAAACCGAGTGCGGATTACCCTCCAGAACAGATCGGTCCATATAGGCGCCCGGATCTCCCTCGTCAGCATTGCAGATGATGTATCTGCAATCCGCTTCAACAGCACGGCAGAATTCCCATTTCCGGCCTGTCGGGAATCCTGCTCCTCCTCTTCCTCGCAACTTTGACTTTTTCACCACATCTATAATCGTGTCCGGCTTTATAGATAGTGCCTTCGCAAGGGCTTCATACCCACCAGCCGCAACATAGTCATCGATTTCCGTGGGATCAATTATGCCATTTTGTCCCAAAAGAAGCCGATTCTGCTTTTTGTAGAACGGAATATCCTTTTCTTTCCGTATTTTTTCCCCACTGACAGGTTCCTTATAGAGCAAACGCTCAACAACACCGAGCCTCACGATACTCGTATCGAGAATCTCTCCGACATCATCCGGTTTCACCTTCTGATAGAGCGTCCCTTCCGGTTTTACGACAACGAGTGTTCCCCGTTCGCAGAACCCGTGGCAACCGGTCGCACGAAGGGATACCTTTTCCTCCAGTTTTCGTGCGATAATTTCACGCTTGAACGCGGCGACGACGTCTACACATCCGTGTGCGTGGCAACCCGTGCCGCTGCAGACCGTAATACACGGTAGGTTCGGGTCTCGGTTGCGAAGAATTTCCTTACGAACGGTTTCCAGTTCAGTCGGGGAAGCCACCTTTTTCATGCGACGACCTCCCGACCTGTGGGCTGATAGCAATCGATCACCCTAGGCACCTTGCTAGGGGTCATCTCACCATGGTATTCTCCATCGATAACGACAACCGGTCCGAGCGCACACGCCCCGATGCAATTCACCGTCTCAAGGGTAAAAAGGCCATCGCTGGTAGTACGCCCTTCATCAATGTCCAATCGTCGCTGAAACTCTTCGAGGACCCTCGGTGCGCCTCTCACATGACATGCCGTGCCCATGCAGACCTGAATGACATGTTGCCCGCGCGGCTCGAGCCGTAACGATTTATAGAAGCTGGCGATCCCGTATACTTCGGCATACGGCATTTCCAGCTGACGACTTATGGATTTGAGCACCCCTTCCGGGAGATAATTAAATCGATCATTGGCTTCCTGAAGAATCTGAATAACGTATTGGCGGTTGTATCCATAACTCTTTACGATCTTCTCGGCTTCGATGGTCTCTTTGGTTTCCACCACCTTTGCCGGCTCGGGAATCCTGACCTTGTTCTGCACTGGGCACCCTCTCATGCACGTTCCGCACCCTGTACATTTCGATGCGTCCACCGACCGTGCTTTTTTTCGTATTCTGGCTTTGAATGCGCCCGGCTCACCTGTGATGTCTTCAACTTCGGAGTATGTCAGTTTCTCTATATTGAGGTGGTTCCCGCATTCCACCATGCGTGGAGCGAGCGTACACATGGCACAATCATTGGTGGGAAACGTCTTGTCCAACTGGGCCATAACCCCGCCTATGGCCGGTCCTTTTTCAACAAGATATACTTTGTAGCCGGCATTAGCGAGGTCTAATGATGCCTGCATGCCGCCGATTCCCGCACCGACTACCAGTACCGCGCCTGTTTGTTTCCCTTTGCTCATTTCGCAGTCTGAATAGAGATAAGGTAAATTTTAGATAATTGAAATATCCATATATATAAATAATGCGATATAATAATCAAAAAAAAGCTTTACAGTTGAAACAAGTTAGTGCGCATCAGACCAAAATATTCCTAGCCGCAGCATCTTTATTACACGGGTGTCTACGACCCGATAGCACCTTTTTGTCCCTTCTTGTTTCGGTTGAATAATGCCGTGGTCGCGCAAGACGCGAAGGTGCTGAGAGATCGTGGACTGCGGTAATCGAAGTTTCTTCTGGATCTGAGCGACATTGCATTCATTTTTGAATAAACCAGATACCATGCGCAGCCTGGTCGGATGACCAAGCGCCTTTAACACCGTCCAGATTTTATGACTAGAGTAGCCCATGTTGTGCTTCAATAAGATTTTAAAAATAATATATTTCATTCGTTTTAGAAACCCTTTTTGGACTATGAGGCGAAATAATTATCTATAGATTTTTGATAGTGCCAGTGAACCACAATCTTATGGTAACCTAATGAGGATGGTAGAAGAGAATCAATTATACCTGCCTGCATAAAAGCATTCGGAATACCCCAAGCATTAATAATTTGACGTTTATACTGCAGATGTTGTCATTCGTTCAGGAAACATCACTTCTGAAAAAAATAAATAAAAGATGCCTATATCCATTTTTTTGCCAATATCGAAAGGGATACGGCTCCGGTATAATCCAGTTTTTATGCTGTTTTTGTTATATATTACTAATTACTAATGTCGATATCTCCTTGTATCAAACAGGACCTGTTATGAAAAAAACGATGATACTACCGGCCTTGTTCTGTTGTAGTGTGTTTTTTGTATGCGGGGATGGACCAGACAGCGGCGTCACGGAGATGGATACGTCGGTCATCGGGTTTTGGGAGGGCATGGTAGAGGAATTGGAAGCAATCGGTTTTGACGGTGCCCGGATCTACACGCGGATTACAGGGCCGGATTCGTCGTTCCAGCTTGTTTCCCTTGCGCTTGATACTGCGAGCAGTATTCAGGATACCACCCTGGATATGGCGGGAAAGTGGCGTATGAATGCGATCCTTGATTCTATTCTCCTGCTGCCTGATACGTGCAGGATCATTGATACTACGCTGAACACACTCATGCCCCGACAGGTCAGAGGGTCGACCATTCCCTTGCCGATGCATATTTCCAAAAACAGTGTAACCGGTACTATCGAATGGATGGTCTCCTTTGCCGATCTGGTGCCTGTTGCGCCTTTGTTGGGGATAGATCTTACCGGAGTGCCAATCAGTCTGCTGACCGGATCAAAGATCACCCTTTTCAAGCGATCTCAATAGAATGGCTAAAAAACGACCCTAACCTTTATTGTCGCGAAACGCTGCGGCATGAAGGTTCCGGCAGCCTCTTCCCATTTCGCGTTAAGCAGGTTCTGGACGGCAGCGGAGAACGTGAGCCGGGGGGTGAGGATAATTTTGCATGCGAGGTCGACACGGGAATGGGGGTCAAGGGATACTAACGGGACAAATAGTCGTCTGCCATCAGGAGTATCATTGGTGCCGGCATTCGCAAAGTCTGAATAGTTCCGTTGTCCCACATGAGTGATACCACATTCACCATCGATCTGAAGCCAGCGTAGTGGATAGGAACCGGTTGCTTTTAATCCGCCAGTGTATTGGGGAATGTAATCAAGAGGGACATCGTACATTTTATCTTTGGATTGTTGAAGTGTTCCATTTATCGTAATTCCTAACCACGAAAACCTGTGCCAGGAGATTTCACCTTCCATACCGCGAGACCAGGCATGGGAAACATTCCGGTGTGTGATGCTGCTTGTGCCGGTATCGATTGTATGAATCATCTGGCTGATCAAATTGCTCATATCATTTGCAAAAGCGTCCAACTTAACAGTCACCATCCGCCGCAAAGACAAATCGAACCCAATGTCGCTACCCCAGACATATTCGGGTTTCAGATCCGGATTGGCGATTAATATCACTTTCGGATTGATCGTCAGGTCCGGCATATACAGTTCTGCCAGCGACGGCGCGCGGAACGACTTGCCGCTTGAGGCCCGAATGGCAAGAACATCCGCGGCCTTATAGTTCAATCCTGTTTTTGGCGAAAACGCTGCGCCGAATTCATTATGGTAGTCTATACGTATTGCTGGAATAATTGTCAGCCTTCCAAACAGTTTGACTTCGTCCTGCAAAAACGCCGCAAGGTTGACGATTCCCTTCCGGGTAGAGAAGGAGTGCGGAAGCACACGGCCGGTGTTCCGGTCTGTCGTTGCGCCGAAATCCGCATTGTTGTCCAGATAGTCCAGACCTGCCGTAATGGTATGGCCGGGCACAAGCGAAACAATTCCCTGTGTTTCAATCTGCCAGTCCTTTGTATTTGACTTCCAGATGCTCGGGACCCAGACGTGTGAAGAGTCCTGGCCTTCGTTGATGAATTCCCCGACAACCTGGCGGTAAAAAGCGCCCGCCCGTATCCGTATTTCGGGTGTCAAAGAGAGTTTCAGCCGCGGGCCGATCAAAAACTTGCTGCCTCGCGTATCGACATCCAGCGAATCAGGCATGATATTTTTCGTTTTGCCGAACCCGAGGTTGCTGTTGAAATACCGGGCATGCAGCGACAGGTCGCAGTTGTCGGTGAGATACCATCTGCCTTTTCCGAAAAGGCGGTACTCTTTATAGTCGTAATTGTCAGCCTTAGTGAAATAGGTCAGCTCCCCGTTTCTTCTGAGCGCTGAATCGCTGAGCAGGTAGTTTCCGATTGTCCGGTATCCGCCGCTTAGAAGGTATCCGGCCTTGTCGTTCCCGCCGTTTACGGACCCTGTTCCATTCCAATAGGACCTTTTTCCTGATTTC
The DNA here is from genome assembly GCA_016932075.1 of Chitinispirillaceae bacterium. Next base: position 529 of record JAFGDP010000040.1, on the reverse strand, counting down.
GAGATTGCTTCTGATGCCGTGACCTTCTTACCTGCAACCTGGTCAACGACCGTGAACGGGTAGGAGGTTTCAGCGGAAATGGCACCATTGGGTGTGCCATACCCCTCTTTGGTGAGAATGTTGATCACGCCGCCGACCGCATTGGCGCCGTACAGGCTCGAGTGCGGGCCCCTCACGATCTCGATCCGTTCGATCGCCTCCATGGGGATCTCATTGACTATGGTGAACGGAGTTCCCGAGGCATTGGTCGGAATGCCGTCAACAAGGATCAGGGTCCGCGACGCGGCAAGTGACCCGGGTATGCCGCGGATGATGATGCTTGAAGGGATGCCCTCGCCGATTGCAACCGTGCGGGTCGCCTGGACGCCGCTCTGGGTGACGAGGAGATCCTCGACGGTCTTGGCGGGTGAGGCAGCGATCTCTTTTTTGGTAATGACGCTGACATTTGCCGGTGCTTCGGAGGTCAGACGCCTGGTGCGGGTGGCAGTCACCACCATTTTATCGAGAGTAACTGCTGTATCGGGGGAGG
>JAFGDP010000039.1 GCA_016932075.1 Chitinispirillaceae bacterium | reverse complement strand
CAGAGACGTTGATTTCGCGTTTGAGACCACGCAGTTCACGCGCAACCAGATCCTGATGCAGTCCGGCACGGCAATGCTTGCGCAGGCCAATATGCTTCCGCAGATAGTGCTCGGACTCTTTTAGTCAGCCGCTCCTCTTTGGCGGGTCCGTTTTCCGGTCAGGGACAGGCGCGGAAACGGGCATAATCCCGGCAAAGAAACGATAAAAGGGAGACGGCAGTCAATGCCGCCTCCCTTTTTCATTTCTCCGATAGCTGCGCGACCATCGCCATTATGATAACCTGCAGCGACGTCGTGCCAGAGGGATTTCAGCGTATCCTCTTTACAATAACGACTCCGGCGCCCAGGCTTTTTCCGGTCAAACGTACCATTCCGGGCCGTGACAGGCCGATCCTCTGCAGAAGCCTTCCTGAGCAATCGTACAGCGCATACTCCCCTTTTTCACATAAAAGGTTCGAACCGATGCCGGCAAGGACACCCGTCGCGCTCCCGACATACGCAGGTATTCGGCGAGCGGGCTCTGGATTCGCAACCGCGCTTGACCCGCCCTTAATATACCCGGCAAGCGCAAACACCAGCGCGCCCTGCCAGTTGATCGCTATCTCATTAGTCTGGTAGCTCTCCTCCTCATCAACCCATGACTTCTCGGTGGGGTGACCGCCGCCAACCAGATATCCGGGCCACGGATCCTGCACGTCATCAGCACCTGAACGACGGTCGTGTGGAAACAGCGGCGGATTGATACCCATGCCCGTGACAAAAGACCGGCAATAGTAGTTCCTTCCAAACAGGTAGCCGATCGCATCGAGACCCGCGTTGAGATAATCGCTCTTTGGCGCAATCCGATTCGCGATCTGAAGCACCATGGTCTGCCGGGCAATGGAACCGTTGCATCCCCAGTAGTGGGCGCGCATGAGTGTCCGTCCGTACGCATGGCTGTTTCTGCGCCCGACAATCGTATCAGCGGCCAGGACGAGCCGCTGCGTGATTGAATCACTGAGTGTCGTCCTTTTCCCTTCACGCCGTGAAAGCACGTACGTGAACATACCGAGGTTTTTCACATTGCTCCAGTCAAAATCAAAATCGATCTTTGTTCTCTCTGCGGCTGCACGTGCCTCGAAATCGTCAAGGTACGTTTTTTCTCCGGTGGTCTCCCACAGTTCCGCGGCTGCCCAGAGCCGGTCGTCCTTGTCACCCGTTCGGTACTGGCCGGTACTGAAGCCGGACTGGTCCGGCGCCATGTCTTCGGGATGCGATGCCAGATAGTCATAGCTTCGTTGTGCGGCGGCAAGGCAGGTATCCGCAAATGCTGCGTCATAAGGACGGTAGATGCGCGCCGCCGTTGCCATCATTGCAACGAAGTCGGCTGTTGCCGCGCTTCCCCACGGCACAAAGTATCGCGGTGCAATCTCGGCGTCCGGCATGATAAAGCCGCAAAAGCCGGTGGCGCTTACTTTATGAGAAACCCTCCCGTCCTCGAACTGCATGGTAAGAAGCCAGTCAAGCTCCCATTTGATCTCGGCAAGGAAATCAGGAAGCGGGCCGCCGGTCTCAGGTATATCAAGCGGTACGGTTTCGATGAGCGGCTTGAACAGCGCCCATGCGTTAAACAGCATTCCGACCGTAATGCCCGCATTGACCGTGTATTTATTATAATCGCCCGCATCATGCCACCCTTTTCGCGAGTTTTTGATTGAATGCGTGTTGCTGAAATAGTCAAGATAGGCGTCCGAGGTGTGGCAGGCGGCGTGGCGGAAACGGTTTCCCTTATAGGTTGCGGAAACAACAGTGCCGCACCGCATCAGATACATGCCGCGCATTGCCGTATAATACGCCGAATCATAGACATGATTGTCGATTGGAAAATTGAACGACCTCCCCACCCCATCGACACGCAAATAATACATCCCCTCGGCCGTTACGGGTGAAAAATCGGCGATATAGATATCTTCTTCAGTATCGGGATCGCGTTGCGGTCCACTTACCGCACCCTCAAATACGGATGTCCCGCCGGATACGTTTATCACCGAGAACCTTGTACACTGGCTGTTGATTGATGCGCGCTTGTCCTGACTCAGAAGAAAACCGAGCGAGTTGAGACGAATGTTGGCGTCTGCTGCAAAAAGACGGCCATTGGCCAGTACCAGTGCGGCGATTACCGCACCTATCATTATTTTTTTCATAGGCTTAAATTGCCTGCACGATTTTTTAAATTGTTGCTTTTCTTCCCCTTCTTGAAAAGATTAGTGTTATTCATGGTTTAAACGGTTTGAATAATGATTGATGACCTAGCCGCACCCATAAACAACAGCATACACTTTCAATGCCCGGTTGCTGCCATCAAGAGCAAAAGCGTCAGAGAATATTGTATTTTAGAGGACATGCATGGCGGACCCGGCACAGCGTGTTTGCAGTTCAGCAAAAGCGTACGGTTGTATTGCGCGCCGGTGATGCCCCTGGTCGCCGCTTTTTTTTTCTACTGTCAACCTCCGCTTGAGCATGAAGACCCTGCCCGCGATCTTATAGAATTCGAAAGCGTATGGCAGCTCCTTTCGGCGCTCAGTATCTGGCAGGAGAATGTTCCCGATGACCCCTTTGTCTTTCCCTCCCCTGAAACAATGATGTCCTCTATCGGCGACACGCTGCGCGGCATCCCCTATACCAGATATTTTCATGAGGAACTGTATCATGCAGAAGCCAGCCTCGAAGACGAAAAGCCCACCGTGTTCCTGGACGCGCTCACCGCAACGACCGCGCTGCTCACCATTACCAGTTTCGGGCTGACCACCTGGAATGATTTCCTTGAAACACTTCCTGCCGCGGGACGATACAGCAACTTCATCATCGATGTCCGTCAAAACCGCGGCGGCTATCTTGACGTTCTCGATTCCATCATCGGAGCGCTCGTGCCACCCGACACGCCGTTTATTGATGCCCGATACCGCGACTACGACGGCACGACCGACCGATTCTTCACGCGTGACTGGCATGCCTGGGAAACCACGGGCGACCCCGAGCCGGCGTTCAGGAACAAACGATTTGCCGTGCTCATGGACGGGTATTCGGCAAGCGCATCGGAAATACTCATTGCCGCGCTGTATGAAGGCACCGGCGCCGCGCTCATCGGCGACACCTCGTACGGAAAAGGCATCGGACAGATTCACATCGGACGGCGGACGCGTGAAACCGTGCAGATCACCTTCCTCATGCTGAAAGGGCATAGTGACCGTATTGGCGATTATCACCGCAAAGGCATCGCGCCCGACCCGCTCTCCCCGGTCCTGATCCAGGAAGCCGCGGCACTGGACTCGGTTCGTAAACCTATCTTCTATGCGGTAAAGACGCTTGATCCTTTTGTCAATCCACTGTCCATTCGCTATCCGCCGAAGAGAATAGTATCCGCCGCCGCGCCGCCGTCTCTGCCATCATGTATCGTCAGGATTTCCGAGGAGGAGATCCCTTCCCTTTCCGCATGCCTGATGCGCGGTCGCTGAGCCACCGCTTCTCCGTCGCCTCACGCACAAGACGCTGCGCCAGCTCCCACAGGAGCGGGGCTCCCTTCGCCATGTGCCGGTTATTCCTGAGTACCTGCTCCGGCGTCACGTTTGCCTCTTTCCAGACCCTGCCGCCGGTCTTGTAGTTATGCAGAATCGGCTGAAACCGGTCAAGCGCCGCGGCGAACTTCGCTTCTGCCGTTGCACCCGCTTCAAATTCCTTCCATAAGCGAACATAAATGCGCGCCTGGTCTGGAGGCAGCAGGCCGAAGATCCTTGTTGCCGCCCGGGCTTCCTGTTTCTTCCTGCGTTGGCGCAGCTTTTCGTCATAGAGAAACGTATCGCCGCAATCAATCTCAACGATATCATGGATCAACGCCATGGTCACGACCTTGAGCACGTCGATGCCTTTCCTTTTTGACAGTTCAGACAGCACGATCGCCATGATCGCAAAATGCCAGGCGTGCTCCGCGTCGTTTTCGCGACGCGATCCGTCCATGAGCAGGGTGCGGCGATAGACTGATTTTGCCCTGTCGATCTCGCAGAGGAAACGGAGCTGACGGGAAAGTCGACGATTACCGGATGCGTTCATTGGTGAAAAATAGCATCGGAACGATCAGGGAACAACTGCGGAAAACCGGAAACATGTCCGCGGCTATTGCTAATCCTGTATCGCAATGGCATAGTTGTAATTACTGCAAGCGAGACAAAAAACAATGGCTCCTCAACGAATTCTCAAATCCGGGGAACTGTGGTGTATTCTCGGGCTCTGGATCGGGATGCAGTGCCTGTTCGGCACCTCGTTCCCCTACGATTATGATTCGGTCAACTTCGCGCTGGCGCTGGTCGACCGGTTTGACCCGTCACGCCATCAACCCCAGCCCCCCGGCTATTTCTTCCATGTCACGTTCGGCAGACTGGCGCGGCTGGTGGTGGAGAACCCCTTCAGGGCGCAGCAGCTGCAGAACCTGATCTACCTCATGCTCGTGGTTGCCACGCTCGCGCGCACGCCGGCTACTCCGGGGATGCGGCTCTTTTTATGCACCCTGCCGCTGCTTCTTTTTTTCACCGCCGCGCCGGTCGCCTCCGGGGCACTCGCCGGATTTTCCGCGCTCCTGTATCGGCACACAGCCCTCATGATGGATCGCAAGGGCACACCGACCATGGTGGTTGCTGCGTATGCCCTTGCAATAGGATTCAGGCAGGACCTCTCCCTCTTTCTTCTGCCGCTCGTCGCGTACGGCCTCTGGCGCTACCGGCCATCGTTACGACAGGTTGTGCGCATGGCAGCGGTGTTCTGCAGCGTCACTGCGCTCTGGCTTGTGCCCACCTGGCTGGCATCCTCGCACCTGCCATTCTTGTCAACCGGCCACACCTTTCGCACGTTCGCTGCAGGAAGCTCTATTTTTTTCGGCGCGCCGCCGACCGAGGCCGTGCGCTGGGCATTCAGATTCATGGTTTACGGCACCGCCGTTTTTGGTCCCGCCGGAATTTTTTATGTCATCTGGTGCCTGATCAAGGCGCCACACAAACAGACGCTGATGCTCGGGCTCGCGGCTCTTCCGAGCTTGCTCTCAGGCCTTCTCCTGCACGGCCCCAAACCCGGGTATTGGGCGATTGCGCTCGGCGTGTTCGCGGCGTGGTCCTGTTCTATGGTGCGGCCAACATGGCGGTTCAGGACGTGGATGGTAATGGCGGCGGTCAACATACTCTTTTTCCTGACCGTTCCCCCGGTTCACGAACTTCAGACGCTTTCCGGCAATGCCGGGTCCATGAACCGCCGCATCGCACGGCAGCTTGCCTTTGTCGGGGCAAACGGCCGACAGGAGCTCAATGGGGTTCGCCGGACCTTCGTACGGCTGGACGAAAAAGTTGCTAGGTGCGACTGTTTTTATTTGACTGACGGAAGCGTCGGTTCCAGGGCGCTCGACTATATGGCCCGCCATGTCTGGCGCAACACCATGGAGCACCATCCGGACCCCGGTTGCTGCAACGGCAATGCCGCGGCGGGAGACCGCTAGCGAGAACGCCGAGCGCCGCTAACCGTTGCCCTACCAATTGAATGTGCATCCCGCTATCGGCGTAATCTTGAACGGCTTGACCTCGATGAAACGTTCGCCGTTCCATTTATACTCAAGCGTCGGCGTGTAATCGAGCGCGTTGAGAAGCTCCATGAACAACTCGGCCCGCAGGCGGCTGATCCTCCCGGAAAAACAATACCGCGCGTTGGCTGCGACAAGCCGGTCGAGGCGGCGGGAAAAATAGGGCACGGTGTTGTCGTAAATCGCCGTTTTCCTGCCGATGCAATCGAGGGCAATTCTTTCCGGGCAGAACGGCCTGCCGCCGGTCCCCTGCAGGGAAAGCGAAACCTGATGGCCACCCCATAACTGTGCGCCTGCAGACAGCGCGTAGGTGTACCGTACGTTGGTCCAGTCGTTTCTCCATGCCGCATCCCGGTAACGGTTCTTCACGTCGAAGAGCGATGCTCCCAAGGCATAGAAAAACCGTTGCGCCTCCCGGCACCTGATCGACGCTTCCAGTCCATAGGCGCGCCTGCGTCCATCCTGATTGCGCAGCCGGAGCGCACCGGTTTCGTCCAGAAAAAGAATGTCCTGGGCTTCTGGCGCGATGAAATCGTATTCCCGGTCATACCATTTATACCAGGTTTCGATCCGCACCTCGTTTTGTCTCCAGAGAAACTTGTCATACCCGATCGATGCCTGCCAGCATCGCTGCGGCTCCACCTGACTGAGCAATGCACGTTCAAGAGACCTGAGCGAATCTGCAGGACTATTCTGGGGCAGGCAGGCAAACAAAAGCGACGGCATTTCAACGGGGAACTGGTGGTAAAGCCCGCAATGCGCTGAAAACGCGCCGACGCTTGGGGGACGCACCGTGCATGAAAACCTGGGTGACAGCGCGCTGCAGCCAAGCAGATCATAGTAATCCGCCCGCATACCGATCTCGGTCGAAATGAGGTGCCACGCAGAGGCAACGGCAAGGAAGGCTCCCGGTTCAACACCATACAAAACGGTTTGCTTCTCCATCGGGTCCTTCTTTACCGGAACGGTATCCGGTTTGTCCTCCCGGCACACGATGCATTCACCCTCATAGCGCGACTGGTCCCTCTGGTGAAACACATACCGGTTGGCCCCCACCCTCACCCCGAAGAGCAGCGAATGGCGGTCAGCAAGCCGCAGCTTCGATTCCGTGTTGAACTGCGCCCTGATCCTTTGATCCCTCTCCATCCGGACCGGATTGGCCGCGTAACGGTTTAGAAAAAAAGCATCGCTCAAATCATCCAGGCTGTCGTGCTGCAGACCGTCCCGGAAGGAGACGGCCAGCCGTGCCTCGTGGACATGGTCATTGTGCAGCGAGCGCAGCGTAACACCCGCGCCGCCCTGAAGCACGGATTCGTGCTCGTTTATCCGGTTTTCAAACATCCCCTTGCGGTCATCGGCCATGACCATCGGGTAGGAGAACGCGTAGCTGCTCCACGAGAGCAGGCCGGTAACCGCTATATCCACGGCATCATTCACCAGCGAAAATACCTTGCCGAACAAGTCGCCGACCTTTGGAATGCCGGTCCCCTCCACATAAAAACTCAGTGCGGAAAAATCGGCATACCTGCCGGAAAGGCCGTAGGAACTGCCGCCGGCCTTCAAAGGCCCTTCAAAGGAAAACATGCCGCCGGTCAATTTACAGCCGACCGTGCCGCGGGTCCGGTACAGCGGACCGTTGTTCGTGCGGATGTCGATCACGGACGAAAGCCGCGGCGGGGCGGAGACCGGCATGGCGCCCGCATGACAGGTCACCTCCTTCACGTTTTCGCTGCTGATAAAACTGATCGGGCCGCCGCAACCATTCGCTTTTGAAAAGTGATTGATGTTCTCCATCTCGATCCCGTCCACGCAGAAGATCACTTCTGACGGGCGGCCGCCGCGAATGAAGAGCGTGTTGTCATACCCCTCTCCGATGGACGATACGACCGACGGGAGCGTGCCGATGTAGCGGCTCACGTCCTCGACCGTGCCCGCCTTTCTTTTCATGTCATCCGCGGTAAACCGCACCGAGGATTGGACATACTGCCGTTCGGACGGCTGCGCGACCGGGGCATACACTACCATGCGTGGAAGCTCGTATACGGCGCTGTCCGGCTCAGCGGGCCCGGTGGCGGTTGCAGCAGCATGCCGGGGACCAGCTGCTGAGGCATTGCTGTCGGGGGGATCCATCAATAACGATGGTACCGTGGCCGGAATACACGAACGGTCATTACGGTATGTTTCGCGCGCATCGGCGGCGCTGTCGAACCTCTTCAAAATGCGGCCGTCATGCGCGACCGGTTGCCGCAGGGAATCAGGCCAACGGTACACCGTCTTATCCGCCGGAAGCTGAAACGCTCGTGCGCCGAAGGCGCACGCTCCGATCAACAGCGGAGCGATCAACCGCATAGCAGGCCCCTCATGATCAGGGTGGGTCCGGTACGTTTCCCTTTAAAGGTACTGCACGATACGGCGGTTTGCTTTTCCGGGTGGAAAAAAGCGTTTTCTGCAAGAAAACTGTGGAAGCCTTTGCTGCGGAGCTTACGTGGCTGCCGGACCGTGCGGCTGATGGTCATCGGCGTGGCGGTCTCGTGTCGATTCGTCAACGAGCCGCGCGCCTTCAAGGAGAAGAGACATGACCGGCATATGGATGGTCCGCTCCGGAAAGGATGCTGCCGGAAAAACCTGAAAATCCCCTTCCGACAGCTTCATCAGTTGGAAAAAGGCAGGCGCGCAATGGAACGCCCTGGTTTTCAGCGGATTAGCAGAAGCTCATTTTGCCGGTTGGAAAGCCACTGCGCGCCGCCGGCCGTGACGATCGCCATGTCCTCAACGGTCATGGTACCGCGGTCCGGGACCGCGGCCCGCGGTTCAACGGCGAATACCATGTTCTCCTCAAGAGGCTTGTACGGACGCTGGCCGTATTTGTCCCACGCAGGACCAAGGAGCGCGGTACCGTCATGGGCGAACCTGCCGACCTGGTGACCAAGTGCGTGCGGGAATTCCTCATACCCGGCACGGGTGAGGAACGTCCGGGCGGCAGCATCGACCGAGATTCCCTGTACCCCCGGCCGCATGAATTTTCGCGCCTCCTCCATACTGGTGACGATGTCGTCGAATGCCCTTGCCACCGCGTGGGGCGGCTCGTCTTCACCCTCCTGCATGATATAGAAACTCCGTTGCATGTCAGAGCAGTAGCCGTCTATGTTAATGCCGAAATCCATGTTAAGCACCTGACCTCGCATCACCACCCGGCTCGTTGGAGAATAATGCGCTTCAGCCGTATCCGGGCCTGAAAACACGGCAGGGCAGGTCGCCCGATCCCAGGCACACTTAAGTTTTAACCGGTCGACTTCCGCCAGCATGAATCCGGCGATCTTCTGCTCGGTCATGCCGGGCCGGATATGAGAAGCCACCTTGGCAAAAATCTCCTCGGTTGCGGCGATCGCCTTCTTCATCGCGGCTATTTCCATGGCCGATTTGCGTTCCCTGAGCGCAGACACGATCCGTTCCGCCGACACCAGACGATCCGCCATGGCGATCTCCGAAAGGAGCTTCGCGAGAGTGAGATACATGCCGTGGGTCAGCCCGTCGCAAATCTCACTTCCCGCCGAAAAATTGACCGCGATGCGCTTCGGCTCCAGTTTTTTCATGTATTCAAGAAATGGCTCCCTGAAACTGGTAAGGTATCCGGTCACCTTGTCAAACGCGCCGGTTTCCTCGATGGTGGCGACATCGTATCGCCCCACGATCGCGTGGGTCCGGCCATCCGCGCTTATGATAAACGCCGACAGCCAGGTGACATGCGAGGGAATAAGGAATGGAAGAATGGGATCGCCGTTGATGCTGCTTTCCCTTGTAAAGGTTATCCAGCACTCTACCTCGAACTCCTGCAGTAGCCGAACGGCCTGCCGAACCTTTTCTTTGATCAACATAGGCGCCTCTTCTCTTGGCCAGATGCAATAAAATGATATTAAAAATAGGTGGCAGGCTGCAACACTGTCAACGCACAGCAGCAATGGAACAGACACCCTGCGATAACCTATTTTACCTGAAAATGGAAGCCGCCCGTCCTGAAAAAACGCTTGATCCCGGCCTGCAAAAGCGCCTGGAACGCCTGGGTAACGGCGCCGTGCTCATGGCACACGATGCATTGCAGGACCCGAATTTCACCGCCTCCGTAGTGCTTATCTGCATCTATGCACGCGAAGGCGGCGCCTACGGCCTGGTGCTCAACCGGCCTTCGCACATGCCGCTCTCCGAGATCTTTGACGGTGTCAGTGGAATGGATGCTCGCCGTGAGATCGGTATCGGCGGTCCGGTGGCGCAGGACGAGCTGCAGGTACTGCAGATCACCAATGAGCCACAGCCGGAATCGTTCCAAGTCGCACCGCGGGTATACCTGGGCGGTAAATGGCAGAGCGTGGAGCAAATGCTGGCTCTCGAGAGCCGGACCGCGCGACTTTTCCTCGGATATTCAGGATGGGCTCCTGGTCAGCTTGAACATGAAATTGAGGCGGGCGCGTGGGAGGTATATCGCGTCGATGTTGAAACGCTTCTCCTGAACGCGGAAAAAACACTTTCTCCCAAAACTAACAGTATCGCTTCGTTTCTCGGCTCTATCACGTTACGATAGTATTTCGTGTTGTATCGCCGGATCAGCTTCGGGATATGTTCGCCTGAAAAGCTGTTTTTTTGCTTCCGGTTTTTGGTCTTTGTATTTTAAACCGTTATGACCGGGCATACGGTAACGCTTATTTTTCAAGGGGATTTAGCCCGATTCCTGCCCTTCAGGAACCGACCCGGCCCAACTAAAAAACAGTTCCCCCGCACTTCAACCATAAAAGACATCATTGAATCGCTTGGAATACCCCATACCGAAATCGATGTCATCCTCGTACGCAATCAATCCGTAGATTTCTCATACCGCCCATGCAACCATGATGTGATCATGGTATATCCCCCGCTTCTCGAGTTCGATACGCCGGTTTTACACCTTTTCCCGCCGCTTCCTGCTTTGATCCGGTTCATCGGCGATGTGCACATCGGCAAACTCTGCAGAGTGCTGCGGTTATGCGGATTTGATACGCTGTATCGAATCGACTACAACGATACGACGATCATCGACATGGCCGTTTCAGAGCAGCGGATCGTTCTGACGCGGGATCGCGGCATCCTCAAACACGCAGTGCTGCGGTACGGGTACTGCATACGATCAGATGCATGGCGCGAACAGGCGCACGAGGTAGTCAAACGATTTTCCCTTTCACCACTGATCCGTCCCTTCACCATCTGCCCGGTATGCAACGGTCCATTATACAGGACTGACAAGACAGCCATACTGCATCTCCTTGAAGAAAAGACGAAAAGGTATTACGATCAATTCACCCGCTGCCGCACCTGCGGTAAAATGTACTGGGAAGGATCGCATTTCCGAAGCCTCGTTGCATTGACTAACGAACTGCAACGGATGTGAAAACCGGTTCCCGCAACGGTCATAATGGAGAGCGGTTCACGGTTTTTTTATCCTCTCTGCGACGGTTATGTTGTATCTTTTCAACCTGAAAAAACCACACCGTTGATAAGGACCGTCGATGCCTGGGTTTATCCTTGCCGTAAAAAAATTTCCCCGTACCTTCTGGATCTCCAACACAATGGAGATAATGGAACGCTGGGCATGGTACGGGCTGTTTGCGGTTCTTGCCTTGTACCTGACCAATTCAACCGACGAGGGCGCACTCGGCTTCTCACAAGCGCAGAAAGGCACCATGATGGGGGCCGTGACCGCACTCCTGTACCTGCTCCCGCTTATTACCGGTGCGGTTGCAGACCGGTTTGGTTATAAAAAGGTCCTTATCATCGCCTATGCCATTCTCTCCACGGGCTATTTCATGATGGGAAAGTTCACCTCATACCCCGCAGTATTCTGCGCGTTTCTCTATGTCGCGCTCGGCGCCGCGCTCTTCAAACCGGTGATATCCGCCTCAATCGCCAAAACAACCGATGCGCAGAACTCTTCCATTGGTTTCGGCATTTTCTATATGATGGTAAACGTAGGCGCATTCATCGGGCCGTTTATTGCCAGCAAACTCAGGAACAGTCCGTCCTATGGCTGGGACTGGGTATTTTTCATGTGCGCCTGCGCCATTTCAATTAACTTCTTCCTGGTGGCTTTTTTTTACAAGGACCCCTCACCCAACGGCGGTTCAAAGGCGAGCTACCTCAATCCTCTTGAATACCTGCGAATCCTGTATGCCTTTATCTCGTCGATGCTGCTCTTCATATCGGCCTTTCTGCTGTTCCTTGTCATCTATCTGTTCGAAACGCCAGTAGCGCTCTCTTCACGCACCTACCAGCGTTTCTGCTTCACGTTTTCCGCATGGGTCCTCACCCTTCCCATCGGCGACGCCAATAAAAAAATATTTGATAATATCACCTGTGTTTTCAGGGATCCCCAGTTCATCGTTTTCCTGCTCATCATCGTCGGCTTCTGGACCGGTTTCAACCAGCTTTTCTATACCCTTCCGAATTTCATTGACCAGTGGGGTGACACGACCGTGATTTATAATGCCTTGGCCGCGCTCTCCCCGGCCCTTGCCAAAGTCTACGGCACCAGAGAGGGAACCGTCGCGGCAGAAATGATGATCAACCTCGACGCCGCCTTCATCATCGTTTTTCAAGTGGCGGTATCCACCTTTGTCATGCGGTTTAAACCGCTCAACTCCATTATCGGCGGGCTTATCGTCTGCTCCATCGGCACCGGGTTGTCGTTCGCAACCGGTAACGGATGGTTCGTGCTCCTGGGGATTCTCATCTTTTCATTCGGTGAAATGGCAAGCTCCCCCAAAACCACGGAGTATATCGGGAGGATCGCCCCCAAGGACAAAACCGCGCTGTATATGGGCTGTTCGTTTCTGCCTATGGCGGGCGGCAATTTTCTCACCGGATTTCTGTCCGGGCCCGTGTACCAGGCGCTCAGCGACAAGGTCTCCCTGCTCCAGCAGGAGGTGGCTGCGCGCAACCTCGACATTCCTGCGATTGGATCAACCATCGAAGGGGGCAATGCATTATTCACCCAAAACGACTATATACACCGCGCCGCAGAACTCATGCATATGAGTCACTCCCAGCTCACCCAGTTTTTATGGGACAAATACCACCCCTCAAAGATCTGGATCCTGTTTACCGCCATCGGCCTCGGCACCGCGATCCTGCTGTTTCTGTATGACCGCTATATTCTTGGACGACAACGTAACGATCAGTAGGCCTTTCCGAAAATCACCCGGCGCGCCGAAGGCTCGCCGGTGATGACGCATCGTCCGGCCTCCTCCTCTGCGTCAAGAGGAATGCTGCGAACCGTCACGCCGAGGTCGCTGCGCACCTGTTCCTCGACGGCTTCTTTTTCGTTCCAGTGGCAGAGCGCGAAGCCGCCGTGGATCTCGGGCTTTTCCGCGTTCTTCGGCGTGAAATAGGCATAAAAATCGTCGCGGGAATCGATACGGGTGATGTTCGTATCACGAAACGAGCGTGCACGCTGGTAAAGGCCCTGCTGGATCCCGTCCAGCACCGCGGTAAGGGTGGCGACAAACTCGGGACGGGACTGGGCATACCGCTCTTTAGGGCTTTTATCGCGCCGGCCTACGAACACCGCATTGGTCGTCGTCTCACGCGGTCCGATTTCGCAGTACAGCGGGACGCCCTTTTTGATCCAGCCCCACATTTTCTCTCCGCCCCTCCCCTCACTCTTGTCAACAACTACTTCCACGTTCCGGCCGTTATACGGTTGGGCCCGGAGTTCAGCGGCCAGCCTGTCGCAGTATTCAAAGACCTGAGACCGCGCCTCGTCGCCGTGGATGACCGGCAGGATCACCACGTGCGCCGGCGCAAGCCGCGGCGGCAGCACCAGGCCATCGTCGTCGCCATGAGTCATGATGATGCCGCCGATAAGCCTCGTGGAGACGCCCCACGAGGTGGTCCAGGCAAATTCCTCCTTGCCTGATATGTCAAGAAACTTGATGTTCGCGGCCCGGGCAAAGTTCTGCCCCAGAAAATGTGACGTGCCCGCCTGAAGCGCTTTGCGGTCCTGCATCATGGCCTCGATGCTCCAGGTGTTCTCCGCCCCGGGAAACCGTTCCAAGGCCGACTTTTCGCCTTTGATAACCGGCATTGCCATATGCTCTTCGGCGAATTGTGCATACAGGTCGAGAATTACCCTTGTCTCCCGCCGGGCGTCTTCTTGCGTGGCATGGGCCGTATGGCCTTCCTGCCACAGGAATTCCGACGTGCGCAGAAACATCCGCGTGCGCTTCTCCCACCTGACAATATTGGCCCACTGGTTGATCAAGAGCGGTAGATCGCGGTACGACTGGATCCACTTGGCGAACATCTCGCCGATGATCGTCTCCGAGGTCGGCCGCACCACGAGCGGTTCCTCGAGTTTCCCGGCAGGCACGAGCGTGCCGTCGGCATCCGCCTCAAGACGGTGGTGGGTGACTACCGCGCACTCCTTGGCAAATCCCTCCACATGTTTTGCCTCTTTTTCAAGAAAGCTCTTCGGGATAAAAATCGGAAAATAGGCGTTCTGGTGCCCGGTGTCCTTGAGCATTGCATCGAGGTTGCGCTGGATGTTTTCCCACAGACGGTACCCCCACGGCTTGATCACCATGCAGCCGCGGACCGGCGAGTTTTCGGCCAGATCCGCAGCCTTGATCACCTGCTGGTACCATTCAGGGTAGTCTTCGGCACGGGTGGGGGTAATTGCGGTCTTTGGTTTCGCCATGGGAAGATTCGTCCTTTGCTACGGCGACCGGATCGGTCGCCCCTTTTCAAGCCAAACAGATTAATGATGAAACAGCCGCAGTCCGCTCATGGCCATGACCATGCCGTATTCGTTGCATGCTTCAATGACCAGATCGTCACGCACCGAGCCACCGGGTTGTACGATATACCGGACGCCGCTTTGCTGCGCGCGGTCGATATTGTCACGAAACGGGAAAAAAGCGTCTGACCCGAGCGACACCCCGTAAAACAGGCTGATCCATTCCCGTTTCTGCTCAGGGGAGAGCCGGTCAGGCGCGGTGCGAAAGCTGTCCTGCCAGGCGAACGACTCGGCCGGCGTGAGCGACTCTTCAAGGAACTTATCGATGGCGTTATCGCGTTCCGGACGGGCAATTCCTTCCCTGAATTCCATGCCCACAATGAGCGGGTGCTGCCGCAGGAACCACTTGTCGGCCTTTGCCGCGGCGAGGCGCGTGCAGTGTATGCGCGACTGCTGGCCCGCTCCAACGCCGATGATCTGGCCGCCGAGCGCGAAACAGACCGAGTTTGACTGCGTATATTTGAGTGCAATCTGCGCAAGGATCAGGTCACGCTGCGCATCAGGAGTGATCTCCTTGTTTTCGGTCACAACGTTCTTGAGCGTGTCCGCTCCGATAGGGGCGCTGTTTCTCTTCTGCTCGAAGGTAATGCCGAACAGCTCCCGGGTTTCGATTTCCGGCGGTATATAGGAGGGTTCAACCTCCACAACGCAGAACGCGCCTTTCTTCTTCTGGCGAAGGATTTCGAGCGCCCCAAGTTCGAACCCCGGAGCGATGACGCCGTCAGAAACCTCTTTTTTCAGAAGCTGGGCCGTTGAAAGGTCGCAGGGATCTGACAGCGCGACCCAGTCT
Source organism: Chitinispirillaceae bacterium (assembly GCA_016932075.1). The sequence continues at coordinate 24,051 of JAFGDP010000039.1, read as the reverse complement.
CCGAAACTCGACATGCGGTCTGCGCCGCGCGCCCGCGCATAGGCGGCCGCGAGCGGAGAAAGCTCGATATCCTCCACAAAATAGACCCGTTTGAGTTCGCGGGTCAGCGGCACCGCGACAGCAGCGCCGGCTGGGCTCACATGTTTGAATGACGCGGCAGCAGGAAGCCCAAACGCCGCCTTGAGCTCCCGTACCAACTGCCACGAGTTGCATGCATCGAGCAGGTTGATATAGCCCGGACTTCCGTTCACTACCCGAAGCGGCAGGGTACCCCCCTTACTGAAAACCCGCGCAGGTGTCTGGTGCGGATTGCAGCCGTACCGAAGTGTAATTTCATTGTTGCTCAGAACTTCCCCCTTTTCGCCAGCATGGTGTCGCATTATTTAAAATTGTCAAGCCCGCTGAAATCAAGCGTGGCAAAATAGTCCTCAACCGTTTCAGCACGCCGTATCTGCAGAACATCCCCGTTTTCGCGCAGCAGAAGTTCGGCAGATCTGAGCTTGCCGTTGTAATTGAATCCCATGGCATGGCCGTGCGCCCCGGTATCATGAATTACGACGATGTCACCTTCCTCAACCGCTGGAAGCTTACGGTCAACGGCAAATTTATCGTTGTTCTCACAGAGCGATCCGGTCACATCATAGATCCGGTCATGCGGCGCGGCCTCTTTTCCAAGCACCGTGATATGGTGATACGCGTTGTAGATCGCCGGGCGCATGAGATCCGCCATGCTCGCGTCCAGACCGACATACTGTTTGTAGGTCTGTTTCAGGTGAAGCACCCGTGACACCAAAAAACCGTACGGCCCGGTCATGATCCGGCCGCACTCCATGAACAGCTTGAGCGGGTGGAGCACCGTGCCTTTGATGGTGCGGTCGTACGCCTTTCTGATCCCATCGGATACGTATGCGAGGTCCACCGCCTCCTGCTCCGGCCGGTAAGGGATGCCGATGCCGCCGCCGATATTGACGAACTCAAAGTTGATGTCGAGTTCACGGTGCAGATCGATTACCAGATCGTACAGCATCGCCGCCGTTTCAATAAACGAATCCGGATTCAACTCGTTTGAAACGATCATGGTGTGCAGACCGAACCGCCTGATCCCTTTCTCCTTCAGAATCCCATACCCCTCGAAGAGCTGTCCGCGCGTGAAACCGTATTTCGACTCCTGCGGATCGCCGATGATCGCATTGCCGGTGCGCAGCGGGCCTGGATTGTAGCGAAAGCACACCACCTCCGGTAATCCGGCCTGCTCCTCAAGAAACCGGATATGGGTAATATCGTCGAGATTGATCACCGCCCCCAGCTCTTTTGCGAGCTTCATCTCATCTGCTGGTGTGTTATTCGAAGAAAACATTATCTCTTCGCCCGTGATGGTGCACCGCTGTGCGAGGAGCAACTCTGGAAGCGATGAACAGTCTGCACCCATTCCCTCATTCTTGAAAAGCCGCATGAGATAGGGATTCGGGGCAGCCTTGACCGCGAAAAACTCCTTGAATCCCGGAGCCCACGAAAATGCCTTCACCAGACTTCTGGCGTTTTCCCGCATACCTTTTTCATCATAGATATGAAACGGCGTGGGATGCTTTTGTATGATCCGCTCTATCTGCTGTCGTGTAAAAGGTACTGTTTTCTGTGTCATGAGAATGTGTGGTCTTTCCTGCTATACGAACCTGCATGGTGCGGATGATAACACTGTTTTTCCACCTGAAACCGCATACCTGCATCCGGCAAAAGAGCTTAAAAAATACGATTTTTCCAGCAAAAAGTCATTGAGAAAAGCGGATCAGTGCCTTTTTCCTCCATAGTACTCCCAGCAGGTAATCTCATGGAGCTCTTTGCGGTTTTTTTTTGGTTCTGCGTGAGGTCCGGGGTACCCAAGCGGGGTAAAAGCAACCGGGTCAATGTGTTGTGGGAGACGTAAAAGCTGTCTTGCCACTTCAGGATCAAAGTTTCCCACCCAGCATGTTCCCAAACCCGCTTCTGCTGCAGCAAGGGTGATATGGTCAAGCGCAATCGCGACATCGATGTCACCAAAGTCTTTGCCGTCTTTTCTGTGCCACGAGACGCTGCGGTCGCAACAGACCGCAAGTATGACCGGTGCACGCATGAACCATTCCTTTTTATAAACGCCCTCCAGCTGTCTGCGTGAATCCTTTTCCCCGAACACGATGAACACCCATGGCTGGCTATTGCATGCGGATGGCGCGAGTCTGCCGGCTTCGAGCACACGTTCAAGAACCTCATCCGGAACCGGTCTGTCGAGGTAATCGCGCACGGAAAACCGTTTTTTCGCAAGATCGATAAAATCCATCGAGTCTCCTTTTTTATTCCAAAACACGGTATCTGGTCTGAAAATAGTTTTTGCTGATTTTACCAATCAGTTCATAGGTAAAACCATATGGCTGGATCTGCCCCTTATTTCTTGAACCATGCTTTTTCTGACCTCAGAAGCATTGAACGCGCTTTTCGCATCAACCACTAATGCTATCAGGGGGATTAACGAAGCCCCGCAACATGATACGCAAAGCGAACATGAACGAAAATGCCCGTGTAACAAAAGGTAACATTCTGATTTTTATGCGGTTAACCCTTATCCGTTTTATAATTGCTGCTATCGGATGTTTTGTTTTTGCACCATATGTGAATCTCGCATCAATCCAGGCGTATACCGGTGAGGAGTACCGGGAAGCAGGATGGTTGACGCTTCGCTTCTTCGGCGCACAGCGGTGCGGCGCAACCGGCAACTGGACACTGACAGGACATGAGGCATCCAAGGGAGGCGAGGTGTGTCATACCCGTGACGGGGAATCGGCAGGCGGCATTGACCTTGCCGGAGGGTGGCACGATTGCGGCGACCATTGGATGGTCTGCTTCACCATGGGATTTTCCGCCTATACCCTGCTAAAAGCCTATGAGGTGTTTCCCCTTGGTTTCACCGACCGTTACAAGCAGCGGTATACCTATTCCGAAACAATGCCTGAACCTGACGGAGATGGCATTCCTGATCCGATCAATGAGGCCAAGGTGGCGACCGACTACTTTATCAAGGCGATTCCGGACGCTTCCACCTTTTACGCCGAATGCGGCGATCCGGACTTTGACCACAAGGAGTGGAAAACCTCCGCGTTCCAATCGCTCAATCCGGTTGACAAAGGAGGCGATCCGCGGCCCGTGGTCAAACGCACAAGCGGTGCGGGCGCCTCGTGCGCCCAGTTTACGGCCGCGCTTGCGCTCATGGCGCGGCTCTGTCCAGCCTACAACATGCAGACGTACGCCGATTCCTGCGCACAAGCGGCGGTTCGAGGGTACGAGTATGCGAAAAATAATGCGTCTTCGCCTTACAGCCATGGCGGCTTTTACAGCGAAAGCTCTGAAGGAAACGACGATATGATCGTTGCCGCCACCGAGCTTTACCTCCTTACCCGCGAGGAGCGGTACCTGAATGACGCACAAGAATATATACGCGGCAAATGGGAGAGCGGGTGGGCCTATTCATGGAACAGTCTCTGGGAGGCGGCATATTACAACCTGCTTGTCATTGATCCGGAGATGACCAACCAGAGCGGCAAGACCGTGCTCACCCTGTTCAAAGGATCGTATGCCAGCGGTCTCGCAAAAAAGAACGGCGCGGGTCTCTGCTTTTACGACGGATGGGGATCATGCCGCTATGCCGGCGGTCTTGCGTTTGCCATGATGCTCCTCTATGATATTTCGCGTACATCCGAACCCGCGTATGCACAGCAGGCACTCGAGCTCGCACAGAGCCAGGTGGATTACATCCTTGGCGACAACGAGTTTGACCGCTCGTTTATCCATGGATTCGGCCCATACTCCTGGGACAAGGTGCACCATCGCAATCTTCAGGGCATTGATGACAATCCTCCGGACGCGGTCAAGGAAGCCACCCCATTCAAATTCAGGCGGGGCGGGGCGCTCATCGGCGGCCCCAGCGGCCAGGGGCAATTCGAAAACAGCGTGGTGAACTACAACACGACCGAGAGCGGGTGCGATTACAATGCCGGCATTACCGGCGCCCTGGCAGGGCTCATACACATTACCGCGCCCTATGAGCCGGTTGCCGGAATTCATCGCCAGCACGGTTTTCACCACCCGGCACAGGGCCGGAAGGTAACAGTCACGGTTGTACGAAAAGGGAAAACGATCTCGCTCGCGATCAAAGGGGTGTCACGAGGAGCCCCCATCACCCGGTTGTCGCTCTACGATTCACGCGGCGCGCTCATGGCACAGAGAACAGCGTCCAAACTCAGCTGGGATATCCCGGCCCTTGCCGCCGGCGCATATGTTTGTGCGATCAAGGTAGGCGCATCATCAAGTCCGGTACCCATGATAATCCCCTAATAACGTTCACCGAATAATTATTTTGCGGTACGAGAAAAAAGTATATATCTTTCATAAAACCGGCGCACCGCGCACCGTTCTTTATTACAAACCGCCTCATGGGTATAGCAAAAAAATTACTGATATCGATCTATGGCGCTGCCGCGCTTTTCCTCATTCTGTGCGACTCGCCCAGCAATCCGTTCACCGATTACGACAATTGCAGCATCTCCTTCATATCGCCTGATCGCGCTGACGAGCAATACCGTGTTGATGAAACGGTTGTGTTCCGGATCCAGGTGCAGGCTTCATCGCTCTTCAACCAGCTCATTTTTTCGCTTGATAATGCTATTGACACCACCATCACCTTCAGTAACGGAAGCGACTGGCTGGATACGATAACCATCAAGAGGGTTTTTAGGGAGCCTGACACGGTCATGGTACGCATAAGCGGAGCCCTCCAGAACAAATCCAACCTGACCGATTCAGCCAGGATTGTCATCATAGGAATAAAACCGGCTATTACCACAAATCCCCCCAAAAACCTTTTCGTTGAAATCGGCGCGGCCTGCAGCGTATCGGTCGCTGCCCAGGGAAGCGCCCCGATTTCATATCAATGGATGAAAAACGGCAGCCGGTTGGCAAACGATACCGCCGCGCTGCTTCTGATCAGGAATTTTCAGGCGAGCGACTCGGGATACTACATCTGTATCGCTTCCAATCCATGGGGGAGCGCATCCAGCGATACCATGAAGCTTTCGGTAAAAAAAGAGACGGACAAGAAAGTTTTCTGGCATTTTGCCGTGTATCGCGACACGGTCGCTGAAGGAGATTCGCTCAGGTTGCGCATCGATTCTCTGTATACGGCTCCGGCATCAGACACCGTTTCATTACGGATGCTCTTAACACCCAGACAGGCAGCGTTTGCAGGCGACTCTCTGTTTCTGTTCCGGGCAGGAGCACGGGACAGCGGATCCTATCCGGTTTCAGCGGTAGTCTCCTCAAATAGCGGGTCTGACACGGCGACCATCCATATAACGGTCACGGCGCGCTACCATACCCTGACGCTTCAATCAGACTCCGGTTCCATCAGGGCCAGTCCCTCTGCCTCGCAGTACCGGTGGGGAGACACGGTTTCGCTCACCGCGATCCCTGATTCAGGCTTCCTTTTTGTTGAATGGCAGGGCGATGCCGCGGGAAATGACACGCTCATCCGTGTGGTGGTAACGAAAAATCTCTCAATTACCGCAAAATTCATCGCAAAGACAACACCTGATTGCATAGTTATAACCTCGGGAAGCATTAACAAGGCCATCCGGGACGTCTCACCCGGATCAGTACGGCCTAAAAAAATATGCCCGGCTCAAGGAACCTATGATCAGGGAACCATAAAGGTATGGGGAAATGTGAGAATTGTTATACAATAGATCGCGGAGGATTTTCTATGCGTAGTCTTTTATCTCTCTTGTGTGCAGGCATTCTGACAAGCCTGCTTGCCCAACCGAAATCAACAATCGAATTCTACGACACGACCGGTTCAGAACCTGTTTCCAAAATCGGATGGACCGGGAGTAAAGCTGACGGCCATTTCTTTATCCAAACCCCTGACGACTCGGCAGGCATGAGTGTTAAAAAAGGCGACGTCAAAGCCACTGGCACCGTCACCGCTAACAAGTTTTTTGGCGACGGCAGCGGCATTACCAACCTGCCAGCAGGACCCCAGGGACCTGCTGGACCACAGGGACCGAAAGGTGACACCGGTGTGGCTGGACCTGCTGGTCCTCAGGGACCTAAGGGAGACACCGGCGTGGCCGGGCCTGCCGGACCGCAAGGGCCGAAAGGCGACACCGGTGTGGCTGGACCTGCCGGGCCGCAAGGACCTAAGGGAGACACCGGCATGGCTGGACCTGCCGGACCGCAGGGGCCTAAGGGAGACACCGGCGTGGCTGGGCCAGCAGGACCGCAGGGACCAAAGGGTGACTCGGGTGCAGTCGGGCCGCAAGGACCAGCAGGACCTGCACCTGAAATGGCCTCTGCTGTCTCTGCAGGTTGTGGTATGTCGTGTCCTTCACTTGCTACCGGTGTAACCACCGCATCAACGATAAACAGTATCAGCATTACCGTGCCGCGTGCTGGCAGGGTATTTGTTTCCATAAATGGAGTAGTTGAATGCCATGTAGCCGCGGAAACGATCTATATTGTGGGACAGATAGTGAATTCGAGCACTGCCACCCCCTCATCGGTCACAGATGGCGGTTGGACATGGAGGCTTCCCAATAATAACGCCGCTAGTATTTATACCGCTACCTCAGTTATCGCATACAGAAGTTTCGAGGTGGCCAGCGCAGGATCCTATACCTACTATTTCCGTGCACGAAACTATGTGGCATCCTCTCCTACCGCCAATTTTTATGGATGCAACATGGATGCACATTTTGTTCCCTCCAATTGAAAGCAGCATAAAAAAAGCAAGCGTCAGAAAACAGGCAGCAGCGTGACGCTTGCTTAATACTGCACCCTTTCCATGATTCAGGGAGGAGCGGCAGCAGTGGCACGGTCTACCGCCATAAAGAATCCCGGGCGCAGTGTTGAAAAAATATGGGCGACGATATGGTAACGGTGAAAGGGTATCAAGTTCGCTTGCCTTTTTTTCACCTCCTCGGTTACTGCAGTGAATCACTTTTTTACGGCAGGGTAATAGTATAGTCTATTTGGCAGGGGAAAACCGGCCCATGTATGGCCGATTTTTCATTTTTTCAAGAACGGTCCGGAACCTTTTCCGGGGAGCGCTGTTGCTTGTCGACATGCCTGCCTCCTGGCGCCAGGTCATGTAGACTCGCGGATTCTCAGGAAAGAATCAATGGCGTTTCTGTTCAAATAGTAAAATTCCATCAGCTTTTTATTGTGCGACGACCGGCGGCTGTTTTCATTGCCGAGCGCCGTCGCTGCTCCTGACGCGCAACTCTGAAGCGCGGCGTCAATCAAATGAAAGGTATGAACGATATGATGAAGCGGGAGCGGACAGCACATGCAAATTTTCCTAAGATATCGCTCGTTGACATTAACGATACGCGCCCATTCTTCCACGGACAGCGGTTTATGGGAAAAAAGGGCATCCATGACCTCATGATAACGGGTATGGCGCAGGGCGCTCGTTCCATACAGGAAAAGCGCCTGGGGCAGAAATCGGTTCAGAATGGCTGAAAAGAAATCCCGGTCCAGCGTTGCCGGTTTATCATATACCCATGCCGCACCGGCGGACATGCCATGGGCGCTCTCTTCCATGGAAGCGCGGCCGCTTAAAATGAATATCGGCAGGCTGGCGCCGAACTTTTTGACGAGGTAATACTGATCACCGGACGAATCAAAAATTCCAAGGTCACAGAAACACATATGATATGACAGGAAGGAAAGCTTGCGTTCCGCCTCCATTGCGGTATGGCTGGTGTGCAAATCAAACAGCGGCAGCCCCTCAAACAGCACGCGGACCAAGGACAGTACGGTTTCTTCATCATCAACATGAAGAACACGAAAGGCCTTTTGAAAAAGTGCGGCTGGTGTGGCAAGCGTGGCAACGGACCCCTTCATTGTTCGCCGCATCTTTCTCCGGAGTTGCTTCGCGACACGCGTTTCGCAGCAGGGCTCCTTTCTTCGGGTGTTTGCCCGAGTCCGAGCGAGGCGTATGCAGCAAAAAAAACGATCTTGCTGATCCGAGAAAAAGAGCTGCCGGTGCGCCGCACGAGCCCCACCCCCTCATCATGGCCGCAGCCATGGCGGTGAGCATCATCGCACGCTTCGCGCCTTGCCGCCAGGGAAAGCAGGAATGAAATGGTACAGCCTGTTCTAGTGCCACTGACAATTGTTGAGGTGCCCGTTATCCTTTTCATCACGGATGCGCTTTCGTCCTTTTTATAAGCCCCATCCGTCCGGCACCGATGGATGTCCTTGATGCATCCTCCGCAATTCTTCTCTGTCATGACATAATAAAAAACGAAACGACTGAATGCAAGTCAAGTAAAATATGCCCTTCTGCCGGAAGCTGTGGCCTCCATGCCACGCACATCCTGTTTGTCACAGGGCGCCTGGCCGGTGCGGGTCGCCGCTCAGCTCAATCCGGTGGCCCGGCCGTCGGGTAGTATTTTAATCCGCGCCGCAGCCGGCACGCGCGGCAACCCGGGCATGGTCACGATATTGCCGCAAATAGCCACGACAAACCCGGCTCCTGCTGAAAGACGCAGCTCGTTAACGGTAATGCGGAAATTGGAAGGACGGCCCGGACGTTTTGGATTATCCGAAAGAGAAAGCGGCGTTTTGGCAATACATACCGGAAGATGTCCGTATCCATTCTTTTCGATGAGCGCAAGTTCGGCCCGTGCCTGGACGTCAAAATCCACGCCTTGTGCGCCGTAGAGCTTTGTGGCTATGAGGTGTACCTTCTTCTCAATGGAGGCGGACAAGGGATAGAGGTACGAGAGCTTTTTCCTCCTGTTTTTTTCAATGGTTTCAAGGACGGCTTGGGCAAGACCGGCCGCGCCCTGTCCGCCCTCGCGGAAATTTTCTGCCAGTGCGGCTCGTACCCGCTGCTTTTCGCAGAACCGCAGTACCGCGTTCAGTTCACGCCGGGTATCTCCCTCAAAACGGTTGATCGCGACCACTGGTTCCAGAGAAAACCGCCGGATATTTTCGATATGCTTTGCCAGATTGCCGAGGCCTCCGGCAGCCGTCATTCCGCCATGGTACTTGATTGCCCTGACCGTAGCAACAATTACTGCAGCCGACGGACTCAAGCCCGCGCTGCGGCACTTGATATGGAAAAATTTCTCTGCGCCAAGGTCAGTACCGAATCCCGCCTCGGTAACCACATAGTCCGAAAGCTTGAGTGCCATGCGCGTGGCAAGGACGGTATTGGTTCCCTGGGCAATATTTGCAAAGGGGCCCGCGTGGACGAACGCCGGCGTGCCTTCGAGCGACTGGACAATGTTCGGATTGATCGCATCGCGCAGGAGCACCTGCATGGCACCCACAGCCTCGATATCGCGCGCGCGAACCGGATCCCCCTTGAGGGTATACGCAATCACCATGTCACCCAGCCTCCGGCCCAGATCGTGATAATCAGAAGCAAGGCAGAGGATGGCCATGACCTCGGACGCCGGCGTTATGGTGAATCCGTCCTTGCGCGGAATTCCGTGCTTGACTCCGCCAAGACCAATGAAGATCTCTCTGAGAGCCCGGTCATTGAGATCAATGACCCTGCGCAGCACGATCCGGCGCGGGTCGATCTGGAGCGCGTTGCCATGCTGCAGATGGTTATCGAGCATTGCAGCCAGCAGGTTGTTCGCCTTTTCGACCGAGTACATGTCACCCACGAAATGGAGGTTGATATCCTCGGACGGGCAGACCTGCGACCTGCCTGCGCCGGTGCCGCCGCCTTTGATGCCGAAATAGGGACCAAGCGAAGGCTCCCGCAAGCAGATACACGACCGCTTATCAAGATAGCGCAGACCATCTGCAAGGCCAATGGTGATGGTGGTCTTACCTTCACCCTGGGGTGTCGGCGACATGGCTGATACCAGTATCAGTTTTCCATCACGCACGTTTTTCCGGGATTCCAGCTCGCTCAGCGGTACCTTGGCAATATAGCGGCCAATGGGATAAATAGCGTCGCTGTCCAGCCCGAGCTCCCCGACCACCTCCTGGATACAGCGCGGAGGCTCTTCGCTTAAAGGACGCTTATGAATCGGCATCAGCGAAATGCTCCTGCAATGGTGTGGATAATCGCATAATGTCCAAAGCACGAAAATACATAACGGCAGGAGCGCTAAATAATGTGCCACCGGTGAAACCCGCGGCATATTGTTTTTCCGCTTGTATTGAATCTGCCTGTTTCTGGAACACGATCGACGATAAAAAAAGAACCACACCGGTCGGGTATCACCGGATGGTTTGCTATGACACCTTCGGCTGCCGTTTCCAGCGCCGGTGCATCCATACCCATTGCTCGGGAAAACGTTTTATGGTTTCACCGATCAGATCATTTGCCGTCTGCACATTTGCCACAAGATCCTTGTTAAAATCACCGGTATTCGCAAGCGGGAGCGGTTTGCTTAAAAAAACATAATGAGTGTTGTCCGGCTGACGTGCCGTGGTCGCAACCACCACAGGAATGTTCAGCTTCATGGCAATTTTCAAGGGGCCGCACGGCGTGTGGGCCGGCCTTCCCAGAAAGCCGGCAAACACGCTCTCCACCCGGATGTCCTGATCAATGAGCACGCCGAACGCCTTTCCTTCTTTGAGGCGTCGCACCACCTTGACCGGGCCCTCGTCCCGTCCCATGTACTCGATGTCCTCACCGCTGCGGACTCTTCTGACAAGGCCCTCGATCCGCGGATCGAACATGCGCCTTCCCACGGCAAAACTCCGGAATCCGTTCCGTGCGAAAAAATGGAGCAGCATCTCGAAACAGCCGATATGCGCCGTGATCACGATAACGCCCTTGCCACGTCTATATGCTTCCCTGAAGCGGCCCAGGTCGTCGTGCTTGACAAGAGCGTTAAACCGCTGCCGTGATGCGCGCGACAGGTATACCGCATCGAACATGTTCTTTCCCAGCATCGCATATACGTTCCATGCAACGCGTCTGATCTTCCTGCGGTCCCACCGGTCCCCGTAGATCAGGCTGAGATGGTCGAGCGTCCGTTGCTTTTCCCGGTTTGGAAAAAGGAACGCAACCCTGCCGATCGCGCCGAACAGACGGAGGCCGCAAGCACGCGGAAGCAGAAGCGCACCCCCGAAGAACAGCCACGCGGCACAATAGAGAAGCGAATTTTTTATTGTCTTTACGGTGAACATGACCACCTGGTGCGCATCGGCGTCACGGCGCGCGTTCGATCCCGACGATCGCCCTGACTCCCTCGATCTCAACCTCCTGTGCGATGGGCGCCGTGGTCGCATCGGCAAACGCGATGTCGCGGGCGAGTGTTTCTGCTTGAATGTATGCGGAAAACGACGTACATGCCTCCTTCAATTCGTTGTCGGTGGTATTGCAAACGATACGGATCCGGTCCGCAACGTTGAGGCCCGCCTCCTTGCGCAGGTTCTGCACCCGGTTGATGAACTCCCTGGCCACTCCCTCGCTGATGAGCGCAGGCGACAGGGCGGTATCAAGCGCAACGGTCATGATACTGCCGGTCTCCACCTCCACGCCATCATGCCTGGTGCGCCGTATTTCAATATCGTCGATGGTCGTCTCATGGCCGGCCACGGTAACGCGTCCTCCCGCCTCGAGCGCATGGATCTCACTTGGGGTAAAACGCTCGATACCTGCGGCGACCTCTTTCATCCTTGGACCGAGCAGCTTGCCGAGTTTTTTGAAATTCGCCTTTGCGGAGATCGCAACCACGTGCTCTTCGTTCGTGTCGAACGTCAATTTCTTGACGTTGAGCTCCTCTCTGACCAGCGCCTCCATCTGCCTGACCAGGCAGAGCCGTGACGGGTCGCGGATGATGATCGTGCATTCGGCCAACGGCTGCCGGATCTTGATTTTAAACCTGCTGCGCAGCGCCCTGCCCATGACCACGGCCTCCCGTACGAGACGCATCGACAGTTCGAGATCCTCCATGATCAGCTTTTGTTTCGCCTGCGGGTAGGGTGCCAGGTGCACGCTCTGCGGCGCGTCCTTAAACCGGCCCGCGGCAAGGGTCTGGTAGATCGCTTCCGAGAGAAACGGGAGAAAAGGCGCCAGAACCTTGACAAACTCCACCAGCACGTAATACAGCGTCCGGTACGCCACCTCCTTGTCCGCGTCATTTTCGCTTTTCCAGAAGCGGCGCCGGCTCCTGCGGATATACCAGTTGGTCAGGTTGTCGATAAAATCGGTGAGGAGCGGCACCACCTTGTACAGGTTGTACTCCTCCATCTCCCGGTTCACCGACGAGATGGTATCGTTAAGCAGCGACACGATCCACAAGTCGAGCTCGGTTCCTCCGCGCGGCGGCTCGAGCGTCTGTGGATGCCATCCGTCGACATTCGCATAAGTCACGAAAAACACATAAGCGTTCCACAGTGGCAGCAGGATCGCGCGCGACATCTCGGTCACCCCCTTTTCCGAGAAGCGCAGATCCTCGGCCTTGACCGCTGGCGAATTGATGAGAAACAGGCGCAGCGCGTCGGCGCCCAGTTTTTTCAGGACCTCCTCGGGCGGCGTATAATTCCTTAGCCGCTTGGAAAGCTTCTTGCCGTCCTCCGAAAGAATGATGCCGTTGACAATGACATTCCTGAACGCCTCCTTTTTAAAGAGCGCCGCAGAGAGCACGGTCAGGGTATAGAACCATCCGCGCGTTTGGTCAAGGCCTTCGGCGATAAAATCGGCCGGAAAATTTTTTTCGAACCGCTCGCGCTCTTCGAACGGATAGTGCGTCTGTGCGTAGGGCATGGAACCGGACTCGAACCAGCAGTCAAGAACCTCGGGTGTTCGTTTCATGATGCCGCCGCATTTCGGACAGGTGATTGAAAGACGGTCGATCACGTGAAGGTGCAGATCCACAGGACTGATTTCCGCTCGTTCAAACCGGTCCGCCCATTCCATGGCGATACCGTTCTCCCGGCACCGGTCGCGCGCCCCGTTTTTGAGCGCCTGTTCAACGGCACGCGCTGCGTCGGCGTGGCATTTCCGGCCTCTGTCGCGGTTTCCGTGTCCGGCAAGCGTGTGTAGCTCTTCGAGACTGCCGACGCATTCGACATGCCCGCATTCACAGAGCCACAGCGGGATCGGGGTTCCCCAGTAGCGGCTGCGCGAAATGTTCCAGTCAGGCGCGCTCTCGATGCCCTTGCCGAACCGCCCTTCCTGGAGGTGCGCAGGCACCCAGTGGATGCGCTTGTTGCTCTCCAGCATGGTCGCCTTGAGTGGTTCTATGCTCATGAACCAGGTCGTGATCGCCTTGTAGATAAGCGGCGTATCGCACCGGTAACAGTGCGGGTACCGGTGCGCAATGGTTCCGCGGTGAATGAGACGGCCGCGCGCCTTGAGCTCCTTTATAATGAGCGGGTCCGCGTCGAAGACGAGCATGCCCTTCCAGTCGCGTACCTCGTCTGTAAACCGTCCCTCGTCGTCGACCGGGCATATCATGGGGAAACGGTGCTCCACGCCGACCTGGAAATCGTCCTCGCCGAATGCCGGTGCGATGTGCACGATCCCGCTGCCGTCCTCGGTGGAGACAAACGGCGCCGTAGCGACCCTGAAAAACGAGTCGCAGCGGCCGGCAAAGTAATCGAACGGCGGCACGTACCGCACGCCGGCAAGCTCGCTGCCCGGGACCTCCTCGATGATCTCGACGCCGGCAAGGTCCTTGTAATAGGCATACAGACGGTCCTTTGCCAGAATGTATACGTCGCCGCCGTCTCGCACCTTGACATAACGGATGTCCGGACCGACCACGAGCGCCACGTTCGAAGGAAGCGTCCACGGCGTGGTGGTCCATACGATGAACTGCGTCTTCTCGTCGCCGGCGACGGGAAACGACACCGTAATCGACGGGCCGGACACCTCCCGGTATCCCTCGTTCATCTCGAAATTGGAGAGCGGGGTGGCGCACCGGGGGCAGTAGGGCTGCACGCGGAATCCGCGATAAATCATCTCCTTTTCCCAGATCCGCTTGAATACCCACCAGATGCTCTCCATATACGGCGGGTCCATGGTACGGTACTGGTCGGCAAAATCCACCCAGCGGCCCATGCGGTCCACGATCGTCTCCCACTGGCCGGTATAGCGCAGCACGATGGACCTGCACGCCTCGTTGAACAGATGCACGCCGACCTTCTCGATCTGCTGCCTGCCCGAAACCTTCCACTCCTTTTCCATCTCGTTTTCGACCGGAAGTCCGTGGCAGTCCCATCCGAAGCGCCGCGCCACGTACCTACCGCGCATGGTCCAGTACCGTGGAATAATATCCTTGAGCGTGCCGGCGAGCAGGTGGCCGTAATGCGGCAGGCCGGTGGCAAACGGCGGGCCGTCGTAAAACACGAACGCGCCGCAGTCGGCTGTGCTGTCAAGGCTTGCCGCGAACGCGCCGGTCTTTTTCCAGAAGGTAAGAACCTCTTCTTCAATGGCCGGGAAATTGATCGAACTTGTTGCAGGAGCGAACGGTGACGTTTTCATAGACAGGCAATCGTTTTTTCAATAAGGGTGACAAGCGGTCCTTCGGCCCGTGCGGCCGTGGCAATGATCTTTTTGATGTCGGTCGGCTCAAGCGCGTCAGGCAGGCACGAATCGGTCACCACCGAGAGACCGAGCACGCTGATGCCCGCATGCTTTGCGGCGATCACCTCCGGCACCGTGCTCATGCCGATGGCGTCGGCGCCGATAAGCCGCAGCATCCGGTATTCGGCGCGCGTCTCAAGTGATGGTCCGGTCATGGCCGCGTACACGCCCCGCTCGATCCTGATGCCGCTCTCAAGCGCGACCCTGGAAACCAGTTCAATAAGAGCCTTTGAGTAAGGCTCGGACATATCAGGAAAGCGCGGACCGACCCGGTTGTCGTTTACCCCGATGAGCGGATTGCCCGGTAGAAGGTTGATATGGTCCGTGATCGCCATGATGGTGCCCGGCGGCCAGAGCGGATTGAGGCCGCCGCAGGCGTTCGACACGACCAGCGTGTTGATATGCATGAACTTCATCACCTGCACCGGAAACACGATCTGCTGCAGGGTGTATCCCTCGTAAAAATGGAACCGGCCTTGCATGGCCATGACCCGTTTTCCGGAGAGTGTACCCAGTATGAGCCTGCCGGCGTGCTGCTCAACGGTCGACAGGGGAAAATGGGGTATCTCCTCGTACGGGATTTCGGCCTCCTTTTGAATGGCATCAGCCAGCTTTCCGAGTCCGGTACCCAGAATGATGCCGACCTGCGGCGCCAGCCTGGTTCTTTTCTCAATGACCGCCTTTGCTTCCTGAATGTTGTCGAATAATGAAGGCATCGTTGTTCCTTGTAACGATAAATGTTATCAGTTGCCAGTCGACCGTTGTCAGTAACCGGGATTCTGCAGCAAACGATAAACGGTACCGCTGCCGTTTGAACTTCCACCCCTTAATTTTTAACTGTCAACTTACGCATTGCTTCTTCTCTCGTCATCCCCTCCACGGCAATCACCTTGTCCCTGCTGTGAAACCCTTTCAGTATCACCACGGACCGTTTCGGCACACGGAGCCGCTTTGCCACAAGCCGCAGCAGGTGCTCATTCGCGCGGTCATCCACCGGCGGCGAGGTCACGCCCGCCTCGAGCGCATTCCCCGTCCCGGCCCTGATCCAGTCGCTTTTTGAACGGGGCTTGAGACGAACCGCTATGCCGGTCTCACCCATCGCGCTGCGCGCCGAGAGGCGTATGAGCGCCGCGCGGCGCGTCCGAGATGTCGGTCTCGCTCTCGCTTTCATCCGAAAGCTCTGCCACCGGCTCGATATCTTTATCGTCAACCGGCACCTGCAGGTCGCCGCCGATCACGCTGAGCAGATTAAGCTGGGTCGTGAGCATTCCCCTGAACCGGGCAAGAAACGTGTCCCGGTGGTTCTTGAGCGATGCCAGATCGTTCTCAAGCTGCATCACGCGCTGCCGTATCTCGTTTTCCTGCACGCCGGCCCGGATCGTGGCGTCCTTGATAATAAGCTCGGCCTCTTTCTGCGCATTCACCCGCGCCTCGTCAGTGATTTTCTGGGCCGTGAGCAGGGTCTCGTTGAGCGTACGCTCGATCTTCGCATACCCTTCGACTTTTTCCTCGAGCTGCTTGATCCGGGTCGCAAACTCACTGTTCTGCCTGATGATTCCCTCGAATTCGGTGGCCACCATCTCAAGGAAGCTGTTCACCGCGTCGGGATCAAACCCGCGCAGCGTCCTTCTGAACGGCTGTTTTCTGATATCAAGGGGCGTAATACGCATACCGACTCCTTTTTCTCGTTGAAACGGCCAGTTGCTTCACAGTAACATCCTCACGACAATCCGTTCGAGAAGACCAAGTGCCAAAATCACGACCAGCGGTGAAAAATCAAATGCTGACCGTCCCGTGGGCAGGATGCGCCGGACCGGAGCCAGCACCGGTTCCGTAAGCAGCACGACCCAGTGCATGATTGGGTTGCGCGGATCTGCACGCGTCCACGACAGGAGAACGCGCACCACGATAAGCAGTTCATATCCCCGGACCAGGATCAGGAGCACCGCAATCATCCGGGCCGCGCTCCTGCAAGTGCGGTCCCGATACGGATCATGGTGGATCCCTCCTCGATCGCCCATTCGAAATCGCCCGACATGCCCATAGACAGCAGCTGCATCGGTACGAGGTCGGCGACAGACTCGCCCAGTCGCCGCAACCTGCTGAAACTTTCGCGCACTCGCGACTCATCTCCTTCCAGAGGCCCGATCGTCATAAGACCACGCAGCTCAAGGGCAGTGCTTGCCGCGACCCGTTCGCAGAGCCGACGGCACTGATCCGGCACGCAGCCTGACTTTGAGGCCTCCCCCGTGGTATTGACTTCGACCAGAGCCTTGACCTTCTCCCCGCCCGCATGGCACTGCTCAATGCGGGACACCAGCCGCTCGCTGTCGATCGATTGAATCCACGAGGCAAAACGGAGTGCCTGACCTGCCTTGTTGGTCTGGAGATGGCCGACCATATGCAAAATAAAATCACCCTTGAGCCCGGGCGCCTTGGCCGCCATCTCCTGCACGCGGTTCTCCCCTATCTCCCTGACGCCGATATCAATCAGCGATTGAACGGTCTCCTTCGGATATGTTTTTGTCACGGCAACAAGGCGTACCGAGTCCCTGGACCTCCCGGCTTTGTCGCACGCATGGGCGATACGCTCCCGGATCGCCTCCAGGTTCGCACGCAAACGCTCCTTCTCGTCCTCCATGGACCACTCCTGTTCCGGCAAAGTGCAAAAATAATACATAGGAGGGGTTTGATTGGCTAAATACCCGTAAACGAGTGCGCGCACAGGGCGGCCGTTGCTGTCGGACAGCACACGATCATTTCCGGACCGCCATCCGCACTATTTATTTTTATGCCATGAAAACATGCAACCGACACTGCGTCATGCTCGCCTTTGTCATGTTCAGCGCCGCCGCTCTTTTCGCCCAGGAAGACTCCATTCCCCTCCGGCACCACCGGATCCAGACCAATCCCCTGTCCCTGCTTATGGGTGGATTCTATGGCGGTTATGAATTCCGCATGAACGAACATCACGCTGCCGCTGTCGAAGGCGAGTATGTACTGCCGGTTCTGGGAACAAAAAGCTGGGCGGCTGGCGGCGGATACCGGTACTACTATCACCGGTACAGTTTTGCCGGGATCTTCGCCAATAAAGGGGACCTGTCCGTTGAAATACCCGGCGAGCGGGGCGATAACAACATTTATAGTATTGAGCTTTCCTACCTTACCATCGGCCTGAACTGGGGAAGGGCCTGGTACCTTAAAAAACGGTTCCCCTTTGCTATTCGCATCGGAGCAGGATTTCCGGTCCAGAGCGACGTTGCATGGAAAGACAACAACCCGCACCCCCAAAAAGAACTCATGGAAGGTCTTTTTCTGTTTTCGTCCTGTTTAGACGGTGTAGTATCAATCGGGATCAGCTTCTGAATCGGTCCATTTTTTCAAGGCGTCAATCAGCTTGAGCGCCTGGTCCCTGCTAGAAATCGTGAACTTTGCCTGCTGACGGTATTCGTCGTCCATTTTTCGGTAACGCCTGATCGAATACCGCTCCGGACCATAGTCATTCTTGGACCGGTCCCACTGCACATACTTGTAAAGAATAGTGGCCCACGCGCCCTTTGAGAGCAGCACCTTGTCCAGCTCTTTGACGACCACAACACCATCTTCTTCGTAATTGATGGTGAGATCTTCTGCGCGCGACGCCATAACCGGCAGCCCCTTGGAGGCGGGAAACCATACGGTAAGTTCTTAACAAAAAATTACATAATGGAGGTGCGAAAAGCAATTGTCACGTTCACCGTCACACGGGGTAAAAAGCCTCATTTCTCTAATGCGGAATCGTGTCAAACCGGCGTCAAAAAGGCTCTTCAGAACTGCCGGTCTCGCTGCGCTCGTCGCGCCACGCCATGAGCGTCCTGGTGCGGCTCGGGTGCTTGAGCTTGGAGAGCGCCTTGGTCTCGATCTGGCGCACGCGCTCGCGTGAAATATTGAAGATCTCGCCGATCTCCTTGAGGGTCTTGATCCTTCCGTCATCAAGTCCAAACCGCATCACCACGATCTCCTTCTCCTTGGGAGCGAGCGAATCCAGCACCTGCCTGATCTGCTCCCGCAGATGCAGGAGCGATATGCGCTGCGACGGGTCCTCGGCCGTGGTGTCCTCGATATACTCGCCCACCGTGGTGCCGCCGTCATTGCCGATCTCCATGTCAAGCGAGATCGGTTCCAGCGAATACTCGAGCGCCATCTGCACCTTGGCAGGCGTGGTGCCGAGTTCCTCGGCAAGCTCGTCATGGCTCGGCTCATACCCGTACTCCATGACCCACTTCTTGCAGAGCCGGACCGTCTTATTGACAAGATCAAGCGTGTTCGCCGGAATGCGGATCGCCTTTGACTTGTCGTTGATGGCGCGGGAAATCGCCTGCCTGATCCACCAGGTCGCGTACGTGCTGAATTTGTATCCCTTGCGGTAGTCAAAGTTCTCCACGGCCTTGATCAGCCCGCGGTTGCCTTCCTGGATCAGGTCGATGATCTCCATGCCGCGCATGATGTACTTCTTGGCAATCGATACCACCAGCCGCACGTTAGCCTCAATGATCGCGTACTTTGCCTGATTGCGCATCTCCTCCCAGTGCGTGAACTCTTCGAGTACCCGGCCCCTTTCATTATCCCGCAGGTGCCTCTTATACTGGTCCAAAATAAGCTCGATCTGCTTGGTATTCAGGTTGAGCTGCCGGCACAGGGCAACCACCTCGTCCTGCAGAGCCGAAGACCTATCCTTGAGGTCGGTGCTCTCTTTTTTCGCGCCCCGCGCCGATGCTTCCTCGAGCAGGTTGGCGATCACGGTCATTTTGCGCTTGATAAGCGTCGTGACCTTTAAAAACTCGGCGCGCAGTCTTTCAACCTCCTCCTCGCCCTGCACCTGCTCCTCCTCGACCTGGAGCACGTCAACGCATTCGAGCTCCTTGCGCCGCAGCTCATCAGCTATCCGGTACAGGCTGCCGAGCGCGATCGTGGAACGGAAGGACATGTCAAACAGCTTTCCCTGGGCATACTCCATCTGCATGGCATATTCGGTCTCCTCGCCCCGGGTCAGGAGCGGGACCCGGCCGACCGTATTAAGGTACACCCAGGTAGGATCAGTGTACCGCGGATGACGCCGCGTCGCAACCATCCGGCGCATCCTGCGCTCGTAGAGCGGCGCCGCCTTTTCCTTGACAAAGGTGTTTACAGTGATGTTTTCCTGGGCAAGGATCTTCTGGATGCGCTCGCGTTCGCCCGTGGTCTGGGCCACCTCTTCGATCTGCGCCTCGGTGACGAATCCCTGGAGCGCCGCGAGCTTGCGCAATCGCGCTGTGGTGCGGTCAGTCTGGATCGTGTCGTGTGAATTCTGTTCCTTTTTCCTTATCATTCTCCCTCTTCAAGCTCCTTAAGCTGCTGCAAATCTTCCTGAATCCGGCGCATGCGATCGGTTTTGAGAGACGGGTCCGCCTCTGTCTTCAGACGAATTCTGTTTTCGCGGATCCTTGACTTGAGATGCTTTTTCCTCAGGTAAATGATCTTCTGCACCAGTTCATCGTGGCTGTTTTCCGCGAGAGCCGGCGTTACGAGCATTCGCGATGCAAGGCGCCGCGTATCCCCCTCCCCGACGCGATCCAGAAAAGCTTCAAGATTTCGATACGTTCCATATACTTCAAGCAGTATGGAATATATATCAGCGGCCGTCCGATCCGTTAGCATATCCGGCGATATATACCGTCCTGCCTCGCTAATATAGGAAGGTGTGGTGAACAGCAGGTGAAGAAAGCTGCCTTCAAGGGTCCGCAGGTACAGGGCATCGTCCTGCACCGGAACGGCGGCCGCGCGGCCCGATGATCCGGCCCTGCGCACGACCTGATAGACCGACTTTTCATCAATGCCAAGCCGCTCTGCCAGCTCCTTTTTAAAGGCGCTCCGCGCAAGCGTGTTGGTCATGGATGCCTCAAAAGGCGCAAGCTGCTCAATAACCGCTTTCTGGCCCCGCGGCGTGGGAGAACCCACCTCGGCAATGGTTTTTTCAATAACAAACCGGTTCCCGGGTTCCGCCTTTTCCAGAAGCGTGTGAAAACCCGACGCTCCCTGTTTTTTAACCAGCGAGTCCGGATCCTCATCAGGAGGCAATACCAGCACCGACACCTCAAGATCAAGCGGCCCGAGCGTTACAACGCCCCGCTGTGCAGCCGCCTGGCCGGCCTCGTCACCGTCAAACACCAGCACCAGCTGCGGCGCAAACCGCTTGAGCAGATGGCCGTGTTCCGGCGTAAGCGCCGTACCTGAAGTCGCCACAACATTTGTAATCCCTGCCTGATACATGGTCAGATAATCCATGTACCCTTCAACAACAATCGCATACTTCTGGTCCTTGATCTGCTGCCGGGTCATGTTCAGCCCGTACAGATACTCCTTTTTCCGGTACAGCAGCGTTTCGGGCGAATTCAAATACTTGGGCACTGCGTCACTGGTCCTGCCCCTCCCCGCAAACCCGACAATCCTGCCTGAAAGATCGAAAAGCGGGAAAATGATCCGGTCCCGGAACCTGTCATACGCGGTCCCATCATCCCTCTTTATTGCCAGGCCGCACGCGACCAGCGCCTCAGTGGCTATGCCCTTTTTCTCGGCAACCCCTATAAACGAGGTCCAGCCGGGCGGCGCATACCCGAGCCTGAAATCGCGCACGGTCTCGGCTGTCAGGCCCCGCTCCTTGAAATAATCCACCACCTCCGGATAGTTTTTGATCTGGGAGTAATAATACACAGCAGCCTCTTTGTGCAGGTCAAGCATCTCCGTCTTGGAAAGCGCCGGGGCTGGTGTTGCTTCCTGGACCTGCGCGGTCCGCTTGGTAAGCGTGACTCCGGTCTCCTCTGCCAGCATGCGCAGCGCTTCCGGGAACGTGACCCCCTCGATCTCCTGCAGGAACGTAAACACGTCACCGCCCTTGCCGCACCCGAAACAGTGGAAAAACTGGCGTGACGGATTCACATGAAACGAGGGCGTTTTTTCCTTGTGAAACGGGCACAATCCTTTCAGGGTCGCCCCTGACTGTCTGAGTTTCACATACCTGCCCGCCACCGCAACAATGTCCGCGCGCAGGCGCACCTCTTCCTTGGCACTGTCATCGAAATTGCCGGCCATATCCCTTAAATTAAAAAAAGGAGGAGCAGGCAGGGTGACCAAAAATATTTTCAAACAAGACAGCCAGGCCGCCCGGAGCAGTTCGGGCCGCACTCATTGCGATTCATCACCTTCCAAGGAGCAGGCACCATGGTCTTCGGCAAATCAATCACCCTCCCCTTAAAAGGCTTCTCTGACATGGCCGATATCACGGACGACGTCCATTCCATCATTGCCGATTCCAAAATCCAAAGCGGCATCGTGACCGTGTTCGCCACCGGCTCAACCGCCTCCATCTCCACCATCGAATACGAACCCGCCCTGGTGCAGGACGTCAAGGAGCGGCTCGAAGCGATCGCGTCCCGTTCAATGCGCTCCCACCACTCGCAGACCTGGGGCGACGACAACGGCTTTTCCCACATACGCGCCACCCTCATGGGACCCGGCATCACCGTGCCCTTTACGGGCGGAGAAATGCACCTTGGCACCTGGCAGCAGATCGTGGTCATCGACCACGATAACCGGCCGCGGCAAAGGAAGGTGTTTGTTCAGGTGATGGGGGAATGAGGAGGAAAGATACTATGCAATTCCGGTTGTATTCCAAATCCTGTTATTTTTTTATATAGCGTGATTATTCTTTTCCAATTTTTTCGCGTCAAGAGCATCCTGTTCTCTTCCTGAAGCCCTTTTGTTTTTTATCAATTCAATTCTGCCAATAAAATTCACTTCGATATCACCGTATTTGCCCCGTACGCTGTTTTTCATTGCCTCGTCGAATCCAACGCCGTCGATTTCATTGATAATATCCACCCGAAGGGGAACAATGCCGAATTGGACGATATTTCCCTGCTCTGAAAAAAGCGACTCATCTAGAGCATCCTCGCCGAATCCAAACGCGATTAATGATTTCCTTACCCTGCCGATGTTTTCAACCGAGTTCCTGATAAAGATGTCAATGTCTTTTGTAAAACGGGGATACCCGTGAAACGCCATGGCATACCCGCCGACAATAACGTATTCCACGCTATTTTTTTCGAATAACGCCAACAACTCTTTGAAATGCGACTGTACTTTCATAACCAAGCGCCTCTGCCTCTTCTCGTAATCGTTCAAGGATATCAATGCACTCTTCGGGATTGCCGTTATAGTCATCATCCTGGCCGTCAGTCTGCGAGGATTTTTTAATTGCCCTTATGCTTTTTTGCATTGTTCTTTCCCTCTTTTTCTGCCGCATATTATGGCCGCTCTGCGGTCATTTCATACGGCCGTCTTGTTGTTTTTAAAATACATTTATCCACATTTGCGGACATTGCGAAAGGGATTTCATGGTTATTGACCACGACAACCGGCCGCGGCAGCGGAAGGTGTTTGTTCGGGTAATGGGGGAATGAGGAGGTTTTACCTGCGGAAGCGGTTGATATTCACTATTGTCTTTTTCCATGGCTTCAGGTATTATTATTTGCGCGATTAGGAGGGCTGCCGCTGCGGCTCGCTGAGGGTTGCACCTCACCTGGTCGCCTTTTTTATTTATGGCCAAACGACAATACATTATATACTTATTTTATTTCGATAAATCGGGAGATCCGTTTGCGTGGGAACAAAACGATAATTTTGTAGTGGCTGGTGTCGCAATTCATGAAGGGCAAGTCAGAATTCTATCTCGCAAAGTTACGGTGGTCAGCATTGAAGGAGTGTGTCTTTCAAGCAGGGGCGCGGTATAACGCGTCCCTGCTTGAAAGGCCAGGGGAACCCATTCCCCTCCAGTATCATGTATTGTTCTTCCCGCTTTTACTCTTGCTTCTCTTCCTCATTTTTCTTTGCGAAATACTTCTTCCCTAAAAAGAATCCGACGACGCCGCCGACAATCACGGTGAACAGGCGTCCGCCGGCAAACCGGGCGGTCTTGAGGAGGAAGCTCACCAGAAGGGTGACTATTTTAATGACGGTTCCCGCGATTCCCAGTATGATCTTTACCGGCATGGTAATGATGGAACGCATACGCGTGTCTCCTTTAGGAACAGGTTATTTTGTTGTCAACTGTATCACGCCGTCCCATTCGGGACCCGGAGGCTGCTCTTTATACATGGTGCAATATCCGATGATCCTTTTCGACGGCGTCATTCCTTTGGGCGCGATCGCCCGGTACGGCTCGAGAAGGTCAGCCTCCTCCATGGTGCTGATCGCGCTGTCCCACTCTCTTCCATAAAAATAATTGAGTCCCTGGTCGTAGAGTGCCAAAAGCCGCTCCGCTGATTCCTCCAGGGCGCCGGCGCGGCCGACCAGCTCATACACGACCACGGGCTCGGACTTGCCCACCACGGTGATCTTGTCGAGCTGGCGCATGACAAACTCTTTCTTCACCTTGTCAT